>DASTBQ010000143.1:0-2500 GCA_035711995.1 Acidimicrobiia bacterium | reverse complement strand
TCTGCAAGAGTCGGAACAGGGCAAACCAAATCGGCATCTGGATGAGAAGAGGGAGCAGACACCCACCCGGTGTCGCCCCGGCGGATCGTTGCAGCGCCATCAGCTGCTTCTGCATCTCCTGCGGGTCATCCTTGTACTGGGTCTGGATCCGCTTTATCTCGGGCTGGATCGCGGTGAAAGCTCGGGTCGCCCGGGTCTGTTTCAGGGTCAGAGGAAAGACCAGAAGATTGATGAAGATGGTGAGCAGGATGATGGCCAGCCCGAGGGCCGTCCCTTCGTCCACCAGGCCATCCCACAGGTCATAGAAGAAGGCGAGGACCGAGCCCAGACCGTCGACCAGGACGTTGAACACATCACCCATCAGCCGGCTCTCCAGGAATCGGGCACCGGGTCATAACCCCCGGCGCGGAGTGGATGACATCGACCGATCCGCTTCAAGCCCAGCCAGCCGCCCCGGATGACCCCAAACCGGCTTATCGCCTCGGCGGTGTAACGGGAGCAGGTCGGCTGATACCGGCAGTTGGCCGGCATGTTGGGACTTACCAGTTTTTGGTAAATTGCGATCAGACCGACCATGAGATAGCGAGGCCGGTACCAACGCTCAGACATCGCCGGCCCTGGCGTCATCGGCACGAAGGGCGCGCTCCAGCCATCCCACCAGCTCGCTGTGGGGAACCTCTGTCACCTGGCTGCTGCCGATAAGCACGTAGTCGATCCCTGGTCTCAGTTGGACCGCTTCGAGGGTATGTCGGAGACGGCGTTTGATCCGGTTACGGGTGACCGCATTGCCGGTGCTCCTCGAGACTACGAGCCCGACCCGCGACACTCCCGGTTCACCGGAGCATTGCACCATCACGACGCCCCCTGAGCGGCGTCTTGTCCCCTCCTTCAGCACCCGCCGGAAGTCCCGGGAGGAGCGAAGGGATTCGAAGTCAGGCAGCGAGACGCTTCCGACCTTTGAGCCGGCGCGCTTTGACGATGCTGCGCCCGGCCCGGGTCTGCATGCGATGACGGAAGCCGTGACGGCGCTTTCGCCTTCGAACCTTGGGTTGGTAAGTCCTCTTCATGACAAAAAAAGGGGTTGGAGAGTGAGTGCCGACAGGTTACGAATCCTCGTCGAACTATGTCAAAGTTCGACGCTGCTCGGAGACGACTCGCTCCTGGGCGGGACACCGGTCGGAGCGCGAAGAAACGGGGCAAATCGCGAAAAGAATGAGAGGGGCGGAAGACGGAAAGACTACGTGGCAGACCCGTGGCAGACCCTGGAAAAACCATGTCCCACCTGGGTCTTATCTGTGGAAAGAAGGCGGCCGACTCTTCCACACCGTCGAATTCCGCGTTCTTGCGGGCCCGTCGTCGAGGGTCGATACTCGCCTGCCTTGACCTTGGGAGCGTGATCGACTTCCTCGGCCGTCTTCGGGTGGCCGGACCGCTCTCGGTGACAAGCTGACGGATTGTCCCGGTGGGGTGTTCCACAGCCATTTCCACAGATGTGGATGGATCTGTGGACAACTCGCCGGTAGGAGGAGTGGTCTTGGTACAAGAACATAGGGCGCCGGACAGCTGGGGCCAGTTTCAGGATGTGTTGAGAGCCGGAGTGTCGAAGGCGAACTGGGATACCTGGCTCTCCCGGTTGGAGCCCGATTTTGGCAGCGAGAGCCTCACGCTGATCGCACCGAGTGAGTTCCATCTCCGCTGGGTGCGTGACAAACACGGCGATCTCATCGATTCCGCCTATCGCGATGTCTTCGGCAATGAGAGCAGACCGCTCTTCAAGGTCATAGAGCCCGAGGCATCCCCCGAGCCCACCCCGGCCCCAGAGGACAGGATCGAAGACCGCCTCGGCGATGCCGAGCGCCGGCTGCACGGCGTCGACGGTCTCTCTCCCGCCACCAATCTCATTTCCCGGTACCGCTTCGAGAGTTTCGTCGTGGGACAGTCGAACCGGTTTGCCTGGGCCGCGGCCATGGCGGTCGCCGAGCAACCGGGAGCGCATTACAACCCCTTGTTCATCTACGGGGGCGCCGGTCTGGGCAAGACACATCTCCTCAACGCCGTGGGTCATCAGGCTTTAGAGATGTACCCCAGCCTCGTGGTGCGCTACGTGTCGTCGGAGAACTTCCTCAACGACTTCATCGACTCGATCCGACGGAAGCGGCCCGACGACTTCAAGCACCGTTACCGAGGAGTCGACATCCTCCTCCTCGACGACGTGCAGTTCTTCGAGGGCAAGGAACAGATCCTCGAGGAGTTCTTTCACACTTTCAACTCCCTCTACGAATCGGGGAAGCAGATGGTCATCAGCTCGGATCGTCATCCTCGAAACCTCTCGTCGCTGGAGGACCGTCTCCGCAGCCGGTTCGAGTGGGGCCTGCTCACCGACATCCAGCCACCCGACGTGGAGACCCGGCTCGCCATCCTGAGACGCAACGCCGAATTCGCCCCGAGGCCAGTGCCACTGGAGGTGCTCGAGCACATCGCCGGCCTCGTCTCGGACAAC
>DASTBQ010000142.1:0-11089 GCA_035711995.1 Acidimicrobiia bacterium | reverse complement strand
ACGTCGTCGTGGATCAGAAAGGCGTTGTGGCGCAGTTCCAGTGCAACCGCCGACGGCAGCACCAACTCGGTGATGGCGCCGTGGGCACGCGCCGTGGCGATGCACAAGGCCGGCCGGATCGATTTCCCGGCCCGACCGACGAACTCGCGCAGAGGGTTGTAGAGCGACGCTCGGGGGCCGCCCTCTGGGAGGCTCGCCGCGATCGCCTCCGTGACCCCCACCCTGACTCCCTCCAGGTAGTCGAGCACGAAGGGAGGAGCCGTCGTCACCACGACTCGTGTGAAGTCGGGTCCACCGACACCACGTCCAGCCGTGCCTCGATGGGCTGAGCCTCCCTGCCTCGGGCTGTGACGGTTCCCGAATAAGACCCTGTTGTGGCCGCGGCAGGAACTTCGAGGCTCACGATCACGGGCATGCCCGATCGAGGTGGAACGGTCACGACCGAAGGCGAGAAGGACCAGCGGGGCTTCTCCCGGGCGGCCGTCTCATTCGACACGAGCGGCGAACCAACCAGAGCGAGGTCCGAGATCGGATCCTCTTCGAAGTTGTGCAGCCAGAGCACCGTCGTTGCCAACCCACCGGGTGGCGCCAGACCCAGGTCGAGCACGTCGTCTCTTCCCGACGGGATCATGTCCGGTGTCAGCAGCCTGCCATATGTCCCGAACGCCCTCCGCACCATGTCGAGGTTGAGGTCGACCATCCTCCCCAGCTCGGCGAGAAAACGGCTGCGGGCCGCCTCACCGACTTCCCCAACCTGTTCGGCCGATGACTCTTCGATCCGACCGAGGAAGCGATCTACTGCTGCGGCTGCAGCGCGATAAGCCTCTTCTCGGACATTGTTCGCAGTGGGATCGGTCACGACGTCTCCCTCGGGTAGAAGCCCTTGATGTCGGCCCATCGATCGTGGCCCAAAAGGGCATTGGCGGCCTGCAGACCAGACATCGTGGCAGCCTCGATGCAGCCTGCATTGAGACCTGAATCGGTCCAGTCCCCGGCGAGGAACAAGTTGCTGAAGCCACTCCTGTCGGGTTGGAGGCGATACCGCTCAGACCCGGGCAGTGAGAGCACATAACGGTCGGATGGATCGACGTTGGCCCTCCAGTACTGACTGTCGAAGCGTTCGGGCCCAACCTCACGGTCGTCTCCGACGAGCAACTCCCAGCGGAACCCGCCACCGACCGGGTCGCGTGCCCCCGGCCAGATCTCCACGAGATCGTTGTCGATGAATGTGATCGCTTGCTCTCTAACCAACTCGTCCTGACGTTTCATGTATCCGATGTCGTCGGGATCCGCGGGCCAATCGGTGGGGAGGGTGTCACACAAGTAGACCAACGAACCTGGCTTCTTCGGACCGCTCCAACCCTCGTGGGAGAGGAGATGGTCCATCGACGACCAGGTGTCGAATGGTTCGACATATCCGGTCATCGTCACGTTGCGGCCAGAGGCGACACCTGTCACGTTCTCGGACAACCAGAGTTGCACCGCCTTGGTGGCGGTGGTACCGACGCCGTCGACCATCTCGGCCCAGTCAGAGCTGGCCGCGATCAGATCCGAGCAGACGTAACGGTGCATGCCCACCGGAATGGCGAGTACTACCTCGTCGAAGTCTTTCCCGCGTCGCAGCGTCTCACGGGTGTGGTCGGGACGTTCGGACCAGAACGATTCGAGAGAGTCGTCGTCTGTCCCCACGACGTCGGCTCGGGGCCGATCGGGGAAGCAGGGAAGACCGTCGTGATCGACGAGGGGCTCATAGCCGGTGGCCCCTGCGGGTATCTCGACCTGGCGACCGATCTCGATTGTCTCGATCGAACTCCCATCGGCGTCGAGCCCGAGCGAGTCGACGCGTGTGAAAAACTCGAATTCCACGCCTCGTGCTCGAAGCGCCTGATAGAGCGGGGCGAAGAGCACGTCGCCCATCCCGGCTGTCATCTTCCAGAAAATCGATCCCCGGTAATCGAAGAACAGCTTCCCGGAGAGGAACAGCCCGGTACCGGCGGCGAAACGGGGTCGCGACGGTTCGCCGTGTTGGTTGGCGAACGTCAGGTCGTACATGCCCCGGACCAGCGCCGAGTCCAGAGTCTCCTGTGATGCCCCATGACGCCGAATCCAGTCTCGATAGTCCTGGTCGTTGATTGTGGTGAATCCGCGGGGATCCACCAGGAGCCCGTCGGCGACGATGCCCCGGATAGTGGTCATCACGAGATCGAGCAACGACCAGAGACGACGGGCTCGCTCGTTGGAATTGGCCAGGTCGCGAAGCGCCGAGTGAAGGGTGTCGAGCATCGGCCCCAAGGGCACCAACCATGCGCTGTCGACTGACACTCGACGGTGCGCCTCCCGGATCATCGTCACCGTCTGCACCGCCCCGGCCAGCAGCGAGGCGATGATCACCCCGAGACCGTTGTGCCATCCAGCGTCGCCCCCGGGAGGCCTTGGGCTGTTCGACAGGACAAGACCTGTGGGCGATGGAGCCGATTCGAGTGAGGTGTAGAAGTCGGAGACGAGGCGCAGCGCACGTGTGACGAACTCGATCACGCTCATCGCCCCGTCCTCGGCGTCTTCCTCACCCGGGAGTTGATCGTTTGCACGAAAGGTGGCCACCCAGTGCTTCCAGCGCGTCCCGTCGAAGTCCTCGAAGCCGACGTCGGTGACCGGTTCGAATGCGTCGGTCCAGGTCTTTATCTTCGTCGTCGGCGCATTCGTGGCGCGATCGAGTTCCCCGTAGACGTTTCTGACGAGACGGAACGAGTTTTCGTAATACCCGAGCCAGATGTGGAGGCCGTGTTCCTCGATCCTCCCGTGACGTCCCCGGCTACTCGCCCCCTTTCCTCCGAGTCGCCAACCCCGCTGGTACACAGTGATCCGGGAGAATCTCTCCTCCCATCCCGGCTCGCTGAGACGCCACGCCGTCGCCAGGCCGGCCATGCCTCCGCCGAGGATCGCCACCTTGCGACGCTCCCCGGACTCGTGTTGTGACGTCATCGCAGTGACGTCAGGATCTGCTTGGCTCGGGCGTACTCCTTGTAGGTCTCGGGCTCGCTCATCGCGGCGAGTGCCGACGTGATCCGATCGCCGACATCGTCCGGAGAGTCGTCGTGGAGAGCCAGGTCGAGCGTGGCGCGCAGGGTGAAGATATGTGCGTCCTGCTCATGGGCGATCTCCCAGGCGCGTTGCAGGTCGTCCCTCGCCCCGGCAGAGTCGGGGTTGGCAGCTCCCCGAAGACGGTGGGTTTCGGGCAGATAGATGAACTCGGAGGTTGCATCGGCGAGACTCAATGACTCTTCGATCAGCTCGAGGGCATGTCCGGGGTTTCCAGCGCGCAGCCTGATCTCGGCCTCGGCGGCGAGAAGATATGGCTGGAAAGACGACCCTGCGGTCATCGCCGCCTGGGTGCGAAGCCTGGCCAGCTCCTCGGCCAGATCCTCAGACGGCTCGAGCCGTGCAGTGGCCACCGCCTCGAACGCCGCCGCCAATGTCTCCCACATTGCGAACCCGTGCTCCCGCCCAAGACCGCCCTGCTCGCGGAATGCGTCGAGGGCAGGGGTGACCTCGTCGTCCATGAGGTTTGCCCAGCCCGCATATCCAACTGCGTAGGCGAGGTTGAACGCGTCCATCGGGTACGGCAGGTTATTGGTGGCTCGCCGCGCTCGCTTCGCCGCCTCCTGGGAGAGTGTTCGATCGCCCTGAATCCAATAGATCGGGATCAACTGACCGTTGGCCGTGGCGGGCAGATCTGTGGGCAGGGGGTAGTCGGGCCAGGGTGCCCCATGACGGGGAGGGCCATGGAACCTGTCGAGAGCGAACTCGAAGCTGTTCCGGGAACTGGTGAATCGTCCCAGACCGAAGTCGTGGAGGCCACGTGCGAATACGATCTCGGCCTCGATCTGGATGCGATCGGAGTCGCGGGCCACTGCCAGGTCTGCCTCGAGATCGGAGAGGATCGACCCGGCCTCGGTTCGCTGGCCGAGGATCGTGGCCTGAGAGAACTCGGCGAGACGAGGTCCGGCCGAATGGACAACTGAGTCGGCGGGGGCCATGGCGATGGCTTGAGCCGCCGCCGCGGTGGCCGATTCCGAGCCGAACCCCTCCCTTGCGATGTGGACGAACGAGGTTCGCAGAACCGCCACACGCTTCAACTCTGCTCCGGTCTCGTCGGGCAATTCGTCCTCGGCGAGCTGACGAGCCCTTTCGAGATGACGGAGCGCTTCGGAGAATGCCCCAAGTGATGAGGCCGCCTCGGCCGCTGTCAGGTAGGTCTCGGCTGCCTCCAAATAACGTCCCGCCCGGTCGAGATGAAGGGCGGCGAGACTGGCGCTGCCCACATCGCCTTCACCGGCGAGAAAGATCTCGGCCAGCTTGGAATGGATCTGCTGGCGGTGACGGGTGGGAAGCGATGCGTATGCGGTCTCACCGAGCAGTTGGGGCACGAACCGGAGACGTTCGCCTTTGTGGTCGTGGTGATAGCTGAGGATGCCCCGCTCGATCAACCCTTCGATCCGGGCGCTCAGATCACCATCTCCGGCAGCCGCCCGAAGTAGTGCCGGGTCGATAGTCCTACCCACGACCGACGCGATCTGGGCCAGCTCGAGATCACCAGCCTCGTCGAGACGGGCCATGAGCAGATCGCGCAGACCTCCCGGGACCACGCGGCCCGACTTGTCATGGGCCAGCGCCAACTCCCTGAGGAACAGGGGGTTGCCGCCGCTGAGTTCGATCAAATCCTCCTCGGCGGCCCCTTCGATCGAGGGAGTGAGTGCATCGACCAGCTCTCGGGCGTCTTCGTCGGGCAGAGGCGCCAACTCGATGAGGTCACCGGCTCCCACCTCGGGTAGGACTCCTCCCGGACGCGCGGTCAGGACCAGGAGCATGCCAGGTGCCAGCCTCTCGCTGATGGCACGCTCGATGAGCGCCATTGTGGACGGGTCGGCTAGATCGATGTCCTCGATGACGATCGCCCTCGCCTCGTTGGCGGCCAGCCCGCGCCACCATTCGAGTATCACGTCAGAGGTCGCTTCCGCCACTTGGGCAGGCGACAGCTCCGCCTTCTCGAATCGATCGCCGAGGTCCACTGCCATCAGAGGTGCCAGAAGTGGGAGGGCGCGACTCGGGTCGAGACCTGCCGAGACGACCGACGCCTCCATTGCCCCGACCACATCGTCGTCGCCGGCTTCGGGGTCGAGGGAGAGGTGATGAAAGAGCATTCTCCCGATCACGTGGAAGGGAACATCGGTGTAATAGGGAGAGCATTCGGCCTCGAGAGGAACACCGCCTTCTCTGGCGGCGTGATCGCGGGCGAAGCGTGCCAACCGCGACTTCCCGATTCCCGCGTCACCGGTGATCAGGAGGACCCGGGAACCGCCGCTGAGGACCGTCCTCCACGCCGAACCGACAGCGGCCCGCTCTTCTGCCCGTCCTACCATCGCCAGCGGTTCGACTGGGATGGAGGGGCTATCGATTCGCGCCCGGAGCACATCGAAGGTCGTGGTCGATGCACTCAGACCGCGCAGGTCGACCTCCCCCCGTGGGCGAAGCTCGAACTCCTCGCCGATGAGGTCGGCGGTTTCGCTCGAGATGATGACCCCGTTGGGTTCGGCCAGAGACTGGAGTCGGTCGGCCTGGTGCACCGCCTTGCCCGCGACTTCGAGCGAACCACCCATCTCCCCAACGACGACATCCCCCGTGTGGACACCGACCCGGAGTGCAAGATCGATTCCGAAGCGCTGCTTCACATCGTCGGCGAGCTGGCCGACCGCGGCGACGAGGGCAAGAGCGGCGTGGACCGCTCGTCGGGCGTCGTTCTCATGTGCCCTGGGAATCCCGAACAATGCGAGCAGACCATCACCGAGACGTTTGTAGACCGTTCCGTCGAACCTGTGAATCACCTCGCTGCAGGCGTCCTGATACTCCAACAACAGTTCCCACAATGGCTCCTCCCCGATTTGTTCGGCGATGGCCGTGGATGCCACGAGGTCACAAACGAGGACAGTGGGGCGACGCAGCGTGTCCCTCGGCGTGGCTGCCGCTGTCATGGGTTCACTGATCACGTGCTCTGCGATCCGGGGTCGATGTAGATGTTGAAGGGGCGGGTCACCTGTTGGCCGTTCGCGTCTGTGATCTGGATGGAGCCTTCGTAGACGCCCCTGGCCTGACCACCGCAGTCGACCTCCAGTACGACCTCGCCGTTGGCACTCGTGCTGGCAGTGATCCGTTCGACCCCAATGGTTTGCTGCGGCTCGCCGCGCCGACGCAGCCCCACTGTGATCACGGGTGTCTGGGAGCTCTGCAGGAACAGCTCGAAGGTGTGGGTCTCCCCCTCCTCACAGACCATTGGGCCCGTGAAGGTGAGTGGAGCACCGGGATCTTGTGCGAGGAGGGTGGCGATGTTGTCCCAGAAGAGGAGAAAACGGGATGTCGTTCGAACAACATTCGCCAGACAGTCAGCCGTCTCGGCCAGGTAGTCGATCTTCTCCCCACTCCCGACGCGTCGCAGCAGGTCGGCCGTGGCCTTGCCATGGTCCGACACGGCCTCGACCAGGAGGTCACTGAAGGTCTCTCTGTCCGACATCGTCTGTGTCGCCTGCCCCGTCAGTCGGCGAGATCGGTCATGAGATCACGTGTCGCCACCCAGGCCTTGGCCGATGCCTGGATGCCGAGACCGACACTCTCCCGAAACGAACCGAAGGCGGACTCTGCGATGTTCTGGCCGTCCTCGGCGTTCCACAACCCGGCCCACTCCGACGAGAGGTTCTTCAGAGTGTCGGCTGTGAGGTCGGTCATCGTCTCGAGATAGACACCGAGCCGGTCCCAGGTGTCCTTCCCTTTTGTCATGTCATCCTCCCGGTCTGCGGCATTGCGCCATGGCCCTCATCATGTCGATCCAACCGAACTCGCACAGGAATGAGAATGGCAGATCGTCGAGCCCCACGAAGCTGAAAGTCTTCTGTGAGGTGACGACGACCTTTCCCTGTTGGCTCGGGTGCTTCTCAGCGAGCAGGAACCCGTGATCGACGTCCACTTTGCCGTCTCCGTGGGTTCCGGGCGTCAGGTCGAACTCCATGCCCACCGAGTCCGCGCCTACGAAATAGCGCGTGCTCAGCCCGGTGCGGACGGTGAGCAGCTCCTCGAGACCGACCAACTCCTCCAAGTCGCAGGAGTAGGCACTACTGCCGACATCGTCGGGTGGCGGGAGGAGAACCGGGCTCGTCTGCTCGGTCATGGAGATGAAGAACCAGCTGCAATCGGGCCAATTACGGGGGTCCGTTGCGTAGATGAGATCCTCGATTCTGGCGGCCATGTCGAACCTTCCGAAGACCGTCGTGGCATGGCCGTCGTTCGCGGAGCCGCCCACCTCTGTCGAGCTGCACGCCGGTGTGTCGGGGAGTGGAGGCATCGAAGTCAGTCCGTCCGCGGCCAGCTGTGTGGTCCAGTTGTGCAGGGAGACCGGCGCCACACCGGGAGCCCTCTTCACTTCGGGGAAAGGCGCCACACCGGGAGGCCTCTCCACTTCCGGGAAAGGCGCCACACCGGGTGTCCTCTCCGCTTCCGGGAAAGGCGCCACGCCGGGAGCCGTATCCTCTTCGGGGAAAGGCGCCACACCGGGAGCCCTCTCCACTTCCGGGAACGGAACGGACTCGGTCCTCGCCTTAGGGTCAGAGCCGATCACGTCAGCCCAGTCGTGGAAGTCGGCGGTGTCCCAGTTCAGGTGGGACGCGGCGTGTTCGAGCAGCTGCACACGTTGCTGATCGTCTCCTGAGACGATGCCGGCAAGACGTGCCACGTGATCCTGACGCAGGCCGATCAGATGGGCGTCTCCGACGAGCTCGAACACTGTCGGCTCTACCCTTCCGGGTACGAGCGACTGGTTGGCCTCGAGCTTGGATGCGACTTCCTCCACTGCTTCGTCAAGACCCAAGGGGCCGGGAACCCCGTGCTTGTCTGCAAGGAATTTCCACACCGGGCTCCACTCGTCGCCGTACTTGCGACCGCGAAGACTCATCAAGGCGTGAGCCGGCACCGTATTCTCCCGCACGTGTCCACAGTGGGACCGAATCTAGTCGCAAGGGTCCATCCCAAAGCTCCCGCCTACTACCTGGTCGGAGCAGCCGACCGGGCGATGGCCCTGCTCGACGAGACGTCGGCCGTTGGATTCGAGGCGGTCTTGGAGCTGAGTGGTGTCCTCGATCTGACCGCACTCGAGATGGCTTGGACCCGGCTTGTCTCCCTCCATCCAATCCTGGCCTGCATCAGGAACCGAGATCGCTGGCAACCGACTGAGATGCCTCCGCTCGGTGACGACGTCCCCCAGCTGACTCACGACCGGCCCCCGGTGGCACTTCGGATCGATCACAGACCCGAAGTCGTGCGCGTGACACTCATGTGCAACCACGTTGCGTTAGACGGCACCGCAAGCCGGCTATTGCTCGCCGACCTCCGAGAGGAGTACGAGGCTGTCCTCTACGACCGGCCAGAGCGGCCATCCGATCGAACTCCCAGGACCCTGGAAGCGTGGGTGGGCACCACCGACTGGCGGGCTTCGGCGGCCGCATCCGTCCGAAGTGCGACCGTCTGGTGGCAAACCCCACCATCGACACATGTCGACCCTGGTCCTGGGGTGGAAGAGCGCGCTGACGACTGTGACCTGCTCGAGCTGGGACCGCTGCTGGAGTACTTCACCGAGGCTCGTCGGCGGTATCGATGGTCCGTCGACGCAGTCCTCGTTGGGATTCTGGAGAAGGCCTGGGCTCGAGTGTTTGGAGAGCCCCGAGCTGACAGCACATGGCTCGTCGCCCGTGACCTGCGACCCGCTCTCGGGATCGGCGGCGGCATCGGAAACCTGAGCGTCGCCGCCGGTGTGTCCTTCCCCAACCCGGATGCGACTCTGACCGAGACCATCGACAGAGCGGAGGCGACTCTAGCAACTCAGGCCGACGACCTCGTCACTGCCGGCAAGGCGATGGGCCGCTGGAATTCGCTCACAGACGTTGCGTTCGCTCAGATGGTTCGTAGGGGCATGAGGTTGCGTGCCTTTCGGTCGCTGAGCAACGTCGGGCAACTCGGTGCATCTCTCGACAATTGGGGAGACGCAACTCTGGAAAGGGTGTGGTTCGTCGGTCCTTTGGCTGACCCCCCGTACAACTCGTTCATCGCCACCGGACACGGCGCATCGACCCTGGTGACGGTGCGCACCTCGCCGACATGGTTGACCAAAGAACATGCTCGGGCCCTGGAGCGGGCGGCTTTGGAACTCGTTTGACGGTCTGTCGGGCGGTCAGGTCGACGCTGTCGACTCGATGCACCCTTCGCTCAGCTGAACCACCGTTTCACGACACCGAAGTTCGGCGCCCAACCGACACCAAAAGCCTTGGAGGAGACGAGGGGACCCTCGGGATTCCAATAAGTATCCCGGATCCGCTCGACAGTCGGCATGCGGAAGTCGTAAGGCACGAAGTTGGCCACCTTCCCGTGCCACGTTCGCTCTTCGGCAGGCTTGCGGAGCTCCTGGATCACCGCGATGAGACCGATCACAGCGAGGACGAGCTTCCAAATGTTTCGAACGTCGGGTGCTTGTGACTTCTCGTCCATCCGCCCAGGTTACCCCCGATTCGGAACCGTGAGATAGCAGCCCCGGGGCTTGCGGCCGAGAGAGGCCCTGTTTGAATGTCGACGGGTCAGGCATACAGGGGAGGGATCGTGGAAGTCATGGAGTTGCACGGGGTTGGTCCTGTGCTGGCGGCGCGTCTCGAAGCCATCGGGCTCGGGACCGTCGAGACACTCGCGAAGGCATCCCCTGAGGATCTCGCAGCCGTAGCCGGTGTCGGACCCCGACGCGCGGCTGAACTCAAGAAGCAGTCGGTCCTGATCGTGGCTGCTTCGGCGCGAAACGCCGATGCAACGAGAGACGACCATGCCACCGTCTCCAGGGCGGTGAGGCGACTTCGCCGACACGCCCCCGATCTAGCAAAGTCCAAGAAACACGCCAAGACGCTGAGGAGCGCTTCGAAACGGATGAGCGGACTCGTGGGCGATCTCGACTCCACCAAGTCGAGGAAACGTTTGATCGCTGAGAGCTCCCGCATCAGAGAAGACGCGAAGAAGCGCACGGGGTCGAAGCGTGATGCCAGAGGTCTACGAAAGCTCGCCGATCAGGTTGAGAACGCGGTTCGATCGATCGCCTGAAAGCCGCCGACTCGTCCGTAACGACGCGTGCCTGTTGACTCCGCCGGCCAGATGCGTACTATCCCGGCGCAATGACATCTCACTCGGTCGCCGTCGTCATGTGTTGCGCTTGCGCAGCGTGTATGGCCGCGCGATGCGAGTGGTGATGACTCAATAACAACCGACGAGAGTCCCACCTACCCGCATCGACCCGATGCGGGTTTTTTGTTGCCCGAGGAGCCCCATGACAGCCGAATCCGAACGATTGACCGAGCCGATACCCGGTAGGGATCGTCTGCCACGCACCGCCGACCCCTACCGGGACCTCGACGTCATCGACTCGAGGGCACCGAGGGTCAACCAGGCAGTGATCGGCTCACTTGCGTTGCTGGCCTGGGTGATCGGCTGGTGGCCACTCTTGGCCATCTTGGCGATCCAACTCGCGGTAGGTCTCAGATTCGGCCGCCAGTACTGCCTCCCCTGTCTCGCCTATTTCGAGTTGATCCAGCCGCGATTCGGGGAGGGACCGATCGAGGACTCCCGACCACCCCGTTTCGCCAATCAGATCGGGCTCGGCGTGCTCACCGCGGCGTCGCTCGCCCATCTGAGTGGTCTTTCGACCTTTGGCTGGATCCTCGGGCTGACAGTTGCCGTCCTTGCGCTACTCGCCTCCCTAACCGGGTTCTGCGCCGGATGCGAGATCTACAAACTCCGCGCAAGGGTCCGGGGCATCTATGGGGACCGACTTCAGGTGATCGACCGCACTGACTTCGGGCTCGCCCATCACGAGCAGGCCACGGTCGTGTTCACCCATCCGCTCTGCACCGAATGTCATCGGGTCGAGCGGGACCTGAGGAAGCGTGGGGAGAGGCTGGTCGGGGTCAACGTCAGGGAGCGCCCCGACCTGGCGCGCAAGTACGGGATCTCGATCGTC
>DASTBQ010000141.1:0-32573 GCA_035711995.1 Acidimicrobiia bacterium | reverse complement strand
GAGTCGGTGTTCGTCGTGAAGTCAACGGTTCCGCCGGGGACGGTCGCAGGATTGCGTAAACGTCTCGCCGATCGCGGCAGTCAGGCCCGCATCGTGTCCCATCCCGAGTTCCTCAGGGAGGGAAAGGCCGTTGACGACTTCTTGTCTCCCGACCGGGTGGTGGTCGGTGCCTACGAGAGGGACGACGCCGATCTCGTTGCCTCCCTCTATCGCGATCTCGACACCGAAGTCGTGGTAACCGATCCAACTTCTTCCGAGATGATCAAGTACGCCTCGAATTCGTATCTCGCGGCTCGTCTCACTTTTGTGAACACTCTCGCCAATGTGTGCGAAGCCGTCGGAGCCGACGTGCTCGACGTGATTCACGGGATGGGTCTCGACCACCGCATCGGTCCTCACTTTCTCCAACCAGGACCCGGTTATGGCGGTTCCTGCTTCCCCAAGGACACTGCCGCGTTGATCGCGGTGGCCGTGGATGCCGGATACGAGTTCGATCTCCTCAAGGCGGTAATCGAAGCCGACCACGAGCAGCGGCGCCGCATTGCAGACAAGGTGCGGCAAGCGGCAGGAGGTGGCTTGAAAGGCCGTCGCATCGCGATGTGGGGTGTCGCCTTCAAGGCTGGCACCGATGACGTTCGGGAGTCACCAGCGTTGCGGATAGCCCGGCTCTTGCTCGCAGACGGCGCCGAAGTGGTCGCGTACGACCCAGAAGCGGTCAGCTCCGAGCTGGAGCAGGCACCAGATCCGATCGCGGCCGTGGCGGGTGCGGATGTACTGCTGGTGGCGACAGAGTGGCCCGAGTTCGTATCGGTCGATATGAAACAGGTCGCTGCCGCTATGAAGGGTTATCGGGTGGTGGATGCCAGAAACCTCTTGGATCCAGCTGCGGTTCGGGCCGCCGGTCTCGACTATTGGGGTCTGGGGCGGCCAGGCGCCTGAGCCCACGCGATCACCTGAAGAGGTCTTCGTCGACCGGTCGCACCAACTCGGTTCCCCTACCTTCGCCCCTTGGTCCTTCGTAACCCCTGACCAACGCGGCCGGGACCCCGCTCGCCTTCCCCATCACCAGGTCCGCGGCGGCGGCCAATTCGTCGGCGACAGCGATTTCTGTCACGTCCAGTTCTCTTCCCGACCAGTCTCTGGTGCCTCTCAGATCGAGGATCGGCAGCAGACCAGAGACCCCGATCGCGATGTCGGTGAGACCGCGTCGCCATGGTCTTCCGAAGGTGTCGCTGATGATCACAGCCATGTCGATGCCCAACGTCCGCTGGAGACGGGCCCGGATCCTGTGCGCTGATCTGTCGGGGTCATCGGGGAGGAGGACGACGGTTCCCGGATCAGCGTTGGATCTGTCAACACCGGCGTTGGCGCAAACGAAACCGTGTTTGGTCTCTGCGATTATCAGATCGCCTCTCCGACGGATAATCGAAGCCGAGATCTCCTCGACGAGGGTCTTCTTGAACTCTTCTTCGTCACCCTCGATCTGACGCACCGCGCCTTCGGCCTTGGAGACGATCTTGTGAGTGACCACCAGCACGTCACCCGACGTGGCATCGAGGTCACGCAGTGGATCAGCAAGGATGGCTGCCACATCGTCGCCATGCTCGACCCTTCCCACCCCCGCTATCGGAAACACGGTGAGGCTCATCGTGTCACCTCGATAGCAAGCCGATGCCCTGCCTCACGATCGGTTATGAGCGTGTCCGTCACAACCACCTCGAGACCTTCGATCTCTTCAACGTCGGTCGCGTCTGACGAGTCGATGACCAGGCGTTTGATGAGCCCTTGGTAAGCCCGAGCCACGGCAGCGTTTCCTGTTCCAAGCCCGAGATCTTCAAGGACCTTGTCGGCCGGGCCTTTCACAGTCTTGCCGCCGATGAGTGGGCTGACGGCAACCACAGCGGGGTGATCGATGAGAATCTGTCGGTATCCATCGATGGCGAGGATCGGCCAGATCGAGAGTGGGGGATTGGAAGGTCCGATCACCACCAAATCTGCTTCGGCGATCGACTCGAGTGCTCCGGGTGCGGGAGACGCGGTGTCGGCGCCTTCGAAGGAGAGATCCAACACACGGTCCGCGTGACCTCGATCCACGAAGTACTCCTGGAACGTCAACCATCCTGAATCGATCCGGACGTTTGTCCTCAGTCTCTGGTCGGTTGCGGGGAGCACGTCGGCCTCGATACCAAATCCATCCTTGATCGCTGCGGTGGTCTTCGACAGTGGGATCGAACGCGCCAATTCGTTGGTCCGATACAGCTTCAGCGCGAGATCGCGATCACCGAGACGGAACCTGTTGTCAACACCAAACCGTCCGAGCTCATCGTTGAGGGCGAACGTGTCGCCGCGTCGGCCCCAACCCATAGGGCCTTCTTGGCCGGCAAGGGTGTAGACGACCGTGTCGAGGTCGGGTGAGATGGCCAGGCCATGGTTCTCGGCGTCGTCGCCGACGTTCACGACCACCGTGAGGGATGTGTTTTCGAGCATGGCCAGGCCACGGGCCATACGAGCACCGCCAACCCCACCCGATAGCTCGACTATTCGTTTCATTCGCACACCTCGGTATTGCTCAGTGTGGCGCTCCGGTTCACAATGTCAGTTCGAATGTCCTCAACCACTCCGCAGGTAGCGGACACCGAAGCGACTGAGGAGACTCTCGACGCGCCCCGCGTCAGAGTGGTTATCAGCGTTGTCGGCGATGCCGATCTCGATGCGGCGCTCGCCGTGGTCAGACGTCAAGTGTATGAGCCTGAGCCGGACATCGTCGTCGTAGGTGGCGGTGCGGATGGTGTTGCCTCGATCGTCTCACTCGAGGAGGCGATCAGTTCAACCGATTCCGACGTGGACTATCTGTGGCTGCTCCATTCGGACGCCAGACCCCGCCCGGATGCTTTGTCAGCCCTGGTTGCGGAGAGTGAGAGAAACGAGGCTTCGCTGGCCGGTTCGAAGCTGCTCAAAGCCGGCACGATGGACGAGCTCGAGTCTGTCGGTGGGGCGACCGACGTGTTCGGCGAGCCCTACTCGGGTCTCGACGAGGGCGAGATCGATCTGCAGCAGTACGACGTCGTGCGCGAGGTCGCGTTCGTTCAGTCGGCATCGATGCTGGTGCGTCGTGACCTCGCCCAAGGGCTGAGAGGTCTCGACCCTCTTCTTCCACCAGTAGCGGCAGGGCTCGACTTCTCTCAACGTACCCGTCTGGCAGGGGGCCGGGTGATCAGTGTCCCGTCATCGGAGGTGTATCACCAGGGCCGATGTGGTGATAGGGGCAAAGGATGGCGGGAGCAGGCCGGCAGGCTGCGCGCCATCGTCACCGCCTACACCCCTCTCACCCTTCTCTGGGTGCTTCCCTATGACTTCCTCGTCTCGATCATCGATTCACTGGGGAGTCTCCTGCTCGGTCGCTGGAGACCGGCTGTCCGACACGTCTACTCGTGGGCGTGGAACATCTATCACCTGCCCTCGACGATCCGGCAGCGAAGAAGGCTTCGCTCGGTCCGCGCCGAGGGAGACGAGGAGCTTTTCCGGTTCCAGGCGAGAGGATCACTGCGGCTACGCACGGTGGGAGAGGAACTCAGCGGGCGGATTCTCTCGGTGTTCGACGACGATCAGGCCCTTGCCCGTGGTTCACGTCGAGTGTGGGGCTCGCCGGGGATCTGGGGTGCGATCCTGGCAGCCGGCGTGGTGTTCTTCGCGGCCAGGTCGATCATCTTCGGTGGGATGCCCAACGTCGGATACACGTTCCCGTTCGAGCCGCCGTCGGTTGCTCTGGCCCGGTGGTTCGGCGGATGGAACGAGTCGGGTCTTGGAGCGGGCGCTTCAGTCCATCCTGCGACCGGGCTCACCGGATTGGTCTCGTTCCTCTGGTTTGGAGCCGAAGGTGCGGCCCGTACCTTGCTGACTCTGCTCCTGTCCCTCCTCGGCATCGTCGGCATGGGTCGGCTTGGTGGCCGGATGGGCCTTCGCGGGCCGGGGAGATACCTCGCCGGCATCGTGCTGATGGCCGGCCCCGGGACCGCTCTGCTCGTCGAGGCCGGATCCTGGCTTTCGCTTTGCGCCGCGGCGGTTCTCCCTTGGGCGGTTCGCGCCTGTTTCGTCCACCCGCACGAAGCCGGTCGAAGCAAGATGACTCATGGCGGCTGGGCACTTCTCACCGGCCTGATTGTTGCGGCGTTCTCACCCGTGTTGGCGATCGTCCCGCTGATCGTGGTTCTCGTTTGGCGTCTCCTGGGAGGAGATCGCGCCAGCTTCGTCCTCGGACTCGTTGTGATGCTCGGCGGGCTCGTCGGCCTCGGATTCATGATGGGAGACCCCGAATGGCTGCTCGACCCGGCGCAACGTCTTGGTGTGTTCAGCGACAACTTGTGGCTCGTCCTGATCCTCATCGCGGCGTTGCCCATGGTGATGGTCGATGGGCGAAGTCGGCTGGTGTCGATGACCGGAGGCATCGTTGCCCTGGCCGCCCTGGCACAGGGCAGGCTGTTTGATTTCGGTCCGGGACTCGAGGAGGCGGTCTTCATCGCAGCGTCGTTCGGCGCTGCTCTCGTGGTTTCAGGGGTTCTCGACGGTCTTTCCAGGAACGTCTTCAGATTGGTAGCCGTTGCCGGAGGCTTGGCGATCGTCGTTACCTCGGTTGCCGGCCTCAGCAACGGCAGACTTGGCCTGCCTCCGGGCGACGACAACGCCCGACTTGCGTTTGCGGCGACTCTCTCGGAAGAGAATGGGCCGGGTCGCATCCTGCACGCATCCTTGGACAAGTCGCTCATCCCCGGCGAGGTCAGGTCGGGTCCTGGGTTTTGGTATCGCGTTCTCGACGGTTCTGGCACCACCCTCGACGAGGTCTGGTTGCCCGAGATCAGGGATGGGGATGACGACCTCGCGAGTTCGCTCGTGGACATCGCTTCAGGGGCCGAACTCAGACCGGGCGACCGTCTGGCTCCGTTCGCCGTCGACTGGGTGGTGCTCGAGGGTCCTGAGTTCGTGCTCGACGAGGTGCTTCTCGCACAATTGGATCTGGTGCCGCTCCCGCTCGATCCGACGGCGCGGGTGTATGAGAACGACCGCGCCGTGGTGCTCGCTGGCACCACTTCCGATCCTTGGATGAATCACGGTGTGGGGTTCAGCGGAGACCCCGTCGATGGACAGGTGAGGCTCGCAGTCAATTACGACGATGGCTGGCAGCCCGACCCACAGAGTGATGGGTGGTGGGTGACGATCGATGGCAGCGAGGGTGAGGCGATATGGGAGGGCGACGCCCTCGACACCGTCCTGGCCGTTCTCACCGTGGCCTTGGCCGTCATTTCATCTGCGGCCATCATCGTGGGAAGGCGTATCTCGTGAAGTGGGTCGCCGCTGTTGTCATGCTGGCCCTGGCAGCGACCGCGTTTCTGCTGCCGGAGCCGAACCAAGCCCAGCATGGTGAGAATCCGGCAACCGAGCCTCCTCCGGTTGCCATTTGTCCGATCGTGGCCACTGCAAATCGGGCGACTTCGGTCTCGGTCCTGTCCTCTGTGAACGGTGAGGGGAGACTGTCGACCTTCTCGACCGGTGAAGAATCGGGTGCGCTCGAGTTCCGGACCGGCGACTCTGGTGCCATAACGATCCAGGCGACAGATGCCGGCGCGGCTGGTATCTCCGGGGGTCTCATCGAGATGCCGTCAGACATAACCGCGGCCGCGGTGGCTTTGACCGGTCAGGGAGTGATGGCGGCCGAGTCGTGCGTGGACATACCTGCCGGCGAGGCGTTTCTAGCTGGTGGCTCCACTGCGAGCGGGGCCATGTTCGAAGTCCAGTTGATGAACCCATACGCCGGGGAGGCGGTTCTCGACTTCACCGTCACCACTGACGCCGGCATCGAATCTGATGATCGTTTCGATTCGGTCGTGGTGCCGGCACTCAGCTCCTACACCCTCGACATGAACCAGATCATCCCTGGCCGCCAGGAGATCTCGGTCAATATCGAGGTCACGTCGGGATCGGCCCTGGTCGTGGGTCGTCAGACTCTGAACGGGCGTGTGGCGATGTGGCGGGCTGTGCCTGCAGCTCAGGAGTGGTGGCTGCCCATTCCGGCAGGAGAGGGTCCGAAGGAGTTGCTTCTCGCGACACCGACGAATAGCGAGATCGAGTATCAGATCGATCACTTCTCCAACACGGGCGGACTTCTCGAGTCGTATGCGTCCGGGGTTCTCCCGCCCCGTGGAGTCCTGCGATTGGCCCTGTCCGATGTGACACTGGAAACCGCTGCCGTGAGGGTGGTTGCCACGGGTCCGCTGGTCCCTACCCTTTGGATCGACTCACCGACCGGCCTGGCCCTCACCACCGCGAGCCCGTTAGACGCACCCCTCTGGCTTCTTCCCGGGGCTCAAGCGCCTGCCGGCGGAACTGGAACGGTGGTGATCCTCAACACCGGACTCGAAGAGATCTCCGTGGACGTCCGTTCGTTGCAGGAGACCGCCCTGACCCGCAGCGTCGTCCTCCCTGCCGGCGCAGTCGCCGAGGTAGACCTGGTTGCCGCAGATGGCTATCGCATCGAGGCGTCGGGTCCTGTGGTGGCGCTATGGAGCTCGTCTCTCGCCGGGCAGGGAAGCGTGGCGATGGGTATCCCTGTCCAGGATGGATGAGATCTGGATCAGACTGAGCCTGATCGCAGGCGCTCTCCTGATAGCAGGTATGGCCACGATGCTCCTGCGACGCAGGGCCGGAGCTCACCGACGTCATATTCCCAACACCGGATTGGCGGTCGGCATCTACCTCTTCTCTTCGTCCCCTTGCCTGACCTGTCGGACAGCGCGAGAAAAGCTGATAGACCGGGTCGGCGAGACCGGCTTTGAGGAGTTCGTGTGGGAACAAGAACCCGGACTCTTCTCCGAACTGGGGGTGGATGTGGTGCCTGCAGTCCTCGTCGTCGAGGAGAACGGTTCCGGAAAGCTCTATCCAGGCCAACCTGGTAGAGCGCTCAGAGGGGTTTGATCCTTGCTTGTGTTTTTCGCGACTTCTACCGTGGCGTCATGACAGTCAGCTGTACGAGATGTGGCGCACCTGCAGCCGCGGTAATGACCTTCAACTATTCGGACGGCGCTGTCTGGATGGACGACCTGTCGGATCAGGTCGCCGGGTTCGGCTATTTGTTCTGTGCAGACCACGCAGATCGGATGACCCCGCCCCACGGCTGGACGCTCACCGATCGTCGCACCGTCACAAGACTCTTCGCCCCCGTCCAAGTCGCGTAGGACACGCCCACTCATGACCCTCGACCGCGATCTCCTGGACGCGGTCAAGGATCTCGATGAGCATGGGCTCCGACGATTGCAGATCCTCACCCGGGCCGCGCTCGACCGCGCAGGTGCGGTCGATCCAACGGAGGATCGGAAGGTGAGCATGCGTCAGCAGATGGTCAGGTGTGGGAAAGACGGTTGCACGAGGTGTCCCCACGGGCCCTACTGGTACGCATACTGGACCGAGGACGGCAGACGGCGTAGTCGTTACGTGGGTCGGCTCCTCGACGAGTCGTTGTAGTAGGAGTCGGGCCACATTTACCATGACGTCTCCCATGGACTGCCCCCGCTGCTCCCAGACCGATGTGCTCGAGATAGAGCACATCCTCCCTGATGGGACCGAAGTCATCTTCTTCTGGTGTCACAACTGCGAGGAGAAATGGTGGAACAGGGAGGGCGTCGACATCGACGTGACCCAGGTCCTGGAGATAGTCCGACAGTCCCGCCCGTGACCGCCATCCGGGGTGCCTTGCGGCGGATCCCCATCCTCCCCACGATCCTCATCGCCGGAACCTCGCAGGTCATCTTCATCGTGATGAATCCGGGGTTGATCTTCTCGGCCACCACGCCCACCGGCGGCGACACGGGCGCCCATGTCTTCGGACCGGCCTATCTCCGTGACAGTTTGCTCCCCGAGGGGCGTGTGATGGGCTGGTCGAACGACTGGTTCGCCGGATTTCCGGCCTTCTACTTCTACTTCCCGATCCCTTCTCTCGTGATCGTCGCCCTCGACCTCTTCCTTCCGTACGGGGTCGCGTTCAAGATCGTGACGATCCTGGGGCTGCTCGCCATGGCACCCGCCATCTATTTCCACGCCCGCGCCCTTACCTTCGGGAAGCACATTGCCCTGATCACTGCGGGCTCCGGTGCCGTATTCGCCTTCTACGAGAGCTACTCGATCTACGGGGGCAATATCGCGTCGACCCTGGCGGGGGAGTTCTCCTACTCGTGGTCGTTCGCCTTGGGTCTGGTCTATCTGGGCTTTCTCATAAAGGCGGTCAAAGACGATCCCAAGTATGTGAAGTGGGCGGCGCTGACGCTGGCACTCACCGCCCTCTGCCACGTCCTCACGACGCTCGTGCTCGTGTTCGCCTCGTTGTTCGTGCTCCTCTGGAAGAAGGGGCCTGCCCGGACGGTCTTCATCTGGTTCTGGGGCTTTGCGATCGCAGCCTTCTGGGCCCTTCCCCTCCTCGCCCGGATCGGTCTGACCTCGGATATGGCCTGGAGCCCTCTCAGTCGATGGGAAGAGGTCTTCCCTGTCGAAGTTTGGCTGCTGATACCGGTGGCGATACCGGCTGCCGTGTGGGCGGTGCGAAAGACGACCCGGGTGGTCCCCCTCCTCGCAGCAACCCTTCTACCAATCATCTATTACCCCCTGCCGACCGTGCTTCCCGAATTGCTGCCCGGGATGTTCGGCGACGCCCGATGGAAGCTCTACAACGGACGGCTCATGCCGTATTGGTACTTCGGTCTCGCCTTTTTCGCCGCCCTCGGTCTGGGGGCGGCCGTGATGTGGTTGTCACGACGTCTACCAAGTCGTGTCTCGACAAATTTCCCGAGGGCGATGCTCGTGGTCGGTTTCGCCGTCGCCGCCGGTCTAGTGGCAGATTCCGCCGAATTCCCGGAATGGGCGTGGGCCGTCGTGGCGCTGGCCGGTGTGATCGCACTGGGCACCACATTGCTCTTCGGCTCCAACGTCAACACTCGCAACTTCCTGACCACGTCTGCGGCCGCCATCGTGGTGCTGGGAGCCACCGCTGGGGTCACTTTCGTCGATGGTTGGTCGAAGTGGAACTACGAGGGCTATGAGCGCAAAGAGCCGTGGCCGGAGTACGAGGCTCTGATGGCAGAACTGGACGGCTTGCCAGACGGGAGAGTGCAGTGGGAGTCCAACAGTGACCTCAACAAGTACGGGACACCGATGTCGCCGATGCTCATCCCGTACTGGACAGAGGGTTCCCAACAGTCGATGGAGGGTCTCTACTTCGAGTCTTCTCTGACCACCCCGTTTCACTTCATCAACCACTCGGAGATGTCTCAGAGGCCCTCGAACCCGATCCCCGGTCTTCGCTATCACACATTCGACATGGAGCGAGGCGTGAAGCACATGGACGTCTACGGGGTCGACTACTACGTCTCGTTCACGCCCGAGGCGGCGTCCAAAGCCGCACAAACCGAAGGCTTCACAGAGATCGCGGTCACTGAGCCATTCCACATCTTTCGTCTTCCCGAAACCGAACTGGTGGTCGCAGCCACCCATCAACCCGCGGTCTACGAAGTTCCGCAACGAGGCGGCCTCGGATCGATAGTCGGCTCTGAGACCGTCACAGGGCCCGAGGGTGCGGATCTGCCGAGCTTCCACGACCTGTCGCTCGACTGGTACGAGGACATCAACAACATGGATCGTTGGGTGGTGGCCGACGGGCCGGACGAATGGCCACGCATCACCTCACTGGAGCAGCGGCCTGACGTCGAACTCAACGTGCCCGCAGACGCCGTATCTGACATCGTCGTCGATGATCATCGGATTTCGTTCACGACTCGAGCCGTGGGTGTTCCGCACATGATCAAGGTGTCCTACTTCCCGAACTGGACTGCGACAGGCGCCGACGGTCCGTGGCGTGCTGCTCCTTCTCTGATGGTCGTCGTGCCCACCGAGAACGAAGTGGTCATAGAATTCGTGGATACCGCACCCGAGACGGTGGGCAAGATCCTCAGTTTCGGTGGAATCGTCGGGTTACTGGCAGTCGGCGGTGTTATCCGGTGGCGTCGTCGTGAGGCTGGGTCCGGAGAACCTTCCGCATCCTGAGCAGGCCAGCGATGGTGCGCGGCGCTCGTCTGATCAGGGACGACCGGGCAGTTCGCATCTCTTCGACCACTACAGGCACCTCGACGATCGAGTAACCGGCCCGCTCGGCGCGCACCACCAGTTCGGTGTCGAACAGATCCTTGGTACTGACGACCATGGGTGCGATGTCGTCGACGAGTTTTCGTCGAAATCCCTTCATTCCATGGGTGTCCGAGACCCCCGAACGCAGGATCACGGTGAGCAGGACGTTGAACACGCCGGTGGCGATTCGTCGTATGAAAGGTCTGCGGTCTTCCGACAGCGGGTCGCGCTTCGAGCCGATGACGAGATCGACATCATCTGGTTGGTCGAGTAGTCGGGCTAGAAACTCTGCGCTGAAGTAGTCGATGTCGAAGTTCACTACCCAGTCGCCGTCTGCCTCGAGGAACCCATGACGCATCGCCGCCCCGTAGTCGGGGTCGGGGAGCGAGTCGATCACCACGTTGGCGGCCGCTGCAAGTTCTCGCGCTAGTTCCGCAGTGCCGTCTGTGGAGCCGTTCTCGACGATCCGGATGACGTAGGGAGCCCCGGACTCCTCAGCGGCGGCGATCAGTCCGGGCAGTGCCTGAGGGAGAAAAGACGCCTCGTTGTAGACGGGCACGACGATGGTGAGGGAAGGTGGCATCCGGCGCCGGGAGTGTATGCCTTCCCAGATCCGTAGGCGCCAGATCGGAAACCGCTCAGGTGGCTCCTACACTTGTAACTCCCGTGGACCCCCATGCAGTTTTCAAGGCGTACGACGTGCGCGGCCGATCAGACACCGGTGAGATCGACGAGGACCTCTACCGCGCCACCGGGCGGGCGGTAGTCGAGGTCCTGGGTGCAGAGGTCGTCGCAATCGGGCGGGACTGCCGAGAGACGAGCCAGGGATTCGCCGCAGCACTGAGCGAGGGTGTCACGGGTTCTGGCGGGAATGTGGTCGACCTCGGGGAGGTGCCCACCGACGCCGTCTACTTCTACTCGGGCTCCAAAGGAGTCCACGGCGCAGTCGTCACCGCCTCGCACAACCCGCCCCAATACAACGGGCTCAAGTTGTGTGGTCCGGGGGCGGCACCGATCGGCGCGGAGTCGGGTCTCGAAGATGTGAAGAGGGCGGTGTTGGGTGGTGCAGACCAAGCTGTGATCGACAGGCCTGCTGGAACGGTGACTAGAGCTGACATCGTCGGCGACTACGTGGACCATCTGTTCGATATCGTCCCCGCCTCATCGATCGGACCCCTCGCCGTAGCCGTCGACGGTGGCAATGGCATGGCCGGCGTTGCGCTGGGTGATGTGTTCGAACGCATCGACGCCGCACTCACTGGTCTCTACATCGAGCCCGACGGGACCTTCCCGAACCATCCGGCAGACCCCCTGATCCCCGAGAATCTCGCCGACCTGCAGGCTCTGATGGCCGACCAGTCTTTCGATCTCGGAGTGGCTTTCGACGGCGACGCCGACCGCGCCTTCTTCTTGGACGACCGGGGGGTGCCGATCAGCGGCAGCACCATCACCTCTTTGGTCGCGCTGCGTGTTCTGGACGACCATCCCGGCGCCTCGATAGTCCACAACCTGATCACTTCCAAAGCCGTGCCCCAACTGGTCGCCGAAAACGGCGGCAATCCGATCCGGACTCGTGTCGGTCACAGTTACATCAAGCAGGTGATGGCCGAGACCGGAGCCATGTTCGGAGGAGAGCACAGCGGGCACTACTACTTCGCCGAGAACTACAGGGCCGACTCGGGAATGCTTGCGATGCTCTATCTCCTTCGTGTCGTCAGCGAAGATGGTCGGCCCCTCTCTGAAATCAGAAACGACGTCGAACGCTATGTCGGATCTGGGGAAATCAACTTCGTCGTGGACGACCCCTTGAAAACGATGGCAAAGGTCGAGGCAGGATTCTCCGACGCCGAGATCGACCATCTGGATGGTCTGACTGTCGATTTGGGAGATGCCTGGTTCAACCTGCGACCATCGAACACCGAGCCGCTTCTAAGGCTCAACGCCGAGGCGTCCGACGACGTATCGATGACCCAACTCGTGGAGAAAGTGAGAGACATAGTGGAGAACGTGGCGTGAGCTTGATCGACTCGTCACTGGCAGAGGTTCTGGTCTGTCCGGTGGACAAGGCTGAACTGATGGAGGACGAGCCCGCGGAGCGTCTCGTCTGTACCTCGTGCGGCCGGCGATACCCGGTGCGTGACGGCATCCCGATAATGCTCGTAGACCAAGCCGAAGGCGGGCCAGATGAGTGAGATGATCTCCCAGATCAGGAGTCTCGGAGACCAACTCCGCTGGGCTGCCGAGGTCGAGCCACCACATGTCGGCACCTTCTCCGAAGTCCTCTACGCAGGGATGGGTGGGTCGGGGATCGCCGGTGACTATGCAGCATCGGTGGCCGCTCCACTTGGAACCAGAGTCCATGTACACAAGGGTTACGGACCGGTGCCTGAGTGGGCGATTCGGGTCAGACCTCTGGTGATAGCCGCCTCCTATTCCGGAAACACGGAAGAGACCATCGACATGGTCGCTGCTTCGGCCGAGAGCGGGCTCCCGGTTGCCACGGTCACCACCGGTGGCAGGCTCGCCGAGCTGACAGCCACGAACAGATGGCCGACGATCGCGGTGCCTGCGGGCCTCCAGCCCAGAGCGGCAGCCGGTTACATGATCGGTGCGGTGGTGAGACTCCTCGAGGGGGCGAAGTCGTTGGACGACCATCGACTCGCCTTCGTGGAGGCCGCTGACTTGGCCGACTCGATGATGGAGGAGGGGAGTGAGGCCTGGGGTCAGGCGGACGAGATCGCCGCCTCTCTGGAGGGGCGGATCCCGATCATCTACGGGGGCGGATCGGTGTCATCAGTGGTGGCGCAGCGTTGGAAGACTCAGGTGAACGAGAACGCAAAGGTGCCCGCCTGGTACTCGACCCTTCCGGAGCTAGATCACAACGAAATAGTCGGGTGGGAGACGATGCCCGAGCTGACCTCCGAGAGTGTTGGTGTGGTGGTGCTGACCGATCAGAGCGATCACGATCGAGTTCGTGCCCGAATCGAGCACACTCGGGCCCTCACCCAAGATGCCGTGCCGTGGGTGGGTGAGGTGGCGTCCCGTGGGACATCCCGTCTGGCACGTTTGATCTCGCTGACCGTGGTCGGAGACCTGTTCTCGTGGATGCTGGCCGAGCGACTGGGTGTCGATCCGACCCCGGTGGTCACCATCGAAAAGCTAAAGAAACTCCTAGTAGAGGACTGAGATGAATTACGACATTGCCAACCCGGATCTAGCCGAGGCAGGGGCGAGACGTGTCGCGTGGGCGGGCCGGCGCATGCAGGTGTTGGAGACGGTCCGGGCACGGTTCAGAGAGGAGAAGCCACTCGACGGCCACGTCATCGCAGCGTGCCTCCATGTGACGGCCGAGACCGCCAACCTCATGCTTGCCCTGCGTGATGGTGGTGCCGAGCCGATTCTCTGCGCCTCCAACCCTTTGTCCACACAGGACGACGTGGCGGCTGCCCTGGTCGCCGAAGGTATCCCCGTTTTCGCCATAAGAGGTGAGGACGACGGGACGTATTACAAGCACATTCACGCCGCTTTGGACCATGCACCAGCTGTCACCATGGACGACGGTGCCGACCTGGCGACGGTGCTCCACACCGACAGACGTGACATCGAAGTGATCGGGTCGACGGAGGAAACCACCACTGGTGTCATTCGTCTCAGGGCGATGGCCGCCGACGGCACCCTTCGAGTGCCAGTGGTAGCCGTCAACGACTCTGCCACCAAGCATCTTTTCGACAACCATTACGGGACCGGCCAATCGACCCTCGACGGCATCATCAGGGCGTCGAACATTCTCCTTGCCGGCCAGAACGTGGTCGTGGTCGGATACGGCGATTGTGGACGCGGCATCGCTGATCGGGCCGACGGGTTCGGCGCCAAAGTGATAGTCGTCGAGGTAGACCCGGTGCGTGCGCTGTCCGCCGCCATGAGTGGATTCAGAGTGATGACGGCTTCTGAAGCGGCCGAGGTCGGCGATGTTTTCATCACGGTCACCGGTAACAAACACGTCCTGAGACTCGAGCACTTCGAAAAGATGAAGGACGGTGCGATCCTGGCCAACAGCGGTCACTTCGACATCGAGCTCGATCTGGTCGCGCTGCGAGCCATGTCCGTCGACCGCCGTGAGATCAGGGACAACCTCGAGGAGTTCGAGATGCCAGACGGACGACGGATACTCCTCGCCGCCGAGGGGCGCCTGGTGAATCTGGGCGCAGCCGAGGGACACCCCGCAGATGTGATGGACATGTCGTTCACGAACCAGGCACTGGCGGCCGAATACCTCGTGGTCAATCGAGACGATCTCGAACCCAAGATCTACACCCTTCCTCCCGAGATCGACGAGCAGGTCGCCGCCATCAAGCTGGAGCACCTCGGTGGTGGGCTGGAGAAGCTGACCCCAGACCAGATCGACTATCTGAGCGGCTGGCAAGAAGGCACCTGACGATTCCGGTCACATCCCCGACATACATTGTTGGAGTGTGATTTGTCTCAACTGCCACGAACCGACCCGGGGGCGGGTGTGCTCGCTCTGTGATGCCGGTCTGCGGACCGCTCCGGAGCGTCTCCTCCCCGGTGCGATCAGACTGGTCTCGGCATTCGAGCACCAAGGAGTCGCGAGAAACCTGATGCATCTCCTCAAATATCAGGGTCTCACCGCGTACGCGAGTCTGGCGGCAGCGAAGATCGCACCGAGACTGCCTCGGGCGGCATTGGTGCCGGTGCCGCGTGTCTTGACCCGGCGTCTCAAGTACGGGGTCGATCCTGCGCTCCAACTGGCGCTCTCTCTAGCAGCTCTTCTCGAGGTAGAGGTCTATCCGGTGTTGGTCGCACCACTCCACTCAGACCGTCGCGCAGGCGGGGACCACCGTCGGCCTGTTGATCGTTTTCGGCTCCGACGTCCCCCGCCGGACCATCTCGTTCTCGTAGACGACGTCGTGACCACGGGTGCCACTGTCCTGGCCGCTGTCGATGTTCTCGGCCCG
Organism: Acidimicrobiia bacterium; assembly: GCA_035711995.1. Taxonomy (GTDB): domain Bacteria; phylum Actinomycetota; class Acidimicrobiia; order Spongiisociales; family ZC4RG35; genus JANQRA01. Next base: position 17,436 of record DASTBQ010000141.1, on the reverse strand, counting down.
TCACGGGTCGTCGCGGTGGCCGCGGCCAACACCGTATCGAGAGTGTCTAGTCTTTCGACCTCGTGACTGGTCCGACAGAAGGTAGGGAAAACTGTTGGCGACTGTTCTGATAGTCGACGACGCCGAATTGTTCCGTCAGGCTCTGAAGGCTGCATTCAATCAAGAGGGGTTCGACGTAGTTGCGGTGGCCGCTGACGCCATGGCGGGGATCGACCTCGCCCGTGAGCACGAGCCCGACCTGGTGATGCTCGACCTCCTGATGCCCGGGATGTCCGGTCTGGAAGTGGTGGCAACGATCCTCAAGGCGAGTCCGCGCAGTCGCGTCGTCTTGCTCACGGCTTCAGAGTCCGCCGAAGACCTGCTCGCTGCGGTGAAGGCGGGCGCATCGGGCTATCTGACCAAGGACACCCCACTGCCACGTTTGGCCAGCGACATGCGAGACGTCCTCGCAGGCGGGGCCGCCATCTCACCGGCGATGGGAGGCAAGCTCTTCTCGGCCTTGCGAGACCTCCTGAAACACAGTGGTGCTACCGCACTTCGGCGTCCGGAGTTGACCGGCCGCGAGATAGAGATCCTGGGTCTGGTCGGGGGCGGTAAGACCTCCAAGGAGATCGCAGATGAGCTGTTCATATCTGAGAACACCGTGCGCAATCATGTGAGGAACATCCTGGACAAGCTGGGGATGAAGTCACGATTCGAAGCGGTGAACTGGGCCCACCGGGAAGGGCTGATCGACCTGAGATGATGCCGGGGGAGTCGGGTCAATTCCCGTTCGCCGGTACCATGTGAACTCGCATGTCCATCTTCTCGAACTTGCTTCGTGCTGGAGAGGGCAAGACCCTTCGAGGGTTCGAGGGCGTTGCCAATGCCGTCAACGAACTGGAGCCCCAGTATGAAGCGCTGACCGACCAAGACCTACTAGCGAAGACCGTCGAGTTCAGAAATCGGCTCGCCAACGGCGAAGGACTAGACGATCTCCAGGTCGAGGCATTCGCCACCGTCCGAGAGGCTGCCAAACGTGTTCTGGGACAGCGTCACTACGACGTCCAGATCGTGGGGGCCGCCGCACTCCATCATGGGATGGTTGCCGAGATGAAGACCGGGGAGGGCAAGACCCTGGTCTCCACGATGCCAGCGTATCTGAATGCCCTCAGTGGTAGGGGTGTACACATGGTCACGGTCAACGACTACCTGGCCGGTCGTGACGCCGAGTGGATGGGACAAGTGCACCGTTTCCTTGGGATGACAGTCGGTCTCATCCAGAACAACATGCCGACCGCCGACAGACACCCTGCTTACGACTCCGACATCACTTACGGCACCAACAACGAGTTCGGCTTCGACTATCTCAGAGATGCGATGGCGATGTCGGCTCAGAGCCGGGTGCAACGTGGTCATGTCTACGCCATCGTCGACGAGGTCGACTCGATTCTCATCGATGAGGCCCGCACGCCATTGATCATCTCGGGAAGACTCTCCGACTCCGCCAAGTGGTACCGGGACTTCGCAAAGATCGCCGCTCGTCTCGTCCCCGAGGTTCACTACGAGGTCGACGAGAAGAAGCGTCAGGTCTTGGTCACAGAGGAAGGGGTTGCCAGGGTCGAGCAGATCCTGGGTGTCGAGAATCTCTACGACCACGCGGCGGTCGACTTCGTGCACCATCTCGAGACTTCGCTCAAGGCGGAGACCCTCTATCACAAGGACATCGAATATCTGATAGATCACGGTGAGGTGAAGATCGTCGACGAGTTCACAGGACGCGTTCTCGAGGGCAGGCGGTATTCCGAAGGTCTCCACCAGGCGATCGAGGCCAAGGAAGGTGTGGCCATCAAGGAGGAAAACCAGACGCTGGCCACGATCACCCTCCAGAACTACTTCCGTCTCTACGACAAGCTCGCCGGGATGACAGGTACGGCTGAGACCGAGGCCGCTGAGCTGGCCTCGATCTACGGGCTCGAGGTGGCGTCGATCCCTACCAACCGACCCGTAGCCCGTCTCGACGAGGGTGATCTCGTCTACAAGACCGAAGCGGGGAAGGTCGAAGCGTTGATCAGCGACGTCAAGGAGCGCAACGAAAAGGGCCAACCGGTGCTGATGGGAACTGTCTCGATCGAGAAGTCAGAGTCTCTGTCGCGCGCACTGGAGAAGATTGGCGTCAAACACGAAGTCCTCAACGCCAAACAGCATGCCCGGGAGGCGGACATCATCGCCCAGGCAGGACGTCCCGGCGCGGTCACGGTGGCCACGAATATGGCGGGAAGAGGGGTAGACATCATGCTGGGCGGCAATCCCGAGGGGATGGCCCGCACCGAGCTGAAGCGTCGCGGCATAGACCAGTCGGATCCTTCTCACGAGGAACTCGAGAAGAAACTGGCCGAGGAGTTTGCAGCACAGATCGAGCCCGACAAACGCAAGGTGATCGACGCCGGCGGTCTCTACGTCGTGGGCACGGAACGACACGAGTCACGGCGAATCGACAACCAGCTGAGAGGACGTTCCGGCCGCCAAGGTGATCCCGGTGAGAGCCGTTTCTATCTCTCTCTCGAAGACGATCTCATGCGGCGCTTCCAGGGGGAGTGGGTGTCCGGGATCATGGATCGGCTCCGCATGCCCGAGGATCAGCCAATCGAAGCCAAGATGGTCTCGAAGTCGATCGAGCGCGCCCAGCGTCAGGTCGAGTCGCAGAACTTCGAGATTCGCAAGAACGTCTTGAAGTACGACGAAGTGATGAACACCCAGCGGGAGAATGTCTATGCCTGGCGGAAATCCATCCTCGAGGGCACGGCGTCAGAAGACCTGATCAACGTCTGGATAGAGGATGCGGTCAGTGGAATCGTGACCACTCACCTCGGTCCCGTGCCCAAGAACGATTGGGACTGGGACGCTCTGAAACTCGAGCTCGGACAGATATACCCGACTGCGGTTGGCCCATCCGAGTTCAGTGGTTCGTATGAAGTCGACGACGTGATCGACTTCGTCGTCGACGAGGCACTCGCCCGATACGAAGAGCGTGAGAAGGAGTTGGGCAAGGATGTGCTGGAGCGCGTCGAGAAGTCGGTGATGCTCTCGGTGATCGACAACAAGTGGCGGGAGCACCTCTCAGAGATGGACTACCTCCGCGCCGGGATCGGATTGCGGGCGATGGGTCAGCGCGACCCGCTATCCGAGTACCAGCGCGAGGGTTACGACATGTTCATGGACATGGTCGACTCCGTGAAAAGAGACTCGATCAGATATCTGTTCAACGTCGAGGTCGCCCAGCCGAAGACAGAGCCGCAACGTGTCGAGGCCAACCCCACTGGCGGAAGATCGACCCAGCCCGTCACCTCAGACAAGATCGGGCGCAATGACCCCTGCCCCTGCGGCAGTGGCAAGAAGTACAAGCGCTGTCACGGCGCCAACACCTGACCGTCTTGGAAATCACCGATCCTTCTGCCTTCGTCGCCGAACAACGCAATCGGCTCGCTGAGGCGCGTGTGTTTCTCGACCTCGAAGGCAAGCAGACAGAACTCGACGACCTGCGTGCCCGGGCATCGTCGCCCGATCTCTGGGACGATCCCGATGAGGCGAGAACTGTGAGCCAGCGACTGGCCAGATACGAAGCGTTGTTCGAGAAGGTCGACGGGTTGTCTTCTCAGATCGACGATGCCGAGGTGCTTCTCGAGTTGGCCGCCGAGGCTAACGATGCCGAATCACATACCGAGGCGATCGAATTGCTCCGGGGGGCGGCCGGTTCCCTCGACGAGCTGGAGATGGAGTCGCTGTTCTTCGACGAATACGACGAGGTCGACGCCATCCTCAGTGTCCATGCCGGGGCTGGCGGTGTCGACGCCCAGGATTGGGCCGAGATGATGGCCCGAATGTATCAGCGATTTCTCAGCGACGCCGGGTTCGCGGTCACCGTGGAGGAGGTCACCGCGGGGGAGGAGGCCGGAATCAAGTCGGTGACGATGACCGTCAAAGGCGATCGCGCTTATGGGACTCTCGAGTCCGAGCGTGGGGTCCACCGTCTCGTCAGGATCAGCCCATTCGACGCCAACTCGAGACGGCACACCAGCTTCGCCGGTGTCGACGTCGTGCCCGACCTGGGAGATGACGCCGCCGTCGAAGTCAACGAAGAAGATCTGCGCATCGACACCTATCGCTCCCAGGGAGCGGGTGGCCAGCACGTCAACACAACGGACTCGGCGGTGCGGATCACCCATCTACCAAGCGGCATCGTCGTTCAATGCCAGAACGAGCGGAGCCAACTGCAGAACAAGGCGAGGGCGATGGCAATGCTCAAGGCCAGGCTCGCCGAGAGAGCTCGTCTCGAACGGGTCGAGCACCTCAATGAGATTCGCGGAGAACAGGGTGAGGCAGCTTGGGGCCGCCAGGTGCGCTCCTACGTTCTCCAGCCTTATCAGATGGTGAAAGACCTGCGAACCGACCATGAGGTCGGCAACGTGCAGGGGGTGCTCGATGGCGACCTGATCGGGTTCGTCGAGGCATACCTGCGGTGGCGGAGGTCCCAGTATGAGACCGCAGACAATTCCAGCTAAATGACGGGGCGGCGTTACCGTTGCTTTTCCGTGGCCTTCAGATAGATAGCCACGAGGTTCTCTCGATCCCCCATGATCAGACTCGACAACGTCACAAAGGTCTACGAAGGCGGGACGGTCGCCGCCAACGACGTCTCGCTGGACATACAGAAGGGTGAGTTCGTATTTCTGGTGGGAGCCTCAGGCTCCGGAAAGTCGACCCTCATTCGTCTGATGCTTCGCGACGAGCCCGTGACCAGGGGCAAGATCTGGGTGGCAGGGAAGGACATCACCACACTTCCTCGGTGGAAGATCCCCTACCTTCGCAGGTCTGTGGGCACCGTCTTCCAGGACTACAAGCTGCTGCCCAACAAGACAGTGCGGGAGAACGTCGCTTTTGCGCTCGAAGTGCTGGGTCGGCCGCAATCGGTCATCGGGCCCCAGGTCGATCAGGTCCTCGAGCTCGTCGACCTCGCAGACAAGGCGGCCAGATATCCCCGCCAGCTCTCCGGTGGCGAGCAACAGCGGGTCTCGGTGGCCCGATCCTTCGTGAATCGCCCTCCGATCATGCTCTGTGACGAGCCGACCGGAAACCTCGACCCTCGGACCTCGGTTGGCATCATGAAGCTCCTGGACAGGATCAACCGCACCGGCACCACAATCGTCATGGCGACACACGACCACGCCATCGTCGATGCGATGAAACGTCGCGTGGTCGCTCTCGAAGGTGGGCGGATGGTGCGCGACGACGAGACCGGCGGTTACGAAGGCGTCAGAGAGCCGGAACCCGAGGCGCTCATGGAAGAGGTGCCCGACGAATGAGCCGTGTGATCTTCCTCCTCAAAGAGGCGATGATCTCGCTGCGACGCAACATCCTCATCGTGATCGGTGCGATCCTCGCCGTCTTCATCTCCCTCTCCCTGGCACTCGGCGCGCTAGTGGTCAACGAGATACTCAGGCTGAACACCATCGCCTGGCAGGAGGGTGTGCACGTCATCGCCTTCCTGAACGACGAGGGCGAAAACGGTGTCCCCCTCGGGGCCCATGAACAGCTTCGCACCGAGATCGAAACATGGGATGAGGTCGAGTCGGCCAGGTACTGGGACAAGCAGCAGGCCTGGCAGGAGTATCAGGAACTGTTTGCAGGGCAGGAAGAGTTGCTCGACATCAACCCTGACATCCTCCCGGCCTCGATCCGGATCGAGCTGACCGATATCGACCTGCACAGCAATGTGCGCTTCAGACTGGAGCAGCAGACGGTCTCGGTCCGTCAGGTAGCCACCGCTGCTGAGTCGATCGAACAACTGCAGAGCTTGTCGAGCGTGCTCAACGTTCTCGGTCTGGGAATGGCGATCGTCCTCGGTGTCGCGGCGGTGGTTCTCATCGCCAACACGATTCGTCTCGCCATCTATGCCCGCAGAGACGAGGTTTCGATAATGAAACTCGTCGGGGCGTCCAACTGGTTCATCCGGATTCCGTTCCTCCTCGAGGGAATGATCGAGGGGCTGGTTGGTGCGGCCCTGGCTGTGTTCGCAGTCTGGCTTGGAACGAGCAACCTGGCCCGTGCCGGCGAATCCTTCGCGTTGTTCCGTCTTGACGTAAGTCAGGCCTTCTTCTTCCGATGGGGGCTTCTGTTCCTGGTGTTCGGCGCCGTTGCCGGCATCATCGGGTCGATGCTCGGTCTGAGCAAGTACCTGCGGGATGCCGACGGAACAGGCCCCGACGTCCCCACCGGGTTCTAGAGGATGGCTAACCCGGAAAAGTCCGGGCGTCTCAAAGTCATATCCACCAACCGCAACGCCCGGCGCAATTACACGGTCATCGACACCTTCGAGGCCGGGCTCGTGCTGACCGGTTCCGAGGTCAAGGCGATGCGTGACGGACGTATGGAGTTGAAGGACTCCTACGGTGACGTCCGCCAGGGTGAGGCCTTTCTGGTGGGTGCTCACATTGGCCCGTACAAGTTCGCACGAGATGGCGGTCACGAGCCGGAGCGGCAGCGCAAGCTCTTGTTACATCGTCGTGAGATAGACCGCATCTCCGGCGCGCTCGCCGAGAGGGGTCTGACACTCGTCCCGCTTCAGGTCTACTTCAAGGACGGCAAGGCCAAGGTCGAAGTCGCCCTTGCCCGAGGCAAATCCACGATCGACAAACGCCAAACGCTCCGCGATCGAGAGCATCAGCGCGAAATGGAGCGAGCGACCGCTCGCCGATCCCGAGGTTGACTCAGCTGCGGTACCTGACCCCTACGGCGTTTCATTTCGGTCAGCAACGACGCTGCAAGTAGACTGGGCGGCTCACCCATGGGGGTGAAACGGTTTCGACGTTGAGTGTTGAGGCGTTGGAAGCGAGCCGGGGTCTCCGGGGCCCCGTCAACAAACCGGAAACACCAATAAGTGCCGAAGACAACTTCGCACTGGCTGCCTAATTAAGTAGCCCGTCCTCCTGGTCGGTTCCCGCCCGATCAGGTCAGGGCGCCGTAATGCGGGATGCGCCGAACGGGATTTCGGGACCGGACGGCCAAGATCAACTCCGAATAGACGCAGGGAAACTCGTCGTCAGAGTTCCTGTGTTCGAAGCTCGCTGACGACTGCGCTCGGAGATGCCTTCGCCGACGGCTCAGCGGACCGGGGTTCGACTCCCCGCACCTCCACGCGTGGTGGCCTTCGGTCACCACGATCGAGTTGCATTCGCAAACTCGGCGCGCCACGGCGCGCCCGTCAACCATGGAACACGCACCTAAACCCACACAAGAGCAATTAGAACGCGTTCGCGAGGCGATCGGCGCCAATTCTCTCGTGTTTCAGCGACGTCTCGAGGGCGGTCTCGGATGCACGATGGACGTGCTGTCTGAAGGCGGCACCCGACTAGTACTTCGACGGTACGGACCATGGTCGAATGAAGAAGAAGACGACGTAGTTCAGAGGGAGACTCGGGCGCTCGAATTGATGCAGAGGGCGAACATCCCGGCTCCCGCACCGGTGTGGGTCGACACGGAAGGCATCTTCGACGAAAAGACCCTCATCATCTCCTTCGTGGAGGGTGCCCCCGATCTGACGCCTTCCAACCCTTTCGATTGGGCTGAGCGCTTGGCAGCGGTCTTGGCCCGGATTCACGACGTGCGGGTAGAAGGTGACGATGTAGCTCTGTTTCCTCCAGGCGCCGGTGAAGACGTTGCTCGCATCCAGGAGAACCCCGAGTCCATTCTCGAACACGAACTCGGTGAGGAGCTCCTTCGGAGACATGTCCTGCTCAGCCAGCGCGACATTCCAACCGAGCCGGTGTTCAGTCACACCGACTTCTGGCCGGGTAACACGATGTGGCGGGAGGGGGCCCTTACGGCCGTCGTCGACTGGGAGACTCCTGCGATCGGCGACCGGGAGATGGACGTGGCCTATTGCGCTCTCGACATTCGGTATCTGGGTATGGACCGGGTAGCCGACCACTTCGTGAAGAGCTACCAGGAGGAGACCGGCGACTCTCTCCCCAATCTGGCTCACTGGGAATCGGTCGGACTCTGCCGGCCGATGCCGGATATCGCGAGGTGGGTCCCCGCCTGGAAGGCGATGGGACGGGATATGACCCCCGACACCGCACGTCGCCGCTACACCGAGGTCCTCGAAGAATTCCTGGAGAGGACTGCCTGATACCGTCTCGGCAATGAGCGGTTTACCCGAACGGGTCTCGATCACCGAGTCGGCGACCCGGGACGGATTGCAGTCTCTGGGGGCGTTCGTTCCCACCGCGGACAAAGCCGGCTTCATCGACAGTCTCGCCGGAGCAGGTTTGCGGAGTTTCGATGCGGTGTCGTTCGTCAGCCCGAAGTGGGTTCCACAGATGGCCGATGCCGCCGAAGTAGTGGCTGCCGTCACCGCCGACGATGTGACGCTGATCGGACTAGTGCCAAACATGAAAGGTCTGGAGAACGCGGTTGCAGCCGGGCTGACGACGGTTGGCTTGCTCACATCTGCTTCGGAGGTCTTCAGCGAGCGGAACATCAACGCCAGCGTCGACGAGTCGATGCATCGGATTCGACGGATCGTCGTCGAGGGCCCTCTCGACCTGCGGTTTCGGGCTTACGTGTCGACGGCGACCCACTGCCCGTACGAGGGGCCGCAGGATCCGGACTGGGTAGCCCACCTCGTAGACACGCTGGTGGATTGGGGGGTGGACGAGGTGTTTCTGGGTGAGACCTTGGGCAAGGCCACCCCTGCCGATATCGAGAGACTCCTCGACGAGGTTCTCGATCGCGTCCCGGTAGGGAAGGTTGGCGTCCACTTCCACGACACATATGGCCAGGCAATCGCCAACACGGTTGTGGCTCTCGAACGAGGGATCGACAAGATGGATTCGTCGGCGGGAGGTCTGGGTGGCTGCCCGTATGCGCCGGGGGCATCAGGGAACCTTGCCACCGAGGATCTCGCGTACCTGCTCGATGGTCTCGGTGTTGAACACGACGTCGAGATCGCAGACGTGGCCGAGGCCTCCGCGCGTTTCTGCTCCGAGCACGACCTCGCGTACAACAGCCGCGCCGGCCGGGCGATCCTCGCCTCCGCCGACGCGAGCGATTGAGTCTTGGTAGCCGCTCTCTACCCTGATCCTCGATGAAGTCCATCTACATCGATGAAGACCTCGCCGCGATCAGGGATCACGTTCGTTCCTACGTCGTCAGCGAGATCGTGCCGATGGTCGAGGAATGGGAGGCGAAGGGAGCGATACCACGCGAGGTGCTCAACGAGATCGGCTCGCTGGGCTTTTTTGGTCTGCGTATTCCCGAGGAGTTTGGCGGTTTGGGGATGGGGCACGTGGCCAGCGTCGTGTTCGCTGAGGAGTTGGGTCACAGCACGTCAGGTGGGTTCGCCATAACCGTGTTGGTGCACACCGATCTGGCCGCTCCTTATGTCACAAATTTCGGATCGGACGTCATGAAGCAGCGGTGGCTCCCCAGTTTCGCTTCTGGTGAGAGGATCACGGCGATAGCGGTGACCGAGCCCGACGCGGGGTCGGATGTGGCTGCGATCCGGACCTCGGCGAGACGAGATGGAGAGGGCTGGCGCCTGAACGGCACCAAGATGTTCATAACCAACGGGGCGATTGCCGATGTTGTCTTCGTGGCGGCCCGAACCGATCGGGAGGTCAAGGGCTCACGGGGACTCTCGATCTTCGCCGTCGAACAGGGAACGGAAGGGTTCTCCGCCAGCCGAGCACTCGACAAGATGGGTTGGCACTCATCGAACACGGCCGAACTCGTGCTCGATGATGTTTGGGTGTCGAAGGACAACCTGATCGGCGAGGAGAACCGGGGCTTCTACTACATCATGGGCAACTTCCAGAACGAACGACTGGCAATCATGGGTCAGGCGATTGGGGAGGCTCAGACCGCGATCGATCTCACCCTCGCCTATGTCAAAGAGCGGACCGCATTCGATGCACCCCTGTGGTCGAGACAGGCCATCCGGCACCGTCTCGCCATGCGCCAGGCCGAGGTGGATGCGGCCCGTGAGTTGACCTACCGCGCTGCCTGGCTGACGGACCAGGGCGAGGACACCGTCCGTGAGGTGTCCGAAGTGAAGGCACTGGTCGGGGAGCTGGTCAACGCTGTTCTCTATGACTGTGTCCAGTTCCACGGCGGAATGGGCTACATCGCCGAGACCGCGGTGGAACGTCTCTACCGGGACGTTCGCATCCACTCGATCGGCGGCGGGGCCACCGAAGTGATGCTCGAGGAAGTCGCCAAGCGTCTCTAGCCGACCCGGTCTGCGGCTGCTTCGATCTCCGCAGGTTCGAGTGGATGCCAGGAGAGTTCGAGGGCCAGCCAGACGGTCTTGGACAATGGGTAGAACACCGTGGGGACGACGAGGTTGATGAGCAGGGTCGCGATGAGAACCGTCGTCCACGGCACTTCGGGCCACGTGAGCAAGACGAGACCTCCGAAGCTCACCAGGAAGGTCGAGAAAATCACGATGGTGTTGATGATCATCGCACCCACCCAATAGCCCGGCTCACGCTCGAAGTGCAGACCGCAACCGTCACAGTTCTCGTCCATCGTGAACCACGACAAAAATGCGGGTGCACCACATCGCGGGCACCGTCTGCGAAGAGCACGCGACAGCCTGGTCGGCATCGACACTCTCGGGTTTGGTTCCACGATCCGAGGGTATCGTCGCCGATGTGATTGGAGAAAGAGCGGCACGGCTCCGTCTCGAATACGAGTCCGAAGGTCTCATCGAGGCAGCGATGGCCGATGATCCGATGAGTGAGTTCGAGATCTGGTTCGACGGTGTTCTCGAGGCAGAGATAGCTGAGCCAAACGCCTTCGTCCTGGCGACCGTCGACTCCGATGGCAGGCCATCGGCGCGTGCGGTTTTGATGAAAGATCTCTCTCCGGACGGTCTCGTCTTTTACACCGGTATGGAGAGCAGGAAGAGCCAGGCGATGCGGGCCAACGGTCTGGCAGCTGCGACCTTTGTCTGGACGGTCCTCCACCGCCAGGTCAGGTTTGAAGGTGCGGTTTCCGAAATCGACGAGGCGACTGCAGACGCGTACTTCGCCACCCGGCCCAGGGGAGCCCAGATCGCCGCTCACGCCTCGCAGCAGAGCAAACCCGTTGCTGACCGGGGCATCCTCGAGGCGCGTTTTGCCGATTTGGACCTCGCTTTCGGTGAGATCGTCCCAAGACCCGAGTACTGGGGCGGTTGGCGTCTCAGTCCCGATATGGTCGAGTTCTGGCAGGGCCGTCCCAATCGTTTTCACGACCGGGTGAGATACCTGAAGAACGACGAATCCTGGGTCAAGGAGCGTCTCGCGCCATGAAGGTGCACGTGGTCGGATCATCGGGGACGTTCCCGGAGCCCGGGAACCCCGCATCGGGATATGTGATCGAGCACGGCAGCACGAGGGTGTGGTGCGACGCAGGCCCGGGGACGTTCATGTCACTGCCTCTCGACCCAAATCTGATCGATGCAGTAGTGATCTCACATGCACACCCCGACCACTGCTCCGACCTGACAGCGGCGTACCACGCCTGGACGTTCGGGCCGGAGCCTCGGGATCCGGTCCCTCTGGTTGCCCCTCAGTCGGTGTGGGAGCGTCTCACCGCGTTCATCGACAAGGAACCGGAGTGTTTCGAGTTCACCCCGGCTTTGAACGGTGGCGAGGCAACTTTCGGCGACATCTCGATTTCGTTCGTGGAAACAGAGCACCCCGTTCCGACCGTCGGGTCGCGATGGGAAACAGAGAGCGGCCGCACACTCTTCTTCACTGCTGACACCGGACCGGGCGGCCACTGGCGCGACCACGCCCAGGATGTCGACGTCCTCCTTTCCGAGGCCGCATACCAGGGAGCGACCGAAGACAAGACCTATCCGCATCATCTGACGGCCGGAGAGGCTGGTGCGATCGCTCGGGAGGTCCGTGCGAAACGACTGGTGCTCACGCACATTCCGCCCTATCTAGACAAGGTGAAATCAGTTGCTGAAGCCGAAGTCGTCTTCGACCGCCCGGTCACGCTGGCCGTCCCCGGCACGAGTTTCGACGTCTGAGCCGCACCGTTAGCGTGAAGGACATGCCCGATCGTCCCCATGACCAACTCCGTCCAGTCAGCGTCGAACTTGGTTTCACCGAATCAACGCCGGGCAGTGTCTTGATAGCAATGGGCAAGACGCGCGTTCTCTGCACGGCATCTGTGGACGCCGAGGTCCCCCGTTGGATACGCGAGTCGAATCGGGGCTGGGTGACCGCCGAGTACGCCATGTTGCCCGGATCCTCGAACGAGCGAATTCGGCGGGATCACATCTCCGGCGGCCGGGCCATGGAGATCTCCCGACTGATCGGTCGCGCTCTGCGTGCCGCCGTCGATCTCTCCGCCATGCCGGAGACGATGGCGAGAGTCGACTGTGACGTGATCGAGGCAGACGGCGGCACCCGGACTGCGGCAATCACGGGTGCCTGGATCGCCCTACATCAGGCCCTGTCGGACGCCGTCGACAGATCTGCTCTGGCTAGAAATCCGGTGATCGACGAAGTCGCCGCGGTCTCCGTAGGCATCGTCGACGGAAAACCAATCCTCGACCTCGACTACGAAAACGACGTGCGCGCTGAGGTCGATCTCAACGTCGTCATGAGCGGACGTGGCTTGCTCGTGGAGGTTCAGGGAACGGCGGAGGGTGCCCCCTTCTCCCGGCAGGACCTCGACGGATTGCTCGACCTCGCCAGCGTTGGCATAGCCGAGCTGCATGACATGCAGCGACGTGCGGTGGCGGAATGATCCCGAGGCTCGTGATCGCCTCGAAGAACCAAGACAAGATCGTCGAGATCGAAGCTGTCCTCGTTGAGACCGGTCTGGCCGATGAGATCGTGCGTGGCCTGGATTGGGAAGACGTTGAAGAGACCGGGGCAACTCTCGAGGAGAACGCCTTGTTGAAGGCGCGGGCGGTGACAGAAGCGACCGGTCTCCCTGCCATGGCTGATGACACCGGTCTCGAAGTGGCGGCCCTGAACGGTGCCCCCGGGGTAAAGACAGCGCGCTTCGCCGGTGAGGGAGCCAGGTACGAAGACAACGTGGCGAAGATTCTCGAGGTGATGCGCGACCAGGTAGACCGGTCGGCGAGGTTCCGCACGGTGGTCGCCCTGGTTTTTCCCGACGGTGTCGAAATCCTGGCCGAGGGGACAGTCGACGGCGTCATCACCGAAGAGCAACGCGGGCAGGGCGGTTTCGGGTACGACCCCGTCTTCGAAGTAGATGGGAGGACGCTCGGGGAGATGGGCGTCGAAGAGAAGAACCGGTTGTCCCATCGGGCCAGGGCAGTCCGGGCCCTCGCCGCCTCGGTACACAGTTGAGACCACGCGTCGTGATCCTCGGAGGAGGTTTTGCCGGCCTCAACGCGGCCAAAACCCTGAGGAACGCCGAAGTCGACATCACCGTCATCGACAGACGAAATTTCCATCTCTTTCAGCCGTTGCTCTATCAGGTCGCCATGGCGGCTCTGAACCCTTCCGACATCGCCTATCCGATCCGGTCGGTCTTCAAGAACCAGGAGAACGTGGTGAAGGTCCTACTGGGTGACGTGACTGACGTCGATGTCGACGAGAAGGTCGTTCTCGTGGGAGAGGACCGTGTCGAGTTTGACTACTTGATCGCTGCCACCGGGGCGACCCACTCTTATTTCGGGCACGATGAATGGGAAGATTTCGCTCCCGGTCTGAAGACCATCGAGGACGCCCTCACGATGCGGGCCCAGGTCCTTCGAGCCTTCGAACACGCCGATGCCGATCCAGAGAATGCGGAACGGTGGCTGACCTTCGTGGTCGTGGGAGCCGGCCCCACCGGTGTCGAGTTGGCTGGCGCGTTGGAGGAGATCGCAGTACATGCATTGGGCAAGGAGTTCGACGACGTCGATCCCGCCTCAGCGCGGGTGGTTCTGGTGGAGGGAACCGATCGTGTCCTCCCGCCTTATGTGCCGTCGTTATCGAAGTCGGCACGGCGCCAACTCGAAGCCCTGGGTGTCGAAGTCCGAACAAACGCGATGGTTTCAGCGATAGACGAGGACGGGGTCACACTCACCTCTGGAGAACGTATAGAAGCGGGGACCGTGTTGTGGGCAGCCGGGGTGGCCGCGTCCCCGGTCGGTTCACTGGTGGGTGAGGTCGACCCTGCGGGCCGGGTGTTGGTCGAGTCCGACCTGTCAGTCCCCGGTCATCCCGAAGTCTTCGTGGTTGGTGATCTGGCAGCCGTGCCCGGGGTTCCCGGGGTTGCGCCAGCGGCCATGCAAATGGGACGCCATGCCGCCCGAGTGATCATGTCGGGGCAACGGACCCCCTTCCGCTATCGGGACAAGGGCTCCCTGGCGACGATTGGCCGGGCCCGGGCTGTGGCCGACATCAAGGGGTTCCGTTTCGGAGGGTTCGCTGCGTGGTTCGCCTGGCTGGCCATACATATCTTCTTTCTCATCGGGTTTCGCAACCGCTTCTTCGTTCTGGTCGGTTGGGCCTGGCACTATCTGACCTTCCGCAGAGGAGCGAGGATCATCACGGGTGTTCCCGGGACCGACCCTGGTTAACTTGGCCCCGTGAGAATGTTCAAGCAATTGATCGATGGCGAATGGGTGGACGCTGCGAACGGCGGGACCTGGGATCTGCTGAATCCGGCTACCGAGGAGGTCCTTGAGCAGGTTCCATTTGGCGACGCGACGGACGTGTTGAGCGCAATCGATGCCGCCGAGCGGGCCTTCCCCGATTGGTCGCGTGGAACCGCATACCACCGGGGCAAGGTGCTCGAGGACGCCGCAGCGATCATCGAAGCGAACCTCGACGACTTCGCAAGGGTCACCACCGAGGAATCTGGGAAGCCATTGGTCCAGGCGAGGGCGGAATGGGCTGGTGCTCCCAACCAGCTTCGCTGGGCCGCCGGGGAGGCGCAGCGACTGAATGGCCGATGGATCCCACCACGCGTCGCCGGTCGCCGTATCGATGTCATATATCAACCAATCGGAGTGGTGGGGATGATCACGGCGTGGAACTTCCCCGTCTATAACCAGATGCGTGCCATCTCTGCCGCCCTGGCCGTGGGTTGCACGGTGGTGACCCGGCCATCGGAGTACACCCCACGTTCGGCGATGCTCATCGGCCATGTGCTGATGGAGGCGGGTCTCCCGCCCGGAGTGCTCAATGTCGTAAACGGAGACCCGGAGCCCATGGGCGAAACCATGCTCACTGACAAACGCGTACGCAAGATCCACTTCACCGGATCGACGCGGGTTGGCCGCTTGCTGATGGACGGGGCGTCGCAGACGGTGACCCGACTCTCGCTCGAGCTCGGTGGCAACGCACCTGTGCTGATCTTCCCCGACGCAACTGATCTGGCCGCGGTTGCCCGCAACGCAATGGCAACCAAGGTGCGTAACAACGGCCAGGTGTGCATTTCGCCTCAGCGGTTCTATGTCCACGGTTCTGTCGTCGACGATTTCACCGAGATCGCGGTCGCCACCGCAGAGGAGCAGGTGGTTGGTAACGGACTCGACCCGGCGACCACCGTCGGTCCGCTGATCAATGCAAGGCAACGAGACCGGTTGGACGAGTTGGTGACCTCCAGTGTCGACCAGGGAGCAAAGGTGCTCACCGGCGGGGAGCGGGTGAGAGGAGCGGGGTATTTCTATCATCCGACAGTCATCACCAACGTGACCCCCGAGGTGACTGTGCACAACGAGGAGGTGTTCGGTCCGGTGATGCCTGTGCTCACCTTCGAGGACGTGGACGAGGCGATCGCACAGGCAAATGCCACCGACTACGGCCTGGCTGCGTACGTGTTCACCCGCGACCTGGCCACCGCTTTCAAGGTCTCCGAGGAGTTGGAGTTCGGGATGATCGGGATCAACGACTGGTTCCCGTCGACTCCGGAGGCGCCGTTTGGCGGGTTCAAGCAGTCGGGTCTGGGTCGGGAGGCGGGATCGGAAGGGATCCTCGAATACGTCGAGCCGAAGACGAGATACTTCGGAGGGCTCGGTTAGCCCACTCGCGGTAGAGAAACGAGCCAATCCATCGTCCCGCCAGGCCAGTCATCGCAGCAGCACCGGAGTCGAACACACAGCTACATCGGGTCCAACGACTCCGCACATATCAGACAGACGCCACTCAGCCACCGATGAGCTCCGTCATCCTCAGTTGCCGATAGCTTGCAAGTTGACCCGCAACCCTCTCAGCGAGTTTTCGCGATCTCGACAACTCCCGATTCGATCGCATAAGTTGGCGCGGTGCCGACCCTTGGTGCCGAGTTCGAAGCTGCTCAGCTGACCGCTGAGGCACGCGCATTGGGCGCCGATCTCTACGCACAGGCATCGCGAATTTCACAACAGACCGTGGATGCGGTCGCCGCGGTGTTGTTCGCGCTAGACCACTCCTCGAGGGGCCGCCTCCCCGGTGAGGCAGCCGCAGAGTTCGCCCGCCAGATGATGGCCGATGCTGCCCTACGGCACCGGAACGAGATGTCGTCCTAACCACCTCGGATAGGGACAATGGTCCTGGGTGATCGGTTCAATGATCGGAGGCTTCCTCGGAAACCGCACATTCGACGATGACCTCGACATCAGCGCCGCCGGCATCGTCGGATCCATCTTCGGTGCAGTTGTTGCGTTGTTGGTCACAGGGGCATGCGCATCAGAGCGTCCTGGCAAGAGAAACCTGCGAAGTTCACCACCTAGGACCCTCTTAGGGGCGGCTGCAAGGACATGAGAAAGTCCCGGTCGTCGCAATCGGGGAGGATTTGATTTCCGGGACTTTTCTCGCCGGCTAGGTACCCGCGACGGTCGTGGCGAACCCGGAGCTTCCGAGAAATGTCTCATCGCGCAGCATTACCTCTCGAAAAAAGCTCGAGCGCTCGGTTCCGGGAGATCTGCCACGCTACGTTTCCAACTGTGAGCACCGACCCGGAGCAGCTAGGACATCGTCTACTCCAGCGATGTGAAACATGCGGTGTCAGCCTCGACCACGACGTTGCCAAATGTCCCGACTGCGGCCAACGCACCGAGATCGGCCGGCGTAAGGCGATGGCAGTTGCAATTGTGGTCGTTGTGACGGTCGCGGTGATTGCAGCCCTTTGGGCCGCGACCGTCATTCCCAGCAGTCCTGTTGGCACCTGACCGGCAAGCGTCCCCTCGATTCTGGTCGCCCAGCGCACTCACAAACGACAAATCGCATGCCAGTCCCGGGAGAGGGTCATCCACAGGTTGTCGCTCGAGCGTGAGAATAAGGTTGTCGCTCGAGCGTGAGAATCGGCTGCTATTGGTTCTCACCGACTTGAAGGTCATCCCGAAAACCCTGGTGCGGGCGAGAGGACTTGAACCTCCACGTCCTTTCGGACACAGGGACCTAAACCCTGCGCGTCTGCCAATTTCGCCACACCCGCGTCCGACCATTGTCCCAC
>DASTBQ010000140.1:0-16414 GCA_035711995.1 Acidimicrobiia bacterium | reverse complement strand
GTCGTTGGCTGGTGGTGGTTCCTGGCCGGCACGGGACAACGCCGACTCGACGAGGTGGTGGCAGCCAGCTTCCCGGTCTCCCCGGTGTCCGCCCGGGCTTAATCTCGGTCGGATGTCGCCCGATCTCACACCCGAAGCCGTCAACGCGCTGGTAGCGAAGGAGTTCCCTGCCTCCTATTCCGATGGCAACAGGTGCGTCGAGTTGGGCGAGGGGACAGCCTTGGCCCGATGGTCGTTCGACGTGGCGAAGCTGAGACCCGGTGCTTACGTTCCCGGCCCGACCCTGTTCGCGTTGGCCGACTCAGCACTCTGGTACGCCTGCTTCACGGTCCTCGGGCTCGAGCCAATGGCGGTCACCAGTGAGATGTCGATTCGCTTTCTGCGACCGGCGCAGGGAGGGGACGTGGTCGCCCGGGCGACGATCAACTCGGTGAGCGCCCGTCGTCTGGTGGGCACTATCGAACTATGGGTCGATGACGCCCCGGAGAGGCTGGTAGCGGTGGCACAGGGCAGCTATTCCCCACCCACCGCCGGCTCGAATGCGATGAAGCCACCCGCCGCCCAGGAGGGCGCCGGCGCGTCATAGATATCGGTTGCGTCCGAAGCCCCGATATCGAGGAGAGTCCCACTCAGAGGGCCACGGAGGTGGCTGTAGAGCTGGGCTGCGTCCCGATCATCACTCTTCACCTCTACACAATGGGTGTCGTAGCCGGAGTGATCGCCTTGCTCGAGCAAGGCGATGCCCGTCCTCATTTCTTCCCGTGCCTTGATCAGCCCATCGGGTTCCATCGGGAGGGCATCCTCCGGTGGCGTTCCGTAGGCGATCCCGTGGTGCACCTGGTCTCCTGTGGCCAGGATCACCGCGTCCTGAGCAATTGTCGCGGTCTCGTCGAAGTTGGGGAGATCCCCTGGTGAGCCACCTGCCAGGAACGGATAGCGCTCGATGAGACGCCGCCCCGTGATACCGCGGCGTCTTGTCTCAGCCTCCCAGAAGTGACGAAGCGCCCGCATCGCGTGATCGCCTTCCCACTCAGATCTGAAGTCGAGCCCTGGTCCCTGAATTCCCCACGTTGGGTGTGATGCCGGGCTCCCGCCGTTGGATGAGACGTCACGTCGCGCCAGCTCCATTTCAACAGTGAAGGCGTGGAGGACACTTATGACGAGCACCGTTTCGGCGCCGCTGTCCAATGCCCCGTTCACCGCCGCAGCCACGTGCTTGCCACAGTCGGCCACGTTTACGTGGGCGAAGGTGACGACGCCTCCGCCGGCAAGGACGGGAGCCACGTCCCAGCGTCGCGCCTCGTCGAGGATTTCGAAGGTCCGATCTCCGAGATCAGCCAGGTCGCGCCGGTAGCGATCGTTGATCGAGGTGCGGAGAGCGGTGCGATCGAGTTCTGTCACATACGTCACCTTATGCCGTCGACTCATCCGGGATCGCGTCCGGTACCGAAGAACCGGCGTGCGCCTCGCAGCGCAGAAAGGAAACGACAATGACCAGGAAACTAAGAACATTCGCCCTGCTCGGTGTGATTGCCCTCATTCTTGCCGCTTGTTCTCCAGCCGACGAAGGCGCGGAGACGAGTACGACCGAGGACATGACCACCACCACTGAGGCGATGACGTCTACCACCGCCGAGATGATGGCTGACACCGTCTATGACGTGGCGGTTGGCAACGAGGACTTCTCGACTTTGATCGCCGCTGTGGATGCGGCCGGTCTCCAAGACGCATTGGCCGACCCGGAGGCGACACTCACTGTCTTCGCACCGACCAACGAGGCCTTCGAGGCTGCGCTCACCGCACTTGGTCTCACAGCCGAGGAGCTGCTCGCCGATACCGAGACTTTGACCTCGATTCTCACCTATCACGTGTTGGGTGAGACTGTTACCTCTGCCGATCTGGCCGCGGCCGGGACCGAAGAGATCACAGTCAGCACCCTCAACGGCGAGGATCTCACCGTCGTCGTCGGTGAGGACGGGACTGTCTCTTTCGCCGATCAGACGGCCACGGTCACGACCGCCGACGTAGAGGCATCGAACGGTGTGATCCATGTGATCGACGCCGTGTTGTTGCCGCCAGCCATGCAGGGCTGATCCCCCTCGGCCTTGCCCACCCGGGTCCCGATCGACTTCTCCTCGTCGTCGGGGCCCGGGCCTCCATGATTTCGTCATCCGAATGTGAAAAGAGCTTCGAACTGTGATGTCTGAATGATCTGGTTCCGAGAGATCGCCCGAGGAAAGCTGAAGTTTCTGATGCTGGCGGCAGCCGTGGGGCTGCTGTTCTTCTTGCTGGTATTCGTGAACACGCTGAGTTCGACCTTGCTGTCTCAGTTCATCGGGGCGCTGGAGAACACCAGCGCCGACGTGCTGGTCTACGGCGACGAGGCTCAGTCGACGATCGCGGCAAGCCGGCTGACTCCCGACGACGTCAACAGAGTGGGCGAGGTGGACGGCGTGACCGCAGCTGCTCCGATCTCCGTCGTCAACGTCGACGTGGGATTCAACGATGAATCCGTCGACATGTCGCTCTGGGGCGTCGACCCATCCGGTCCCGGTGCTCCAGCCGACGTGGTCGAGGGAACCATGGCGGAGCCGGGCCAGGCGGTGGTCGACACCTCGGCACGTGACGCAGGGTTCGAACTCGGTGCCGTCTTCGAGGTGGGAGGGGTCGAAGTGGAGGTGGTCGGCGTCGCCGACAACGCCACCTACTCGGTCCTGCCCACGGCGTATCTCCCCAACGAGACCTGGGCCGAATTATTCGCCGAGTTGTTCCCGCAAGCGCCGGCAGTACCTGTGAACCTTGTTGCAGTCGCAGTGACTGATGGCGTCGATCGGACGGACATTGCGTCGGCGATCTCGGAGTTGGATGGTCTTCAGGGTCTGGAGCCGTCCGAGGCAGCTTCGTCGACCCCGGGTGTCTCATCGATCGAGCAATCGTTCGCGATCATCACCGGCATCACCTTCGTGATCGTGGTGATAGTGGTTGGGTTCTTCTTCCAGATCCTCACCGTCCAGAAACTGAACGTCTTCACTCTGTTGCGCGCCATCGGGGCTCGGACCCGAAACGTGTCCGAGTACGTGATGGGTCAGATCTCATTCCTTGTGATCCTGGGTGTCCTCATCGGTGTCGCGATGCTGTGGGCCACGGCCGTCCTGACCCGGGACTTATTCGCGATCGACCTGGATCCGTTGCTGATAGGGAGCTTCGCAGCGGCGATCCTGTTGGCCACCTTGCTCTCGGGGCTCACCTCGATTCGACGTATCCGCCGCGAGGAACCGGCGACTGCCGCCACCGGAGAACAGATTTGAGACTCGGTATTCTCGAGCTGAGGCGCAACGTGGGACGCTTCGCTGCCGTGGCCGCCGCTGTCGGATTCATCGTGTTCCTCGCTCTGGTTCTCGCCGGTCTCTCAGATGGCCTCTATCTCGGTCAGACCGGTGCCTATCGCACGAGCTCGGCCGACGTGTTCGCCTTCAGTGAGGGATCAGACTTCGAGCTCTCGGGATCGACAATCGATGCCGATCTCGCCGCCGCAGCCACCGAAACCGACGGTGTCGAGTCAGTGGGTCGTCTCAGCCGCTTCAACCTCACGGCGACCTCGGGTGAAGACGAGTTGCAGTTGACCCTGGTGGGGTCGGACCCGACCACGATGCCGGTGGAGTTGGTCGACGGTGACATGTTCGGGGAGGACAGCGACGAAGTCGTGGTCAGCGAGCAGACCCGACGTCAGGGTGTCGACATCGGAGCCACGATCGCGATAACCGACGGTCCTGATTTGAAGGTGGTCGGTGTGGCTCGAGACTCCGGTTTTGGAGGGGTCACCGCATGGCTCGACCACGACTCTTATGACCGGGTGATCGCCGAGGTCAGACCGGAGTTGGCCGATCTAGCGAGGAGTTCCCAGGCACTAGGTCTCGAATTGATCGATACAGGAACTGTTCCCGAGGTCCCCGGGCTCGACCTCGCCAGTGTCGACGAAGCGATCGCCGCGCTTCCTGCTGCCGCACAGCAGAAGACGACGTTGGACGGGATCGTCTACACAACGTTCGCTGTGGCGGCGATAGTGATCGGGCTCTTCTTTGCCCTGGTCACTCTCGAGAAGCGGAGCCAGTTCGCCGTTCTCAAGGCGATCGGGATGCCGAATCGGGTGCTGGTCGTCGCATTGTTCACCCAGGCTGTGGTTTCGAGTTTGGTCGGATTCGTCATCGGGTTCGTCCTGGTTCGGCTGGCCGCGCTCGTGATCCCCGCTTCCGTACCTGCCCTGTTCCTCGCACAGACCGCGGGGACCGTCGCCATCGTCACTGTGGTTATGGGAGCGATAGGTGCGGTGTTCAGTTTCCGCCGGATCGTCAAGATCGACCCGGCCTCAGCCCTTGGAGGTGCAACGTGAATGTGAAGCCACTCGTCGTGTCTGGTCTCACCAAGATATATGGCGAGGGACGCACCGCGGTCACCGCCGTCGAGCAGGCCAGCTTCGAACTCGCCGATAACGAGTTCATCGCCCTGCTCGGCCCCTCCGGCTCTGGCAAGACGACCTTGCTGTCGATGGTCGGAGCCCTTCTCACTCCGACCGAAGGCGAGGTCCTGGTGGCAGGCGACGATCTCTCGGACATGTCGTCGAAGGAACAGACCCGTTTTCGGGCCAACCGCATCGGGTTCGTGTTTCAGGGTTTCAATCTCGTACCTTTTCTCACCGCTCGGGAGAACATGACCGTGATGGCGAGCATTTCCGACCTGCCCAAGAGCGAAATCGAGGATCGAGCCGATCAGTTGTTGAAGGATCTGGGTCTCGGTGAGCGTGGAGACAATTTGCCCGGGCAGTTGTCGGGTGGTGAGCGCCAACGGGTGGCGATCGGTCGGGCACTTGTGACCAATCCCGATCTGATCCTCGTGGACGAGCCCACCGCGAGCCTCGATACCGAGCTTGGAACCCAGGTGGTCGAGATGCTCGCATCCGAGATCAAGGAGCGGGACAAGGCCGGGATCATGGTCACTCACGATCTTCGGATGGTCGACTACACGGACCGCACTCTCGAAATCGTGGACGGGCACCTAATCGCCAAAGAGGATCGAGCCGTTTCGTCTGGGGCTTCCGAGAGCCATAACGTGGGCGGGTGAAGCAAGCCGGCACCGTGTGAATGGGGGGATTTCGCGGCTCATTGCGTCTCCTCGGTGATCGACGCTTCGGCCCCTACCTCGCCGGGAACTTCACGTCGAATATCGGAAACTGGTTCCAGAACGTCGCCGCGGGCATCGTCGTCTTCAAACTGACTGGCTCGAACACCCTGGTGGGCACGGTCAGTGTCCTCCAGTTCTTGGCGACGCTACTGCTGTCACCACTCTCCGGCTCACTGGCAGACCGTCTCGACAGACGGAAACTGCTCATCCTCGCCACTGCGATCTCAGCGGCCGGCGCCGTTGGTCTGGCGGTCTGGGTTGGTCTGAGCGGTGTCGAAGGTCTGCCCGGGGTGTGGCCGATCCTGGCAGCCACTGCGATCATCGGCCTCGGCTATGCCATCGGGATCTCGGCGATGAATGCCCTGGTCCCAGCTCTCGTCGAGCGTGAAGACCTCGAGGATGCGATCGCACTCAACTCGTCGAGCTTCACGCTGGCCCGGGCAATCGGCCCGGCTCTGGCAGGACTCGTGGTCGCTGCCGCCGGAGCCGCTTGGGCCTTCGGGATAAACGCGCTCACGTTTCTGCCGCTGATCATCGTCCTCACTTACATCCGACCACGTGAGGTCGCTCGCTCGACCGGGGATCGCTCCGTTCGTGCCGGCTTCGCCTATGTCAGAGAGCGGAAGCAGATGTTGTGGCTAGTGCTCGCCACGCTGACGATTGGCTGGGCCGGTGATCCCGCCAACACCCTGTCACCTGCCTACGCAGAGATGTTCGGGCGCGACGAGTGGTTCGTTGGACTCCAGGTTGCAGCATTCGGGCTGGGTGCGGCCGTGATGTCGTTCCTGGTCGGCAGATTGCGCCGACGGCTCAGTCTGGAGACCACGACACGGGTTGGGATGGCGGTGCTCGCCATCGGTCTGGTCGGCTTCGCCCTCGCACCAAACGAGGCAGTAGTCCTGATCGCGCTCTTCATCGCAGGCGTTGGCTTCTTGCTGGGCGTCACCACCACAAACTCGAACCTGCAACGTCGTCTCGATGAAGACATGAGGGGTCGGGTCATGGCGTTGTGGAGCATGGCGTTCCTCGGCTCACGTCCACTTGCGGGTCTGATCGATGGTGTCGTGGCCGACCTCGTGTCACCCCGGGTGGGCGTTCTCACCGCGGCTGTCCCCCTGGTCGTGGGCTGGTGGGCCATGGGGAAGGTGCGCCCTCATGTCGAGGTCGAGGCGCTTTGAGCGTCGACCGGTCCGATTGATGGCGGGCGTGGTGTATATCTGGCTTCGATCAGGAGGATTTCAGTGGCGAAACGCCGTGTGATGTTCGACTTCGAAATCGTGTTCAGCAATGGTGGGGCGATTCAGGGACAGGCTTTTCGTCTCGACATCCCGGGAGATGAGGTGACCGACGAGGAGGTGGCCGACCGGATCGTCCACGAGTTGAACCTCCTGATGGTGGAGAAGGTCGTGATCTCGAACAAGAGCTATGTCGACGAGCCTCACAAACGAGGGCGGGTCGCGGGTGGCGCCGGCTTGGTGGATCTGAGCCATCCGATCCGGGAGGGGATGATCACCTACCCCGGTATCCCCGGGCCGACATTGCGTGCCCATCTCACCCGGGAAGACTCCCGGGCCAGTTACGCCGAAGGGACCGAGTTCTACATCGGGGCCATCGAGATGGTGGGCAACACCGGGACCTACCTCGATTCGCCGTACCACCGTTATGACGACGGTGTCGACCTGGCCGGGCTGCCTCTGGAAAGGCTGGTCGGGCTGCCCGGTGTGGTGGTCGACGCCGACGAGACCGTCATCGGGCCCGAGGTCTTCGCCGACATCGAGACCTGGGGCATGGCGGTGCTGATCAGAACGGGTTGGGACGTCAGGTTCGGTCGTGACGACTATTTGGGGGCTCATCCCCACATCACAGAAGAGGCAGCGCAACGGCTCGTCGATGGTGGAGCCGCCCTGGTCGGGATCGACTCGGCGAACATCGACGATACGAGGGGCGGGACCCGTCCCGCACACAGTCTCTTGCTGGGGGCAGGGATCCCACTTGTCGAGCACCTCGCCCGCCTCGACCAGCTCCCCGACGGTGCCTTCGAGTTCTTTGCGATTCCGGCACCTGTGGTCGGTCTGGGAACCATGCCTGTGCGGGCGGTCGCCCGTTGGGGTCGTTCCTAGGGTGAATCCTTGAGATTCGGTTGGCTGCCGGTCCTGCTCCTGTTTGCGGGGTGTGTTAGCTCAGTGGAGCAGACACCCACCACGACCGTGACCACGCGGCCGCCTGTGTCGACCACGTCGACCGCCGCACCGAGGACGTCCACGACGACTCCGCCGACCACGACGACCGGGCCGGTGCTAGAGACTTATCTGATTTGGACTTCGGGTGGGCTCACCGATGGGCTCGTGGCTGGTCTGGAGGCCCACTTCGATCTGATATCGATCGTCACCGGTGATGTTGCCGAACTCGACGTCGGCGATGGTCAGGTGGTTCCGATCGACGCCATAGGCATCGATGTCGACGCTCACGCAGCCTTCGACCCGGCGGCCGAAACCGTCGACCTCGCTCCGGGCTCGGTGATTCTCGGTCAGACCTCCGCGGCTTATCGAGGGGTCGAGGTCGGCGACGAGATGACGTTCGGCGCTGTCTCCTATCCGATCCTCGCCATCGTCTCCGACGATGTGGTCGGCTGGTCGGAGGTGGTCTTCGACCAATCCGACGCGACTGCCCCGGTCAGCACCAACCGTTACGCCTTGATCCAAACCGACTTGGAGCGGGTGTCGTTGGAGACCATGGTGGCCGACCTGAACGATGGACTGGTGGCGGCCCGAATCAGGGCGGAAGACGAAACGCCGTGGTTGCGTCACGCCGATGGCACCCTCCCTCAGATCATGATCAAACAGGCCCTTGGCGAATTCTCCTATCCGGCCGGATCGAGCGACGACCTGGTCCAGGACGAGGTGTTCCTAGCTGAGAACATCGTCACTGTCGATGTGCCTGTCCTGGGCAGGGTCACATGTCACCGGGTGGTCGTCGAGATGCTGGAGGGCGCCCTCGCCCAGATCAGCGATGAAGGTCTGAGCGACCTGATCGACCCGGGCGAATTCGCCGGGTGCTGGAACGCCCGGTTCATCAAGACCGTCACCGGTGTGCCATCCGGCGTCTCCCGGCATTCCTGGGGTGGTGCCGTCGACATCAACGCCGCCTCGAATCGGCTCGGGAGCGAAGGATCGATGGACCGGCGTCTCGTAGAGATCATGGAGGAGTGGGGCTTCATCTGGGGCGGCGATTGGTCTGTCCCCGACCCCATGCACTTCGAATACGGGATCCCTCCCGAGGAGTAGGATCCCTCTCGCGTTCAGGGTGTACACGCAGCGCCACGAGCCTGCTTACACGACGGCCACTCAGCGCAAGTAGACGTGCACCCCGTCCTCGGCGACCACCATGATCCATGGATTGCTGGTTTCGGGAGTGACACCGAGATGTGAAGGGCTCCCCGGGTCGGCCGGAGTGAACAGGTTGACCACGGGTTCGGACTCGGAGACCGTGCCGTCGGGACCTATCGAGACGAAACCACCGATCCCCATACTCTCGTCATTCGAGGGCGCCCCGTAGAAGAGGATGAAGATGGTCCCGTCGACACCAGTCTCGACCTCGATGGCGGCACCGACCTCGACACTCGGGTCTTCGGAGAAGCGAAGTTGCAGCGTCTTGGTGACCCCCTGGTCGGGCAGAGTGATCGACAAGCTCGAGCCTTCGATCGACACCATATAGCGGTCACCGGAGCGGGTCAGGAACCACTCCGTCGACGTCGCCACCATGACCTCGGGGTCCAGGACGGCGAGGCTCTGGTCTTCCGCCGAGAAGCCGAACAGCGAGAGACCATCGGTGGTCAGCCACGAGTCGGTCCGATCGAGGTTGGTCGAGGTGATCGCCTCCGACGTGATGGTCAGGATCGACGTGAGGTTCTCTTCTGGATAACCGGAAGCCAGGACCGTGCCGTCGTCGAGAGCAATCGGATTCTGGAACTGGAAGTAGATGCCGGAGACCAGCACATCCGGAGGGAGTTGTAGTTCGTCGAGATACGACCCGTCTTCTTCGTAGCGGGCGATCCTGAGCTTCCCGGCATCCATGAACCACCACACGCCGTCACCGGTCTGAGCTCCGTACTCCGGACCCAGGGTCAGCCCATCACCGCCGGGCGAGGTCCCCAGGAGCTCGGGGCCTTCGCCGTACGGGAACACGATCTCGGTCCACTCTTCGCCCATCTCGGAGAAGGGATAGAGAAGCACGGTGACCGTGTCCCCTTGGGTCGTGGTCGTGGCGAAGGTCGTGGTGGTGGTGGTGGTCGTCGTGGTCGTCGAGACTGTCGTGGTTGGCGTGAAGCTCGTCGTTGAAACGATCGACGTCGACGAAGATGACGTCTCTGCCGGGCTGCATGCGGCTATCAACGTGAGGAGGGACACGACGACGAGGGTGCGCTCTTTCATGTCAACTCCTCGAAGGTGGGTCGTAGGGCCGGATACAGGGCTTGGTATCGCCGGTGGGTCTCCCGGTAGTGTTCGACGTCGTCCCCGGGTTCAGCGGCCGGAACCACTGCGACCGCCCGGGTGGTTGCCTCGTCTACGTTGACGTGGTGGCCGGCTCCGACCGAGGCCAGCAAGGCGGCTCCGTAGGCGGCACCTTCTTCGGTGACCGGCGTGTCGATGCGGGCATGGAGGACGTCGGCCAGGATCTGACGCCATAGAGCGCTGCGCAGACCGCCTCCCGACGCCCGTATTGAGTCGGGCCGAGGCACACCGGCCCCGATCATCAAGTCCAGCCCGTCGGCGAGACCGAATGCAACCCCTTCGAGCACGGCGCGAGTCATGTGGCGGATGTCGTGACTTGTGGTGAGTCCGACGAATGCTCCTCTCGCATTGGGATCGGGGTGGGGAGTGCGCTCGCCCGACAGGTAGGGGAGGAAGAGCAGACCGTCACTTCCTGCCGGAACCTCTGACGCCCCGGCCACGAGCACTTCGAAGTCGACGCCGGGTGCCAGTACGTCCCGGAACCAGCGCAAACTGCCCGCCGCAGACAGCATGACTCCCATCATGTGCCAGCGTTCGGGAACTGCGTGGCAGAACGCCTGAACCCGTGCCTCTGAGTCGATGGCGGGACCGTCGGAGGTGGCGAATACGACGCCCGACGTTCCCAGGGAAAGAGCGACGATCCCGGGTGCAACGGCACCCACCCCTACTGCATTCGCCGACTGGTCGCCACCACCGGCGACGACAGGTGTGCCGGCGACCAGCCCTGTCGCCTCTGCCGCATCAGTTGAGAGCCCGCCGGT
This sequence comes from Acidimicrobiia bacterium, assembly GCA_035711995.1. GTDB lineage: Bacteria > Actinomycetota > Acidimicrobiia > Spongiisociales > ZC4RG35 > JANQRA01. The sequence continues at coordinate 5,964 of DASTBQ010000140.1, read as the reverse complement.
GATCTCGGGGCCCTCGTGGGTCTCCGGAAACAACGCCCGATCCAGATCGAGTGCGGTGAGTACCTGAGACGACCAGCTCCGTTCGCTCAGGTCGAACAGCCCGGTCCCCGAGCCACCCGCGACGTCCAATGCCAATTCATCGGTCAGACGGAGTCTGACATAGTCCTTGGGAAGCAGCACGGTGACGACCCGGGACCAGTTCTCGGGCTCGTGATTTCGCACCCACAACAACTTGGGCGCAGTGAAGCCGGTCAGGGCGTCGTTGCCTGTGGTGGCTATCAACTCGTCTCGCCCCACCCGGTCTCTGATCTGGTCGCACTCGGCGGCAGTTCGCTGGTCGTTCCAAAGGATCGCCGGGCGGATGACGTCACCCCCTCGATCGAGCAGCACCGACCCGTGCATCTGTCCGGTCAGACCTATGGCGTCGATGTGGGAAGGATCTATCCCGCTTCGGGACATCGCCTGACGTATCGAGGCGATGGTGGCATCCCACCACAGCCTTGGATCCTGCTCGGACCAGGTCGGGCGGGGAATGTCGTATTCGTAGTTCGAGCTCGCCTCGGCGACCACGCTGCCGTCAGCCGTGATGACGAGAGTCTTGGTGGCGGTGGTCGAAGTGTCGATTCCGATCAGATGGCTCATACAGCAGGTGCTCTCGACAACATGGTCCAGGCCTGGTCGATGTCGGCGCAGGGTCTCACCTGCCATCGCTCGGTGAGACGAGCGGGCCCGCCGGCAATCTGGCCGCCCACTGTCTCCAACTCGCAGAAACCCTGCCCCACATAGACCTGATGCGACGCCCCGAAGTCGGGAACCACCCCGCTCGATGAGCTCACTATCTCTTTCGTGAAGAGCTGTCCGTTGCGGAGATAGCCGAGGGGAGATCGCCATCCGGGTGTACCGAGTTTCAGGTCATCGCCTTGACCGGCATCGATCTCGACACCGAGTCGACCAAAGTGGATCCGTGGGTCGTGGAGGTCGGTGTAGGGCCAGAGGACCAACGTGCGATTGGGAAGAGGTGACGTGTCGGGGCCATCGAGTGGGATCAGGGCTGTCCCACCCAGAGGCAGCTGAGTGATCCCCCATGCTGCCACCACTCCCTCGTGATCTCGCTCGATCGAATGCCCGACCTGCAGGGCATTGCCATCTGGCGTAACGGTGATCGTCTTGACCAGGCCTGCCCCGTCGGGTGGGGCAGTGACGGTCAAGGAACCGTCTTCGACGATCACCGAGCAAGGTTGGTCATCGGATGCGTATGTCGATGTTGCGATCTCCGGAGAAGCCCAAAGCCGATGTCCGCCGCGGAACCTGAAGACGCCGCCGGCGTGTTCGATAGCCGGCTCGGGGCCTAGGCTGACCAACACCTCCTCGCGGTCACGATGACGCAGGCCGGTGATCCTCGGCCCGAACTCCTCGGCAACTTCGACTTGGTAATCCCCGAGAGTGAATGTGGCCACTCAGCCCTCTACCGACCAGATCACCTCGTTCACCTTGTTCTCGAGCAGCTCTTGTTGACCTGAAACCGGTGATGGGTCGATGTCCCCACCGTTCACCTTCTTCTCGAGTGACGCCAGCGTCTCTGAACCGTCGAGGATTGCGGTGCCCAAACCTCGAGTCCATCCCTCGTATCTGGCCGCGGTTGCGGATGAAAGGGTTTCCTCTTCGATCATGTCGGCGGCGACCAGCAACGACCGAGCCAATGTGTCGATCCCTCCGATGTGACCGTGAAACAGGTCCGACCTGTCGATCGACTGTCGGCGCAGCTTGGTGTCGAAGTTGAACCCCCCGGTGGTGAATCCGCCTCCCTTGACAATCTCGTAGAGGGCCAGTGCGGTCTCGTCGACTGAGTTGGGGAACTGGTCGGTGTCCCATCCGTTCTGGGGGTCGCCACGGTTGGCGTCGATCGATCCGAAGATGCCGTTGGCGATTGCATATGCAACCTCGTGGTGGAAAGAGTGCCCGGCGAGAGTCGCGTGGTTGCCCTCGATGTTCACCCGATATTCGTCGACGAGGTCGTAGGCAAGCAGAAACCCGTGGACCGATTGTGAGTCGTAGTCGTATTGGTGCTTGGTTGGCTCGGCCGGCTTGGGTTCGAGGAGGAGTGTCCCCGCGAAGCCGATCTCATGTTTGTGATCGGCCACGAGATGGAGGAATCGGGCCAACTGATCCGCTTCTCGTTTCAGATCGGTGTTGAGCAGGGTCTCGTAACCCTCGCGCCCGCCCCAGAGCACGTAGTTGGCGCCGCCCAGCCTATGGGTCGCCTCCAATGCGTGTTTCACCTGCGCCGCGGCGTAGGCGAAGACCTCGGGGTCGGGGTTCGTCGCCGCGCCGGCGGCGTATCGGGGGTGTCCGAAGAGGTTGGCAGTTCCCCAGAGCAACTCGACCCCGGTCTCGGCCATCTTCTCCTCGGCGTAGTCGACCATCGTCTCCAAGTTGCGAGCCGACTCGGAGAAGGTGTCACCGGTCGGGGCGATGTCGACGTCGTGGAAGCAGAAGAAGGGGACGCCGAGCTTCGTGAAGAACTCGAATGCAGCGTCCATTCGCTGCCGCGCCGCTCCCATCGGATCGTCGGTCGGCTGGAGCCACGGTCGATCGAACGTGCCCGCACCGAACACGTCGGACCCGGGCCAGGCGAACGAGTGCCAGTAACACACGGCGATGCGGAGATGATCCTCCATGCGTTTGCCCATGACCATGCGGTCGGGGTGGTACACCCGGTACGAGACGTCTGCGCCGGATCCGGCGTAACCCACTTTGTCGACATCCGTGAAGAACGCCACTTTCTGCTCCTATCCGGACGAGGCTTCTGAAACCGGGCGGAAGGCCACCTCGAGAATCCTGTGGTTACGGGGACGGGTGAGGACATACACGACCGCGTCTGCGACGTCCTCGGGACTCATCATCCCGACCAGTTCTGGCATGTCGGGGGTTCGGCCCCTCCCCATCGCAAAGTCGGTGGCCACACCACCCGGCGCCACCGTCGTGCACCTGACCCCTTGTTCCCGAAGTTCATGATCGAGTGCCCGGGTCAGCCCGACCTGGGCGAATTTCGACGAGCAATAGACCGCCTCGAAGGGGAGACCGCTGAGACCCGCGACAGAGGCCAACATCACCAGGTCGGCAGCATCGGACTCGAGGAGGTAGGGGAGAGCCGCCTTCGCCGTGTATATGGCCCCCTTGACATTGACGTCGATCATGTCCTCCAGCTCGTCCTCGGGCAGGTCGAGGAAGGGCCCGTAACTCCCGACCCCGGCGTTGATCACGACGATGTCGATGCCCCCGAATCTCTCTGCTGTCGCACCTGCTGCCGCTTCGATTGCCGCGCGGTCGCGAACGTCTGCACGAATGCCGACAGCGTTCTCGATCTCGAGGTCGTCGCCGCTGCGGGAGACAAGCCCCAGGTTCACGCCCATCTCGGCGAGGGCCCGAGCCACCGCCGCCCCGATACCCCGGCTCGCGCCTGTGACGAGCGCTGTCTTTCCTTCAAGGTCGCCCACGTTGGACCTCCAATATCGAGAACAGTCGAGGTCAGCCGTGGAGCTGCTCGAGGTCTCTTTGCGTGATTTCGCCGGGCTTCTTGCCCATGATGATCATGGCGAGGACGTGATCGGTCGTGACGTCGTCTTTGTTGACCGTCCCCACGAGCCGACCCTGATACATGACACTGATTCGGTCGGCCAGATCGAAGACGTCGTGGATGTCGTGGCTGATCAGAAAGATGCCGATGTCCTCCCGCTTCAATTGGCGAATCAGACCGCGCACTTGCTCTGTCTCGGCGGGCCCCAGTGCAGCCGTCGGCTCGTCCATGATCAGGATCCTGGCGTCGAAGTGGACCGCCCGAGCGATAGCGACCGATTGCCGTTGGCCACCGGACAGCGAAGCCACAGGAACTTTGAAGTTCTGAAACTTTGGATTGAGCCGCGCCATGACCTTGCGGGTGGCATCTTCCATCGACGAGTCGTCGAGGTTTCCGATCGGAGTGGTCAACTCGCGTCCCAGGAACACGTTTCCCGGGGCGTCGATGTTCTCGGCGAGGGCCAGCGTTTGATAGATGGTCTCGATGCCAAGCCCTTTCGCCACCCTCGGGTTGTCGATCGAGACCTCCTCGCCGTCGATCAGGATGGTGCCGGAATCGGCTCGTTGTGCACCGGAGAGAGTCTTGATCAGAGTCGACTTTCCGGCGCCATTCCCCCCCACGATGGCGTGGACCTCTCCGGCCACGAGGTCGATGGTGACGCGCTCGACCGCGTGCACGCCGCCGAAGCTGACACTCATCTCCTTCATCTCGACAAGAGTCCGAGTGGCGATCTCGGTGGTCATCTCGCCAGCCTCCGGCGATACGCAGCATCGGCGGCCACCGCCACCACGAGTACCACCCCGACCACGACGTCCTGCACCTGGGTCTCGAGGCCGACGAGGGACATCCCGGACTGAAGCGACTGCATGAAGAGGGCACCGAGCACTGCCCCGAAGATCGTGCCGACTCCTCCGGAGAGGGATGTGCCCCCTATCACGGCAGCCGCGATCACGTAGAGCTCCTGAAGCGTCCCGAGACCTGCCGTCGCCGAGTTGAGTCTGGCGATCTGAACCGCCGCGGCCAGACCGACCAGGATTCCCATGGTCATGAAGGTGTACATGATCAGACGCTTGGTCGGGATGCCGCTGAGTTGCGCTGCCTCGGGGTTCCCGCCGACGGCGTACACGTAACGTCCAAAGCGACGCCTTGTGGCGACGAAACTCATCACGATCGCGGTGCCGAGTGCGATCAGGACCAGGTTGGCCAGACCGAACGGTATCTCGAGCGTTGCGGGGTCGACGTCGAGGTTGTTGTCCTCGACGTATTGCTCCGCGAGCCCGATGGGCAAGTAGTACTGGTTGAGAAACCAGACAGCTCCGAGGATCAGAGCCGGTCCGAGGATCATGAGGACTATGTCGGCCCACAGCGGTCGAACCCGGAAGCCGAACTTGAGACGGTTACGACGGCGGGCGATGAGGAGGAGAACGATGGCGATGGATGCCACGCCACCGATGATCCAGCTCACAGTTCCCCCGACGGTTCCCCGGGCACCACCTCCCAAGAGCTGGAACGTGGCGTCCATCGGTGCGATGGTGCGTCCTCGGGCCATGACCCACAGCAGACCTCGCCAGACCAGAAGTCCGCCGAGAGTGACGATGAACGAGGGCACCGCCGCATAGGCCACGATCGCGCCCTGGAAGAGCCCGATGAGCCCCCCGAGGACAAGACCGGCCAGGAGGACCACCATCCAGGTCCACCACTGGTCGAATCCGAAGATGCTCGGCAGCCATTCGGCCTGGAGCAAGGCCATGAACATGCCGACGAACCCGAGCATCGAGCCCACTGAGAGGTCGATGTTCCGGGACACGATGACGAGGACCATGCCGGTGGCCATGATCGCCACGATCGAGGTCTGGACGGTGAGGGTCCAGAGGTTGCGGGGTGTGAGGAACGTCCCCCCGCTCCAGAAGTGGAACACGATCCAGATGACCAGCATCGCCAAGATCAGCCCGAACATCCGGGTGTCGATCTCCAAGGAGAAGAGCGTCCGTTTGATCACTCCCCATTCCGAAGTGACTGCTCGCGCCTCCTCGGGGGTCATGGTTTCGAATGTGGTTGTCGAGTCCTCGGTTAGGGCCATCTAGCTCCCGGGGTCGAAAGGTACACACTGACTCCGAGCTGAGTCGGGACGGGTACCGGTTGGAGGGAGTCCCCGGGCCAGGAGGCCCGGGGACTCTTCCGTCGTCAGGTCAACTACAGACGTCGACCGTGCCAGCCTCAACACCCTGACATAGGTCTTCTTGGCTGATCACTTCGGCATCGATCACTTCCTGGAGGTTGTCCTGGGTGATCGGGTTCGGGTCGAGGAAGATCGAGATCATGGTGTTACCACCAGGGGACTCGAACTCGACCGTGTTCTCGATGTCGGCGAGCTCGGCGCCTCCGGC
>DASTBQ010000139.1:0-4133 GCA_035711995.1 Acidimicrobiia bacterium | reverse complement strand
ATGTTCGGCATCATCAGCACGGCGTCGGTCATGAGTTGCCGACCCTGGAGGCTGCGACCCTCCGGGGGCAGCACCTCGTCGGGTCGGACTCTCTGCGGCTGTTCGTCGGTCACTCGATCTCGATCCTCTGTACCTGGGAGGTCTTCTCTCCCCCATCTTCGTCGTGGTGGTCACCAATGCCACCCAACTCCTCGATCACCGCCTCGATTGCCTTGAGACCTTCGATGGCAGCCTGGATCATGTGGTAGACGACACGGCGACCGGCCCTGCCCAGTGCAGACCGGGCCGACGACGGCTCACTCATACCCGCTCTCCCGGTTTTCCGAACGTGACACGGAGGGTCCCCTCGTCGAGCTTCGCTCTCGTGATCTCCCTACGACGAAGCGCATCCGGCAAGAGGAACGAGCGGCGATACGGTCCCAGCTGGACATAGAGCTCTTGACCGTGACGAAATACGTTGAGCTCCGACTTGTCGAAGAACGGGACATCGAGCTCCATCGTCACCCCTTCGAGGTCCTCCACGACGCGAAACGGGGCCCGAGCTTCGAAGTCTGCAATGGCGTCCTTGTCACCGTACAACTCGGCGGCCATCAATCTCAGCCGGTCGACACCGACCATCTCGTCGTCGAACAACCTCAACCTCAGCCTTGGGACTTCTGCGAAAGCGTCGTCCACGGTGTCCAGATGTCCTTTCTGGATCGACCGCCACCTCTCGAAGTATGGGTCGGCGACGAGATCGGGCAGGACCCTGTTGACGACCACGCCATCGACGCCGTACCCGAAGAGCCCGAGATAGCTGTAGGTCCGTCTCGCCTCGTCGATGACCATCTTCTCCGGGTTCACCACGAGCCGGGCCGACGTGATCTCCGGCCGGGACATCAGCTCCTTCACCCCGTCCACCGACTCGAAGACGGACTGGGCCGCGGTGAACACTTCGTCCTCGGGTATTGGGAGTGTGGTGAGACGGTTGAGGAGGGGCCGGGCCGCCTTCATTATCCGACGCTCGGTGGGAAGGACCTTCTCGAAGTACCAGGAGAGGACCTCGGGCAGGGAGAGGAGACGCAGGGTCTCTGCGGTCGGAGCGCAGTCGACCACTATCACGTCGTATTCGCCGGAGCGAGCGTGACGGTTCACCTCGAGAAGGGCGAACAATTCGTCCATGCCCGGGAACACGAGAAACTCCTCGGCCTCGATGCCTGCAGCGCCGCCCCAGTCCAAGACATCGATCAGTTGGTCACGGATCGCCCCCCAGTACCTGTCGAGCTGCTGCTGGGTGTCGATCTGCTGCCCGTCGAGCCTCTCGACGATGGGCGTGGGGTCGCTCTCCAGTCCCATCGACAAAGCGTCCGCCAACGAATGGGCAGGGTCTGTCGATGTGACGAGGGTCCGGTAGCCGGCATCCGAGGACGCGAGCGCAGTGGCGGCGGCCACCGTGGTCTTTCCCACCCCGCCTTTACCGGTGACCAGGACGATCCTCATTTCAACCGCCGCCGGCGACCCGTTTTCGAAGACCACGCAGTGCCGTAGTGACGATCTGCTTCTCGGCCTGCCGGCGCACGAATCCGGGCATCATGAACTTGGGGTCCACCGTGAGGCTGTACACCACCTCGGTCGCGCCATTTTCGGTCTCGTCGAACTGGTAAGACCCCTCGAGCATCTTCAGGTCGTCGCTCTCCTCGGCGACCCAGCTCAGGGAGTTGGGACGGTCGTGGGTGTACTTGAGGACATAGGTGATCTCCTTGACGAACCCTTCGAGCACGAAACGTGCCCTGTCTACCCGACCTTCAGCGTCGACGTCGAGGACCTCCACCTGCTTGACCCCACTCGCCCACTGCGGATAGGCAGCGACGTCGGCTGCTACGTCGTAGAGGGTCTCCGGAGACGCGTCGATCTCCAGGGTCGAAAAGGTTCCTGCTGGCATATGCTCAGAAACTTAGCCAATGGCGTCGACATGGACGACCCCGTCACGGAGACGGAGGAAACGACCTGTGGCTCTGAAGTATCCGGCATTGACGCACCTGGTTCGGCCAACCCGCCATGTCGACGCCTGGGGCTGATGAACATCGCCGAACAGGTGGAAGCGCGGCTGATGCTCGGTGAGATACGCCAGAACGGGGCCGGAGCCCCTTTCGTCTCGACCCGTGATCACGTCGCGCCGGAGTGGGCCTATCGCAGGTGGGACGTGGGTGCAAAGCACGTCGACCGGGCCGATCGTCTCGAGCAGATCTTTCATCTCGTCGTCGGACAGCTCGCCCTCGGCTCTCATCGGGGTGGGGACGCCTCCCCCGACGAAACCCATCCGGAGCCCGTCGCGCTCCACCACCTGGCCGTGGACATAGGTGAATCCATTGGGAAGATTCATTTGCAGCGGTTGGGGTCTGTCGACATTCCCGTGGATGACAAGACCGCGCCCGGCACTCAGGGCTTCACCGGCCGCCCGGTACTGGGAGGAGAGCTGATCAACGATCCTGGTTCTCACTTCCTCAGGCGTGTCGCCAGCGCGTTCGGTCCAGAGCTCACGCATCCCGGCGTAGTCACCTGCCGCCCGCGCCATCGAAGTGAGAGTTGCGAAGTCGTCTCCCATCACTGCTGCGACCGCCCCGACCCCGGTCCGGTAGTCGGTGAGATTGACCAGATCACCGAGTATGACGATCTCTTCATCAAGTGTGACGAGACGACGCAGAGCCTCTGGCGAGTCGTGTACATCGGATACGAAGATCACGTCGTGTTGGCCTGCCCGACCGCATACCGGACCCAGAGGACAGCCATGACTGCCGCCACGACCGCGATCAGGAGCGCGAAAGGCCATGTGATGTCGATCGGCGCGAACTCCGCCGAGATTCCACCCATCCCGAACCCGATTGCCGCGGCGACCACCTGTTTTCCACGCAACCCGAATCTGACCCCCGGGTCGCGATCCTCTCGACCGAGGTTCTCGGCCAGAGCCCCACCCATCACCTGGACCAGGAGGCCGATGACGCCGAGGGCTAGGACGATCGCGTAGACGGTGACCACTCCGGGGAGGGTAACCCCCGGCTCATGACACCCGGCGCTCTGCAGGCACCAGACGGAGTTTTGGGACCAGTCCCTGTTCCGCCAGGTTCTCCATCGCTGCGACCTGATCTTCGCTCAGATCGACAGGACCGCCTCCAAGAAGACAGGAGACGACGCAATCGTCACAAGCACTCGTGTCGCGCATCGCACATTGATCGCAATCGATCAGCATCTCGACCTCCTGAGTGACAAAGTACGGAGCAGCTACGACAGATTTGGCCGGAGTTAGTCTGTTCGCCTCTAGTGAGCGCCGAGGTTCTGCCCTATTAGTACGACCGCCGGTCTGGCACTCGTCGCGTTCCTCCTGATCGTCAATGCTTTCTACGTCGCGGGTGAATTCTCCCTCGTCACGGTGGAGCGAAGCCGTGTCGCCCGCCGAGCTGGTGAAGGCGACAGAGGGGCCAAACGAGTTCTGGGCGGGTTGTCCCGTCTCTCCTTCCACCTCAGCGGTGCCCAACTTGGCATAACGGTGTCCTCGCTGGTCCTTGGTCTCATCGTCGAGGAGGCCTTCAGCCCGCTGATCGAGCCGGTCCTCGGGTGGTTCGATGTCTCCACCCCGGCCTCCGGTGCTATCACCGCTGTGGTTGCATTGGCCATCGGGACTTCGCTGCAACTGGTACTGGGCGAGTTGGTCCCCAAGAACATCGCGATCTCACACCCCTACCCCACCGCGATGCGGGTCGGTATACCGATGATCGTTGCCAACGGCGTCCTGTCGCCGATCATCTCGTTTCTCAACTCGGCGGCCAACCGGACGGTTCGTCTCATGGGGATCGAACCGCTCGAGGAATTGGCCGGTGTGCGCTCCATGGAGGAACTCGAGCTGATAATCCGAGCGTCGGGTGAGGGTGGGATGCTCACCACCGAGGAACTGGGACTGCTCACCAGGTCGATCGCGTTCACCGCAAACCTGACTTCGGATGTGATGATCCCGAGGGTCCAGGTCGTGGGTCTCCCTCTGACCGCCACCGTCCGTGACTTGCAGCGGGCGTCCATCGACTCCGGGCACAGCCGCTTCCCGGTCTACGGCACCGATCTCGATGACATTCGCGGCGTCGCCCACGTCAAGGACAGTCTCC
>DASTBQ010000138.1:0-10749 GCA_035711995.1 Acidimicrobiia bacterium | reverse complement strand
GTGTCGGGGTGATCCGAGATCCTCTCGAGCTTGATCGTCTTGTTGAGCCGGATGACCGTGCCGAGAACTCCCTTGCCCGTCGGAAGATGACCGATTGTCAGGGCTTGCTCGGAGCCGATCCCCTCGTAGAGAAACTCTGAGAGCACTCCGTGCTCACCGATCACCCCGAGCGCCCCGTACTTCGCTCCGGTAGCGGCGCGCGCTTCGGCGACCAACCGTCTGAGAACCTGTTCGAGGTCTGTCTCGCCTATCACGCCTGCCGCGGCGTCGATCAACGCAGACATCCTGTCATAAGACGGTGGGCTCGTCATCGATGGTCACGATAATGCCGGGCTACCGTGTCCCACATGGCCGATCTCCGGGTTCTGTTGGTCGATGACCACGAGGTGGTCAGGGCCGGACTTCGCGCTCTCCTCGACGCGCAGGAAGACATGACAGTCGTGGGTGAGGCCGGCACTGTCGAGGAGGGAATTCGTCGTGTCGGCTTCGACGAGCCCAACGTGGTCGTGCTCGACGTCCGCCTCCCGGATGGAAGCGGTGTCGAGGCGTGCCGGGAGATCAGGTCACGCTTCCCCGAGGTCAAGGTGCTGATGCTCACCTCGTTCGCAGATGAGGAAGCTCTGATGGCGGCGATCCTGGCCGGTGCGTCCGGTTACGTTCTGAAAAGGGTCAAGAGCCACGACCTGGTGTCGGACATCCGCCGGGTAGGAGCCGGGGAGTCTTTGCTCGATGCAGAGATGACCGACCGTCTCTTCGAAAGGCTGCGGCACGGACCAAAGACCGATCCGCTCCTTTCCAAACTCACCGATCAGGAGAGCGTCATCGTGGGCTACATCGCTGACGGCCTCACCAACCGGCAGATCGCCGAACAGATGTTTCTCGCCGAGAAGACAGTCAAGAACTATGTCTCGAACGTGCTCACCAAACTGGGCATGAGTCGTCGCAGCGAGGCCGCCGCCTATGTGGCCAGAGTGCAGGCCGACACCGGCCCCGAGGAGCCAGAGAGCTGGGACGACCTGTCTTGATGGCTCAGTAGCAGACGGCTGCGACGCTGGGAGTCGGGTTGATCACGCCACTTCCCCCAGTCGGATGGATCTGGAAATGGAGGTGGGGCGATGTTCCCTCGGCATTGCCACTGTCCCCGTTGTAGCCGACAAGGTCGCCCTGGGTGACTGTCGCCCCGTTCGTGATAGCGAAGGCGTCGAGATGTGCGTAGTAATAGGCGCGACCGCTCGATGCCCTGAGCATGATCTGCTTCCCGCCGAGCCCGTGGTCGGAGAGGGCGACGGTGCCGCTCTCCACGGCATAGATCGGCTCTCCCCTGGGTGCGAACATGTCAACGCCACGATGTAGTCGCCCACCGGAGCGTGGCGCCCCGTAGGTGTCGCCGAATTGAGTCCGGCCCGGGGTGAACGGACAGATGAAACCGCTGACCACCTGACTTGCAGCATCGAGCCCGCTGGCGGCAGCGCGGGCCGCCGCCTCGGCTGCTCGTCGCTTCTTCGCTTCCGCCTCGGCCCTCAGTCGTGCTTGCTCCGCTTCGTAGTCGGCCTGGAGTTGCTTGCACTCGTCGGTCAGCCGTTCGTATGAAGCGAGGGCGTCAGCGGTGGCCTCCTCCTGTTGCTGCGTTAAGACGCCCTGCTGATCGCGAATAGCAGTCTTTTCAAGGACTATGGAGCTCAGGTCACCACCGAGGTCGGCCAGCTCGGATTCGAGCGCGCTCATGTCGGCCAATGCGCCGACTCCGCCACCGGTCACCGACGCCATGAACTCCCGTGCGATGATTGCGTCCTGGGGCTTGTCCAAGGCGACCAGTCCAGCTGAGCTCGAGCTGACGGTCTGCATGTAGAGGTCGACGGCCTGGGTCTCCACCTGTGGGGTCAGTTCCTCTCGTTCGACACGGTTCTCGTCGTAAAGGGTCCTGACCCTTTGTTCTTTGGTTTCGGCCTCGGCAAGAGCGACATTGGCCAGCTCGAGATCCTGCGTTGCGACAACAAATCTCTCGCCCGCAGCCCGGTACTCGTCGAGAGCCTCCCTGGAGTCCTGACAGGCGGCATCCACCTCGCTCTTGTTGATGGCCCTCGCCGGAGATGGTGTGAATGTCGGAAGCAGAAGCCCGAGGACGGCGACGATCGACACGATGAGCCTCAAGGAAGATCCTCGCCGGGCGGCGATCTGAGCGGGATGGATCATGCGGACGGTGGACGGTTCGTTTGGCTGCCCAGCGTTTCAGCCATGAAGCGAGGCTAACGAGTCCCCCGGGATAATTCGGTCTTTAGAAAGGCCTGGTGGGCCGGAAATACGGCCCACCAGACGATCGGGCATAGGTGTCGAGGGTCAGATCCCGTCGCACCAGGTAGCGGCAACGGTGCCAACTCCGGGCACTACGACCGACACTCCACCGGTCTGGAACAGTTCGGGGGAGGTCCTGTGCAGGTCGAGCACCGTCGGGAATGGGACAATCCCGACGCCGGCGACCTCGATTCCACCTTTGGCCACGGCCGACAGCAGGCCGAGGCTCTTGAGCGTGCTCATACCGGCCTGTTGACAGGCGATACCAGCCGGTTGTTCTCCGTCTCCGGCTCCAGCGGGCGGTCCGGCCAGCGCGGGCATTGCACCTGCGACTACGAGGACCCCCGCAGCAATCATGGTGGTCAGTCTTTTTCTCACAACCCTTCTCCTTTCACGTTGGGTCATGGGTGATTCGGAGCGGACGTTGCGGTTGGATGACGTTTTGGTATCAGTCGGCAGGTTGCTGGTGATACCTTCGATGGAGGTCGCGGATCTCGCCAGCCAGAGCGTCGGCCGGGCCATCGACGACGGCTCCGGGTACTACATCGGTGATCGGGAGAGTCTTGACGGGCGGCATGGGCACACCCAGGTCGCCCAGCCATTCGGCGAGCTGTCTCGACGACGCTGCGTAGACGATTCGTCCCAGCCCCACCCAGCCGTGGGCCGCAGCGCACATCGGGCAGTGCTCACCTGAGGTGTAGACGGTGGCGCGAGCCCTCTGAACGGGGGTCATGTTCTCGGCGGCCCATCTGGCCAGGAAGAACTCGGGATGACGGGTCCTGTCGCCTGATGCGACATGGTTGTGGTCCTCGGCGACTCGCTGCCCGTCAACGCTCACCAGTACCGAGCCGAACGGCTCGTCGCCTGCCTTCAGGGCCTCCTCAGCCAACTCGATGCAACGTCTCAGATGATCCAGGTCGGTTTCGTCCATGTCCTCCAGGCTACGGCCTATACGAACCTCGAAAGTCGCAGATGCCCACACAGCGTCCGGCGGGCCTACGCCTGGAGCGTCGACCCCGGCTCGTGCATGCGCTGGGCGAGGGCTTGGCCCCTCTCGTTGCCCCACCACCGGAGGAAGACTCCAACCAAGAGGAAAAGCAGGAGGATCCCGACTGAATATAAGGCCACGCCTTCATAGCCGATTTCCCTTGGGTCGAGGAACGGGTATGGGTAGAAACCGACGATTGGCCCGCGAATCAGCGCCACCACCAGGAATGCGGCGGGGACCACGAGCCACAGCCACAGGGATGTCGTGCGTAGTCGGCGGTCCGGAGGGAACAGGAGCCAATCGATGAGAACTGCCGTTGGGCCCAAACTGTGCAGGACCCAGTTGATCCAGGGTTCGACGAGGCCGACATCTGCCTCGATCGGACGAAGCAGAGTCGCATACACGATTCCGGTGATTGTCATGTAGAGCGTCACCGCACCCCGTGGTGTCGCCAGGGTGCCAACCAAGTTGGGACGAATCGCCAGGGCAAGCATCAGGATGGCCGCAAGGACGTTCGACAGGATCGTGAAGTAGAAGAAGAAGTTGATGGATGTGTACGCGGTGATGAGGGCTGCCGTGATCGAGCCTGCGAGCAGGCCCCGCACCAGCCGGGCCACCAACCCGCGACCGAGCACCTGAGGAGACGACATGGTCATGTGCTGAGGCTACAGGGGCGTCGGCCGGTGGTCGTGGGCTGACCGAGGGGCGGCGACGACTCCGAGTGCACGAGTTGGTCTGTCCTGCCTCACCCCTTCGAAGTGATGTTTCCGCTTCGGCAGATGCTTTGATACGTCGCATGGAAGGTCTCGAGGCCTTTGCCCTGGGTGGGTTGGCCCAATCGTCACTGCTTCTTGCCGGCTTGGCGGTCTATTGGGTGCGTCCATCAGCGAAGGTGATCGGATGTCTGGCCGGCTTCGGCGCGGGTGCACTGATATCTGCGGTTGCATTCGACCTCCTCCCTGAGGCGGAGGTGCTGACCTCCTGGGAGATGCCGCTCTGGTTTCTGATCGGCGCATTGGTGTTCGTGGTCGCCGACAACATCGTCGAGAAGAAGTTCGGCGAGGGAGATGACTCCGGCCCTCTGGGAATCGTCGTGGGATCGGTGGTGGACGGCGTCCCCGAGTCTCTTATTTTTGGAATCCAGATCGCCGCAGGGTCGCCGATCAGCGCTGCCTTCGTGGCCGCCGTGTTCATCTCGAATCTGCCTCAAGCTCTGGCTCCGTCGGCCGCCCTGGCCGAGTCAGGTTGGCAGAAGGCGCGAATGGCAGGAATGTGGGGGATGGTGGTGGCCGCTTGTGCCGTGACCGCATGGCTCGGTTACCTGGGCGGCAACGCACTCGGGTCCACGGGTGGGCGCGCCGCCGCCCTGGCCGCAGGAGGACTCTTGGCAATGCTCACCGACTCCTTGATGCCATATGCCTTCGAGAAAGGCGGCTCCCAGGCCGGGGTCTGGACCGTGGTCGGGTTCGCCATGTCAATCGGTGGCTGATCTGCGGAGGTCAGTCGAGTGGCACGATGGCGTCCATCTCGACAAGGAAGTCCGGGTCGGCCAATGCAGACACCACCAGGAGAGTGTTGGCCGGAGGTGGCTCGGGGAAGAACTCCGTGCGTACCGCTGCCACCTCGGATCGGTATTCATAACTGGTCAGATACACGGTGCTGCGGGCAACGTCAGCCATCCGTCCCCCGGCCGACTCGATGACACGCTGCATGTTGGTGAGAATCTGACGTGCCTGGACGGCAGGGTCCCCCTTCCCGACCAGATTCCCCTGCTCGTCCAGGGCTACCTGACCGGCGACGAACAGCATCCTCCCCGAAGCGATGATCCCATGCGAGTAATGCCCCGCTGGTGGGGCCACACCCTCGGGATCGACCCGCACTCGCTCGAATTCGATCATCCTGACTCCATTCGTCTCGGTCGTCTCTCGATTCTCCGATTTGGGTGGAGAAACCTCGCCGGTGCAGCCATTTCGCCCAAGAACGTCGATGATGTGGCTCAGCGCCACCCAAGCCCTGGTGCAACGTATTTGAGGATGCTCTCCAGGGCGTGTGCGTTGTAATCGACGCCGAGTTGGTTGGGCACAGTCAACAGGAGTGTGTCCGCGGCGGCGATTGCCTCATCCTCGGCTAGTTCTTTGATGAGGATGTCCGGTTCGGCCGCGTAGGAACGTCCGAAAATGGCCCGGGTGTTCTCGTCGATATACCCGATCTGGTCGCTCTCCTGACGGCCCACACCGAAGTAGGCGCGGTCTCGATCGTCGACCAGAGCGAAGATGCTTCTGCTCACTGACACCCTCGGTTCACGTGTGTGACCTGCCTCTTTCCATGCCTCCCTGTACGTCTCGATCTGTTTGCGCTGTTGGATGTGAAGCGGCTCGCCGCTCTCGTCGAACTTCAGTGTCGAGCTCTGCAGGTTCATCCCCAGCTGTGCGGCCCATATCGACGTGTCGTTGGAACCTGACCCCCACCAGATCCTGTCTCGCAGACCCTCTGAGTGAGGCTCGACCCGAAGCAGGCCTGGCGGGTTGGGGAACATGGGTCGGGGATTGGGCTGGGCGAATCCCTCACCCTCGAGCAGGTCGAGGAAGACTTCGGTGTGCCGGCGAGCCATGTCGGCGTCGCTCTCGCCCTCTGCGGGCACATGTCCGAAATACCGGAACCCGTCGATCACCTGCTCCGGTGACCCGCGGCTGATCCCGAGTTGGAGACGGCCTTCGGAGATGAGGTCCGCCGCTCCAGCATCCTCCACCATGTAGAAGGGGTTCTCGTAGCGCATGTCGATGACTGCGGTGCCGATCTCGATTCGGCTGGTGCGGGCGCCGATCGCCGCCAGCAGCGGGAAGGGGGACCCGAGCTGCTGGGCGAAGTGGTGAACCCGGTAGTACGCACCGTCTACGCCGAGCTCCTCGGCGGCCACGGCGAGTTCGATCGACTGGAGCAATGAGTCCGAACCGGTTCGCACCTGAGAGTGCGGCGTCGCCGACCAATGGCCGAAAGACAGAAATCCAATGTTCTTCACCGGGTAAGTCTCGCGCGATGGAGGACGATCCGGTTCAGCCCAGCTCTTTCCGCCGACACCACTCGGGTTATCGGGGCTAGGCGGCGGGAGATGGCTCACGCCGACCACGGAGAAGACCGACGCCGAGAGTGATCAGTGTGATTGCGAGGAGGACCGCACCGGAGCGGGTCATCCAGGTCCCGAGTGAGGGGCTCCCTTCCTCACCGGTCAGCATGTGGACGAAGAACCCCCCCGATTGAAGGAGTATCCCCGTGAGCAGGCTGAGACCGAGGAACCATTGGGTGCGGGACGTGTATCGAGTGCGATCCATCAGCAGTAGACATGCCAGGGCGAGGATGAGAAGGACTCCGGCGTGGGCATGGCCGGCACGGAAGAACTGTTCCTCGAATTGGCTGAGCCGGTTCTGGCTGGTGAGAAAGCCAAGCAACGACCATCCACCGAACTCCACGGTGACTATCGCGAAGAGGACGAAGGCGGAAAGGGTGGTGGTCGGTTTCATGATCTACCTCCTCGATGGTGGGAAGACGGGTTCGACCTGAACGGTCCGAGCATGACATCTGTCATCTTCGGCTTCTGATTTGTTGCACTACCGCCGGAGACCTTCTCCCGGCAGTCTCGGCATCGAAAGGAGAAGCTATGACAGCTGTACTCGAGGTGAATGACCTCAAACACAGATTCGGCGATGTCGAAGCGCTGGTCGGTGTCAGCCTATCGGTCGATGAGGGTGAGTTCGTCGCCTTGCTCGGCCCCAATGGCGCAGGCAAGACCACGTTGGTTCGATCCGTCACCGGATTGATCAAGCCGACGTCTGGCGCGATCTTCGTCGCAGGTGGCGACCCCGCCAAGGCAGGAGTGCGTCAGCGGCTCGGTGTCGTCCAACAAGATGTCGGGTTCCCCCGGACCCTGAGGGTCGGAGAGGTGGTGGAGGGAGCGGCGGCCCGGGCCGGTGCCGGCCCGGAGACGGCACACCGCGCCCTGCACGAGATGGGTTTGGACACCGTACGCAAACGTCGGGCATCCGATCTATCCGGTGGACAACAGCAGCGCCTCCAACTGGCGATGGGCTTGGTGGCCGATCCCGTGTTGTTGGTTCTCGACGAGCCCACAGTTGGCCTCGATGTCGCTGCGCGCAGGGCTTTCTGGCAGACACTCGCAGAGCGCCGCCGAAGAGGCACCGGCATCCTCCTCACGACGCACATCGTGGAAGAGGCCGCGGCGGTCGCCGATCGCGTCGTTGTGCTCGACGGCGGAACGATCGTGGCTGAAGGCACCCCCGCAGAGCTCAAGCGCATCCTCCCCGGGCGGCGCATATCCGCTCGCACTACTGCTCCGATCGAGGCGATCAGGGCCGTCGACGAAGTGGTCAGTGCTCTGGTAGAGGATGACACCCTCGTCGTAACGGCAATCCATGCCGAGCCGGTGGTCCGAGTCCTCTTCGAACTCGACAGGAACCTGAGCGATCTCGAGGTGACGACGCCGTCACTCGATGAGGTACTCGTCGAACTGACAAGTGACAAGACGGAGGTGGCGGCATGACCGCGCAAATGATGAAACTCGAGGTCAGGGACGAGCTATTGGCGATACTGAGGGAACCGGCAGCCCTGTTCTTCTCCGTGTTGATGCCGGTGCTCTTCTACACGATGTTCATAGGCATATTCGGCCCGGGAGGAGCCACCGACGCCAGCATCATCGCTCCATACGGCACGTTCGCCGTTCTGGCGGTGGTGATGCTCAGCCCCGGTATCGGTCTCGCAGATGCCCGAGACCGAGGCTGGCTGCGAGTGAAGAGGGTTTCGGGGACCCCGTTGTGGATGACGCTCCTGGCCAAGGTGATCGCCGCGATCCCCTATGCCCTCGCCGTCCTCGTGGCGATGACGGTCGCCGCGGTTCTGATCGGATCGATGACAGTGGATGTCGGCGTTCTGCTCCGGGTCTTCGCCGTGCTCGTCCTCGGCGCTTTGCCGTTCGCATTGTTCAGTCTTGCGGTCGGCGCCCGTGCTGGCACAACCGCCTCGTCCGCGATCCTCAACGCCGTCCTGATGCCGATGGTCATCGCTTCGGGGTTGTGGTTCCCTCTCGAGATCATGCCCGACTGGGTGGCGTCGATCGGTGCGGTTCTTCCGACATACCACCTCGCCGAACTTGCAATGGTGCAGGTCGAAGGTGGGCCCTGGCTGGGGCATCTGGCCGTGGTGGGCCTGACTGCGGTGGTGGGTGCGGTGGTGGCTGGAGTGGCCTACCGTTCCGCCCGACCGTGAACCAGGAGATAGCCGTTCGGGAGAAGTCGGGGCCTCGCTCCGGCTTTCCCGAATGGCTGTACCTGGTCTTTCTGCTCTTTCTCTTCCTCGGTCCGATCTTCAACCCGGACGCGACGACCGTCGACTGGGTGATCGCAGCCGTCACAGCGGTCGTTTGTGCCGTCATATATCTGATCGGGCTCCGTTATCGCAGACTTCGCACCGCTGCCGCACTGGTCCTGCTCGTCGTCGGTGCGGTGAGCACCTGGTTGGGCAGCGCGGCGATGGGCGTGGTCCCTGTATACGCCGCCGCTCTCGTATCCGGGTTCGTGAGCCGTCGGGTTCTGGTTTGGCGGCTCGGCCTCATAACGCTGATCACGCTGTTGGCGATGACCGTCTCTCCAATCCCGCCTCCGTTCGTCTTTCTCGCTTTCGGCCCCGCCATCCCGCTGATTTGGTTGATCGGATTCTCGGTGGAGGCAGACATCGACCTGAGCCGCGAAGCGACCTCTCTGAGAGCGGAGAACGCAAGGATCCAGTACCTGGCAACCGTCACCGAACGAGAGCGGATCGCTCGCGACCTCCATGATCTGGCCGGCCAGGCGCTCACCGCTATCGCCCTCCGCAGCGAGCTGGTCCAGCGACTCGCCGAAACCGACCCCGTTCGGGTGAGAGAGGAAGCGGCGGCCATCGAGACCACCGCCCGGGAGACCCTGGCCAGGGTGCGGCAGACCGTGGCCGGCTGGCAGCAGGTCGAGTTGAGTGACGAGTTGGACAGGGCGACCACGGCGTTGAGGGCCGCGGGAGTGGAGCCGCACATCGAGGGGACGTGGCGTCAGGAGCGCGCCCTCGCACCGTCGGTGGAGACGGTGCTGGCTCTGTCTCTCAGGGAGGCGGTCACCAACGTGGTTCGTCATGCGGACGCCCGATCGTGTCTCATCAGATTCGACGACGGACCCGGTGAGGTTTCTCTCCTGGTGAGCGATGACGGCGGTGGAGTCAAAGCGCCGGAGGGCTCAGGGTTGCGGGGTATGCGGGAACGGGTGATGGCAGCCGGGGGAACGATGAGACTCAGGACCGAAGGGGGAACCGGTCTCATTGTCACGATTCCGGTAGGTGCCCCATGATCCGTGTGGTCCTGGCTGAAGACCAGGAGATGGTTCTGAGCGCATTCGCCTCTCTACTCGAACTAGAAGCCGACATCGAGGTTGTCGGCACGGCTCGTAACGGCGAGGAGGCCCTGGAGGCAGTACGGGAGCATCGTCCCGACGTGGTTTTGACTGACATCGAGATGCCCGGTTTCAGCGGTCTCGACGTGGCACGCAAGATGGCCGAAGAGAGGCCCGAGATCCCGGTCGTGATCTTCACGACCTTCGCCCGATCCGGGTACCTTCGCCGTGCCCTCGACGCAGGAGTGGCGGGCTACATCCTCAAAGACGCCCCGATCACGGATCTGGTGGACGCCCTTCGTCGCGTTCACCAGGGTGAGCGTGTGGTCGCTCCCGAACTAGCAGTGGCTGCCTGGCAAGGCTCCGATCCGATCACAGACAGGGAGAGGGAAGTCCTTCGTCTCGTCGGTGAAGGTCTCCCCAACTCTGACATCGCGAAGAGGCTGCATCTCTCAGAGGGAACGGTCCGCAACTACCTGTCCTCGGCGATAGTCAAGCTGAACGCTCGCAATCGCACCGAGGCCTTTGCCATCGCCAGGGACAAGGGCTATCTGTAGAGCGCTGATCGATGAAGCGGTCCGATCTAGACCTCTCGACGAGCGCAGACTCGGGTCTTGGGTGAGGTGCGGGTCAGGGTTTCGCAGGTCGCCCTTGCCCCTGTCCGTGCTCTGTCGCGGGAGCGCCCCCTTGGTGTCGGCCGTTGGCGGGCGCCTGTGATGGTGGCTTCTTCTCGGCGGGCGACGTCACTGGTGGGGCTGCTGTGCTCGAGGTCTCTTCAGCCTCCTCGCCTGGAGTCGCGCTGACCACGGGGTCGTCTTTGGCGTCGCGATGCTCCGCGCAGAGCAAGCCGTTGTTGTAATCGTCGAGGATGCCGGCCCACGACGACGCCTCACGCCAGGCTTCGTCACCACCCGACACTCCGCTGCCAAGAGGATTGGCGATCAGCCACGCCGTCGCCAGATCGATGGTCTCGGCGATGCAGCTTGAGTCGTTTCCGGCGGAGACGTTGAGCCACGCCGCCACCAGAGGGCGGGCCAGGTTCAA
>DASTBQ010000137.1:0-12473 GCA_035711995.1 Acidimicrobiia bacterium | reverse complement strand
GCCTCCCGGGATCAAGATCGTCCCGGCCAATCTGGGCGGTGCCGGCTATGTCAGCAGTCTCCTCGGTCCGTTCCCCGATCTTCTGATGATTCCCACCGGCGGAATAACGGCTGAAAACGCCGCCGACTATCTCACCGCCGGTGCCGTGGCCGTGGGCGTCGGTGGTTGGCTGACCGCACACGACGATTACGACGAAGTGGCGAGACGGGCCAGTCTTCTAGCCCACGCCGCGACGTCTGGTGACACTGGGTAGTTCGCCCAGGAGGAAAGCGGCATCGCCGACCAGAGATCCCTGCGAGGCGAGAGCCGCGCCAACCGCTCCGGCAAAAGGCCCGAGCTCTGCAGCCACGATCTGGACAGCCTCGGGCGGCACGAGAGTCAGTCGGGCCCTCACCGCGTCGCGCAATGGGTCGAGGAGACGGTCCCCGGCTTCGGCGACACCACCACCGATGACCACCCGGTCGGGCCCGAAAACCGTGTAAACGTTGGCGATGCCGATCGCCAGGTGTGTGATGGCTTCCTCGAGGGCGGTGCGGCAGGTTTCGTCGCCATGTTCGAGTCCGATCAACACTTCCTCGAATGTCTTTCTCCCGGCTCGCCGGGCGATCACCGGCGGACGGGTCAGAGCTTCCAGACAACCGGGGTTGCCACAACCACACGTTGGACCGTCGGGGTCGATGGTTTGGTGTCCGATCTCCCCGGCAGCCCCGAAAGCGCCGAAGTGGAGTTTTCCGTCGATCATCAAGCCACCACCCACTCCCGTGCCGAGGGTGAGACAGGCCAGGGTTCGACTGCCCCGACCCGCCCCGATCGTGCCCTCAGCGAGTGTGAAAGCTCGGGCGTCGTTGATGAGGGTCGCCGAGGCGGTCAGACCCTCCGCGACATGTGTGCGCAGGGGGAACCCTTCCCAGGGCCCGGGCAGATTCGTGAAGAACGTGATCGTGCCCTCTGAGTAGTCGAAGAGTCCGGGAACGCCCAGACCAATCGACTGAGGCCGGACCCCGACTTCGGACATTGCCCGTTCGCCTATGTCGATGATTCGATCTGCAACGTGTTGCGGGCCGCCCTCGGCTTCCGTGGCACCCTGCCGGGTGTGGACCACGATCGGCGAGTCTTCACCATCTCCGATCTCGACAACAGCGGCCTTGATGTTCGTGCCACCGAGGTCGAGTCCGAGAAGATGCCGAACCTTTGCCTCTTCAGTCACTTGACCACCCCAAGAGTTGTCTATACATTTCGGCCAGCGCAGTCAGCTCGCCCTGTGGAGGATCGCTTTGAGTCAGCCGAGTCCAAGGACCACCACCGGTCTGGGGAAGCTGGCAGAAGGTCAGGGTAATATCGGGCTTCGATCCCAGGTCGTGCAGGCTCCAGGGCCGGGCGAAGCAGTCGTCGCGGTGACCGCCGCAGGGGTGTGCGGAACCGATCTCCACATCGAAGACGATGAGTTCCCTTACGAGCCGCCCGTGACGATGGGTCATGAGGTGACCGGTCGCGTCGAGTCTGTGGGAAGCGAGGAACACGCCGACTGGGTGGGTAGACGTGTCGCTTTGGAGACGTACTTCTCGTTCTGTGGGAACTGCGAATTCTGCAGGTCTGGGCGTCCCAACCTCTGTGGGGAACGACGCTCCATCGGGTCGCGTGAGGACGGCGGTTTCGCCTCCCACATCAGAGTCCCCGTCCGCAACCTGTGGGAGCTCCCCGACACCGTGAGTGACTTCGCAGGCGCCCTCGCCGAACCCCTGGCCTGTGTGGCCCGGTGTCTGTGCGATCCACCTGTGATCGATGCCGGCGACGAGGTGATGATCATCGGTCCGGGGACGATGGGTCTACTCACCGCCCAGGTGGCTCGGGCCTCCGGTGGAATTGTGACCGTTGTGGGCCTGGAGCGGGACAGGGCACGTCTCGATCTGGCCGCGTCGCTGGGGCTGGATACGGCAGGGGCCGGTGTCGACGGCCACCCGACTCCATCGGTGGTATGCGAGTGCTCGGGAGCCGCCCCGGCTGCCGAATACGGTCTCCAGCAGATCGCCAAGGGAGGCAGGTATGTCCAGGTGGGGATCTTTGGAAAACCGGTGACCGTGTCCTTCGATCAGATCTTGTACAAGGAGCTCACTGTGAGCTCAGGAAACGCCAGCACCCCTTCCTCGTGGCGTCGGGCGATGGCACTTCTAGAGACAGGTCAGGTGGTCCTCGACCCACTCGTGACCGAGGTGGTAGAGCTGTCTGATTGGGAGCGGGTGTTCGCAATGGTGCGTGCCGGAGACGGTGTGAAGTACGTCCTGGCACCCGGTGGGGGAGTCTGAGAATGGTCTTCGCCAGCCCACTGGTGGGACCGAACGCCGTCGTCACCGGGGTGTCGCGTGGGATAGGACGGGCCACCGCGATAGCCCTCGCCCGTGCCGGGGCCAATGTGGCAGGGGTCTTCTTCCACGACCCGGCGGGAGCCGACGAGGTGCAGGCTGAGATCGAAGAAGCCGGCGTCGAGTCGGTGGTCGTCGAGGCCGACATGGGTGATCCCGAGACCTCGGATCGGCTGGTCGCCGAGGTCACGGCCCGTTGGGGTGGTGTCGACATTTGGGTGAACAACGCGGCGCGTCTCATGGTCAAGCCGCTGGTCGAAACCAGTGACGATGAGTGGCACGGTCTGCTCGCCGCCAACCTCCACGGTTATTTCTACGGGAGCAGGGCAGCAGCCAGAGTCATGTACGGCCAGGGACGGGGTCGGATAATCAACGTGACCTCGGCCTCCGACATCCTCTATGTCTCGAACCTCGGCGCCTATGCCACTGCCAAAGGGGGGGTCCTGTCACTCTCGAAGAATCTCGCCCTGGAGGCGGCGCCACATGGGGTGACCGTCAACTGTGTCGCCCCAGGTGCGATCGACACCCCGCTGAACGCGACAGCCTGGACTGATGATGTCAGGCGGGTCTACGCCGAACGGATCCCGCTGGGCAGGGTCGGGACCGAGGAAGAGGTGGCGTCCGTGATCGTCTTCGTGGCCTCTGAGGCCGCTCGTTACATCACCGGGCACGAGTTAGTGGTCGACGGAGGTCTTGTCATCAATGGGACAGTGGGGCACGCTGCGACATGACCTCGGATCTGGTTGCGAGCATCGAGGTGGCTGTCGAAGGTCTCGACCATCCCGAGGGGGTGGTCTACGACCATCTCGCCGACACTCTCTACGCCGGTGGGGAAGTGGGTCAGATCTATCGAGTCGATCTCGACGAAGCGACTGCCGTGGAGATCGCCAGGACGCCGGGCTTCGCTCTCGGCATGGCTGTGGACAGGAAGAGCCGTGTGGTGATCTGCGACTCTGCGGATGGATCGGTGTGGGCTCTGGACGGTGACCGGCTCAGGCTGGTCGCCGATCGGGTGGGGGATCGAGAGCTGGCGCTTCCCAACTATCCGGCATTCGGTCCGGACGGGTCGCTGTACGTCTCGGACTCAGGTGTGTGGAAAACCGACACCGGAATGGTCTTCGTGCTCCGGCCTGACGGGAGCGCTGAGGTCCTCGACGAGACGCTGAATCGCTTCCCAAACGGTTGTGCGGTGACGCCGGATGGCAAAGAGCTCTGGGTCTTGCAGTCGGAAGGCGAAGACCTCCATCGCATCGATCTGGAGAGCGGTGGGAAACCCGAATTGATAGTCCGGCTCCCCGGCACCGTCCCCGACGGCATCGCCTTCACGGAGGAAGGAGGAGCGGTGATCAGCTGCTACCGCCCCGATCGGATCTACTACCTGACCTCGGAAGGCGGATTGGAGATCCTCGCCGAGGATCCACAAGGCACCCTGCTGTCCGCACCAACGAATATCTGCTTCATAGGTCCGCAACGCTCGACTTTGATCAGTGCCAACCTCGGTCGTTGGCATCTCACCAGGTTGGAGACTGGTCTCACCGGCGTCATCCCACACACACCTGAGTCCTGGGCGATCGATCGGCCCGTCGGTCGATGATCGAGACGGCCCGGGTCGGATCTCCCAAGGTTTCGGCCCACTTTCAGTGAACGGGTTACGCGCTGTCATCTTCGATCTCGACGGGACCCTGGCCGAGACCCAGCACATGGCGATCGAGCTGATCGCCGAGGCGATCGTCGTCGGGGGTGGCCCACATCTCGAAGATCACGAAGTCGTCGCCATGTTCGGTCGTAACGAGCAAGGTCTATTCCGTGATGCTGTTGGAGAGACGTGGGAGAAGGCGTGGGACTTCTATCTCGACGAGTACGAAACTCGTCATGAGGAGGCTGCCGAGCCGTTCCCGGGTGTTGTCGAATTGGTACGAGAATTGCAGGAAGCCGGATCTCGTCTCGGTGTGATCACGGCCAAGACCCTCATCACCGGGACCCTGTCATTGCGGGCGATCGGGTTGGAGACCTACTTCGAAGAGGTGCGTGGTGGTGGTCCCGACAGTGTCACCAAGTGCGAGCAGATCACAGAGCTCGTCGAGTTGTGGGGTCTGGAGTCCCAATCGGTCGTCTACGTAGGTGACACCGCCACCGACATGGCCGAAGCCAGGAAGGCGGGTGTGGTCCCGGCCGCTGCGTGCTGGTCGGTGTTCGTCGATCGGGAGTCGATGGAAGCATCACGACCTGAGGTGATGTTCGATTCGGTAGAGGATCTGCGCGTCTGGATGTTCGCCGACGTTTAGCGGTGCCCTGCGTAGTCGCCAGAGACGAGGACCGCCTTGAAGGAGTATCTCGAGGCGGCGTACCACGTGACCGTGCGTTCCAGAGGTAAGTCGGCGTGGTCGAAGATGGTGCGCCGTTCCACGATGACGATGCCGGTCGACGGCAGGTCGAGCAGGTCTCGTTGTCTCTTGGTGGCATGACGGGCGGAGACCTCGGCGGTGGCGAGTGAGGGGGTCCTGCCGATCGCCCGGAACATATCGTGCAGCGACCCTTCTTCTATGTGCTCGGCGATCGAGGAGGCCAGCCCCTCGGACATCACGGCACGTTCCAGTGCCATCGGCACGTGGTCGGCACAACGAAGCCGTTCCAGAGCGAACGCCCCGTCGCCATCCTCGAGACCCAGTGCAGTCCGCTCATCGGTTGTCGGAACCACCCGGCCCCATTGCAGAGTGCGACTGGTCGGCTTCATACTCCTCGCTCGCATGTTTTCAGAGAAGGAAAGAGGAGACCCCAGGTCGCGAGGGACAGGCCGCGATCTCACGAACGTGCCGGCGCCACGTCGTCTCTCGATGAGCCCCTCCGCCTCGACCTGCTGCACCGCATGACGGGCAGTCATCCGGCTCACCCCGAATTGCTCGCAGAGCTCGGCTTCTGAGGGAAGCCGTTCGCCGGGGCCGGCACGGTTGACGAGGTGGCGCAGATGATCTGCGATTTCCTCGTACCGAGCCGCTCTCCCTTGGCTCATCGGTATCCGCTGGACATCGTGGCAACAAATGTATATACATTTCAGACGATGTGTCCATCGTCGGGTGCGATCAGATGAGCAGTCTCGGGACCTGGACCGAGCATGCCCAACGACTTCTCGAGACACTGCACAGCCAGTTCGAAGTGATAGAGGAGACCGCGCAGCTCGCCGCCTTTGGAATCGGCTCGGGTGGGCTGGTCCATCTCTTCGGGTCGGGGCACTCGAGGATCCCGGTGGAAGAGATGTTCCCCCGCTACGGCTCGTTTCCCGGGTTTCACCCGATCGTCGAATTGTCCATGACGTTCCACACCGAGATCGTTGGCAGCAACGGCCAGCCCCAGGCGATGTTCATCGAACGGGTGAGTGGGCTCGCAGAGGTGATCCTCTCCGGATACGAGTTCGGCGACAACGATCTGATGATGGTGTTCAGCGCATCGGGGCGGGCCGCGGTCCCGGTGGAGATGGCTCTTGGCGCCAAGGCACGGGGTATGAAGGTGGTCGGGGTGACCTCGGTGGCCGAGAGCAGCGCCTCACCTGCGACCCATGCGAGCGGGAAGAGATTGTTCGAGATCGCCGACCTCGTGATCGACATTGGCACTCCACCCGGAGACGCATTGGTGATCATCGAAGGGCTCGACACTCCCGTCGGTCCGGGATCGACCCTGGTCAACGTTGCGGTGGTCAACGAGATAAAGGTGCGCACGGCCGAGCTCCTCGTCGATGCACATCATCCTCCCGACGTGCTCACCGCGGCGTCGGTGGTGGGTCGGGAACGCAGTGATGCACTCTTTGCCGCGGCCTACGCCGAGCATGGCCGTCGGCTCGCTCGACTACTCACGAAACCCGGCAGCGACCAGGGTTGACCCGGGCCCTCCCAGATACGTATGGTCGGGTTAATCGTTGATCGATGATTTTGTGAGTCGCGACCCAGAGGAGGACGACATGGGTGACGGCAAGGTGATCGACCAGTTCCTCGGTGACGAGGAATTCCCAGTCGCGTGGGCAAACGAAGAGGAAAAGAACCTCTTCTGGTTCTTCGACGATCTCCATTGCCCACAGCCCCTGTCACCTATGTACTTCGACATCGGTGGGTGGTGGCTGACGTGTGACCACATGTTTCGCCGGTTCGGGACACCTTTCGCCGCCGACTGGATCGCCAAGAACATCAACGGCTATCTGTACACCGCGGCAATCCCGGCTCAACCGGGAACCTTCGTAGAGGGCGTGGAGATGGGGAACCGCTACGCACCGCGCACCCCGGTCGAGGATCCCGAATATCCAGAGAAGATCGGCGCATACCTCGACGCCGTGTTGCCCACCTACGGGGCAAACTTCGCCGACTGGTGGACAAACCGTCTCGTCCCCGAGATGAAGCGGAATTTCGAGTATCTCGAGGACAAGATCGAGAGATGGGATGAGTTTCCGCTGATGGAGTGGGCCACCATCCTCGAGGACGCCATGGACATCCACGACCGCCACTGGAAGATCCACTGGATGCTCAACTTCTCCCAGCTCTCAGCGACCCTGGCCTTGCAGGCAGCCGTCGAAGAGCTGAAACCGGACGCAGACCCGAACCTGCTGGGTCGTCTGCAGAACTCGGCCAGCGACAGGAATTGGGACTCGATCGAGGCGCTCTGGAAGATGAAGAATGAGGTGGCTGGTGACGCCGCGCTGAGCGAGATCTTCTCCAGAGAGACGGGTGGTGACATCCTCAACGCACTCGGTGCCTCGGAGCGGGGGCAACGTTTCGTGTCGGAGCGACTTCGCCCCTATCAGAAGGAGTTCGGCTGGCATGCCGTGTGGAGCCACGAGTTCGTCTTCCCGACACGTTACGAACAGGCGGAGCCGATCCTGGAGGTGATCAAGGGATACGTCGAGAGCGACTACGACTACCCATCCGCTATCGCGGTCCTGAAAGACGATCTGGATCAGGCTGGTGCCGAATTGCTCAAAGGTCTTGAGGGAGACGACCTGGAAAGGATGAAAGTCGCCCACGAGACGAATGGGCGGATGGCTCCGCTCACTCCGGACCATCACTTCTACATAGACCAGGGCACAAATGCCCACGTCAGATTGGTTCTCATTTGCATCGGTCGACGTCTGGTCGAGCTGGGGGCGATCGACGACCCGAACGACGTGATGTATCTCAAGTACAACGAGCTGCGCTATCTCATGGCAGATCCCGATGGATCCGGCGCTCGCGATCTCATCTCCGACCGACGTGACGAGCGGGAGGAAGCCTACGAGATCCGTCCCCGGGACTGGGTGGGCACCGCAACCGAGGAATCCCTTGCCTTCCCCTATCTGCCACTTTGGGGCTATCCGGAGCGTCTCAACCGTGTGCAGACGGCCACCGACCGGGTCGAAGGTCTCGCCGCTTCGGCAGGTGTCATCGAAGGCAAGGCCCGGGTGGTTCTGAGTCCCGAGCAGTTCGACGAGGTGCAAAGGGGCGAGATCCTGGTGTGTCAGATGACAAACCCCGCCTGGGTCACCCTTTTCACCCGGATCAGCGGGCTTGTCTCCGACGCCGGAGGCGCCGCATCCCACCCTGCGGTGTTGTCACGTGAGTTCGGGATCCCGGCCGTGATCGGCACCTCGATTGCGACACAACGAATCAAGACCGGAGATCTGGTCAGGGTCAACGGGTCTACAGGCGTCGTTGAGATCCTCCCCGACGACTACGAAGCGCGCGAACAGCCCGCCTCCGACCTCCTCACCACATGACCGCCACCGGACCCATCTCGAGGGAGATGCTCAGCTCCAAGATCAAGGACCGCATCATGCAGATGATCCTCGAAGGCGAACTTCAGCCAGGGGATCGAGTGGTGGAGACGCGAATCGCACGCGACTTGGGGGTGAGCCAGTCACCGGTCCGGGAGGCGATTCGTGACCTGGCCAGCGTCGGTTTCCTCGAAGTGGAGCCGTACCGGGGCGCCCGGATTCGACAGTTCACCAGGGAGGACGCCCTCGACGACATGGACATACGGGGTGAGCTCGAGGCGATCGCGGCACGTCGGGCCGCGGACAGGATCACCGCCGACGAGCTGGCTCGTCTCCGCGAGCTGGTCGCCGAGATGCACGCGATGGGGGAGGCTGGTGACGCCCACGGCCAGGCCACCAAGAACACTCAATTCCATGGCACGGTCGTGGCGGCGGCAGGCAGCGCCGCGCTAGAACGGATGTGGAGGATGCTCGAACCTTTCGCACGCACCTACTTCACCGCGATGACCTCGGGTGTCGACCTGGTGTGGCTTGGTGATCGTCACGGCGCGATCGTGGACGCGCTCGAAGCCGGCGACTCAGATCTCGCCGCCCGGGTCATCCGGGATCACGCCGAAGAAGCTCGCGCGCTGATCACCGCGGAAGCTCCTGTCCTCGGAGCCACCCAGTGAGGGGAGTCGTCTCTCTGGACGAGACGGTCTGTCTCCAGGTCGAGGTGAGTGGCGGGAAGGGCGCCAGTCTGGGAAGGATGCGAGCCGCCGGAATGCCGGTGCCACCGGGTTTCGTCGTGACCGCCGATGCAATGAGACAGTCCCTCGCAGAAAGCGGCCACCTCGAAGAGGTCGAATCCCTGGTTGCCGTCTTCGCCAACGACGGGTCAGAAACACACGTCAGGGCCATCCAAGATCTCGTCATGGCCTCCGCTCCTGGGTCGGATCTCACCGAGGAGATCAACCAGGCTTACAAAGATCTCGGCAACGAGGTCTTCGTGGCGGTGCGTTCCAGCGCCTGCGCCGAGGACAGTGACTCAGCCAGTTTCGCCGGCCAGCAGGAGACTTTCCTCAACGTGATCGGGGCCGACTCGGTCCTGCATCGAATTGTCGAGTGCTGGGCTTCTTTCTTCGCCGAGCGTGCGCTGTTCTACAGGAAGGCAAAAGGCTCACTCGCCGACCTCGGCATGGCGGTCGTGGTGCAGAAACAGCTGACTGCCGACAAGTCTGGCGTGTTGTTCACGACGGACCCGATCCGACAACGTCGTGATCAGATGGTCATCGAGGCTGCCTACGGTCTCGGCGAGGCAGTGGTCTCCGGAATGGTCACTCCCGACAACTACGTGGCGAGGCGGGATGGTCGGCTCAAGAAGGCCCACGTCGGCAGGCAGGACTCGATGATCATTCGCAACGGCGAGGGAGGGACGATCACCGTCGAGGTCGACGAGGAAATGGCGGTCGCCCGGGTGCTCGACGATGACGAGATCGCACAGTTGGTGGCGGTGGGTCTCGAGCTCGAATCGGCCTTCGGCGCCCCCCAGGACATCGAGTGGGCCTTCGAGGACGGGGGGCTGTTCGTGCTCCAGTCGAGACCGATCACCACCTGACCGTCATGCCCTTCGAGTATGCACGTCCCAGAACCCTTGCCGAGGCGAGCGAGTTACTCAACGGGGCGGGAGCGAGCGCGCTTGCAGGTGGGACCGACCTCATGGTGGCGATCCGTCATCGCAAGACCCGCCCCACGCTGGTCGTCGACCTGAAGAGAGTCGAGGACCTGGATCGTGGAATCACCCACGACAAGCGACGGGTCCGCATAGGTGCTCGGACCACGATGGCACAGATCGCGGACGACGAAGTGATTCGCAGCCAGTTCCCGGCCCTGGTGGCGGCGGTCTCGGTGGTCGGTTCGGTCCAGATACGGAATCGAGCGACGCTGGCCGGGAATCTCTGCAATGCCTCTCCCGCTGCGGACACGGCACCCGCCCTCATAGCTTTCGCCGCCACAGTCGAGATCGTCGGTGCCGGTGTCACCAGAACTGTGCCCGTGTCCTCGTTCTTCACCGGACCGGGGATGAACGTCCTGGAGAGCGGTGATCTGGTGACCGCCATAGAGATTCCGATTCCGGATCCCCCTGCCGGATCGGCGTTCGCCAGGGTGACCCGAAGACGTGGCGTCGACCTGGCCACGATCAGTCTGGCGTGTCTTGTCGACGCCGAAGGTGGGGTTCGCTTCGGGTTCGGCGCGGTCGGCCCGACCCCCCTCCTCGCAGAGACATCCCTGAATGACTTGGAGAGCAAACCCGGTTGGGGACGTCTTCTCAGCGTCGCCACTCCGATCAGTGATGTCAGGGCCGGTGCCGATTACCGACGGGCGATGCTGGATATCCACAGCAAACGCGCCTTCGAGGTTGCTCGTGCCGCAGCAGGCAGACGATGAGTGAAAGACACACGATCGCGTTGACGGTGAACGGGGTGAGACGGAGTGCCTCCGTCACCACTGCCATCACCCTCCTCGACGTGGTCCGCGACACCTTCGACCTCACCGGCTCGAAGGAATGCTGTTCCGAGGGGGAGTGTGGCGCGTGCACCATGATCCTCGATGGCGAACCCGTGAACGCCTGCCTGATCCTCGCCGTTGAGAGCGACGGGTCTGACGTCGTCACCATCGAAGGTGTCGGGTCAGAGGTGCCTACCCGTCTCCAACAGAGCTTTCTCGACACGGGGGCGGTGCAATGCGGGTTCTGTATCCCGGGGATGGTGATGGCGGCGACAGCCCTGCTCGACCGAAATCCCTCGCCGACTCTGGGAGAGGTCCGGGAGGGTCTGTCGGGGAATCTCTGTCGTTGTGGTGGCTACGGACGGATCTGTGCGGCCGTCCTCCAGACCGTCGGAGGGTCTGACGATGCCTGAGACGGTCGCCAGGGTTGGCGGTCTCGATCGGGTGACAGGTGCCCAGAGGTTCACAGCCGACGTGGCTATCGAAGACGTTCTCCAGGCCGCACTGGTGACCATCGATGCGGGGCACGCCAGGATCGCCAGGATCGACGTCGACCAAGCACTGGCCATGGAGGGGGTGGTTCGTGTCCTGACCTCGGCCGACTTCGGCGAGGCCAGATTTGGCCCCAGGTTCCCCGATAGGCCAATCATCGCCAGCACCGAGACCGTGTTCCACGGCGACCCGGTGGCGGTCGTGGTGGCGGTGGACAAGGAAACTGCCGAGGAGGCTGCTGCCGCAGTCGTTGTCGAATACGAGGAAATACCGGGGGTCTATGACATCGAGACTGCCCTCCACCCGGAGTCTCCACTGGTGGTCGACCCTGCATTGCGTGATGACGACCCCTTGCGGGACACCAACGTCAGACAAAGGTGGGACTGGGGGTGGGGCGATGTCGACGAGGCCCCGGCCGATCTGGTGGTCGAAGAGACATACGACTTCCCGATGGTCACTCACTTCTCGATAGAGCCTCACGTCTTCGCTGCGGCACCGGACGGTGGTGGTCTCGAGGTGTGGAGCACGATCCAGCACCCCTACATCCTGCAAAGGACCCTGGCGTCGATGTTCGACCTCCCTACCGCAAAGGTGAGGGTCCACGCCCCCGACATCGGTGGTGGGTTCGGGGGAAAGGGCTACCCGAAGTACGAGCCATTGGTGGCGGCCACGGCCCTGGCGGTGGGTAAGCCGGTCAAGCTCGTCCTGAGTCTCGAGCAGACCTTTCAGGCGGTGCGCAGAACCAACACCCGGATGCGAATCAGATGTGGTTTCACCTCCGACGGCCGGCTCACCTTCATCGACTCGGTGAACGACTTCATGATGGGCGCCTACACAGACATCGCTCCCCGGGTCATCTCCAAAGCGAGTTACTTCGCAGCCGGCCCCTACAAGGTCCCGGCGTTGCGTGCGGTGGTGCGTGGTCTGATGAGTCACACCACGCCGAGCACCGCCTTCCGCGGGTTCGGTGCACCCCAGATGACTTGGGCGATCGAGGCGCAGATGGATGCCGCCGCCCGAGCTCTCGGCATCGACGGCGTGCAGATCAGACTGGCGAATCTGGCCGGGCGGGGGGAAGAGATCATCCCCGGCGACAAGCCGGCAGACGGTGACTGGGCCGACGCTGTGCGGATCGCCGCTGACCAAGTGGGCTGGGAAGATCCGCTACCCGATGGACATGGCAGGGGTCTCGCCGTAGGGATCAAATCTTCGGCGACGGCCGGGGCCTCTTATTGCATCCTCCGTCTCCTCTACGACGGGAGTGTCTCACTGGTCGCCGGGACGTCGGACATGGGCCAGGGCGCCCGCACCATCCTCAGCCAACTCGTCTCCGAAAACCTCGGGGTACCCCTCGATCGTGTCAGCCTGTTGATGGGCGATACCGCAGTCGTGCCGTTCGACTA
>DASTBQ010000136.1:0-3123 GCA_035711995.1 Acidimicrobiia bacterium | reverse complement strand
CCCCGGCGGAACCGTCGACTTCACGACGAACACCGACTCCTCACCCACCTCGGTTGCCAGCTCGTCGACCACCTCATTTATGAACGAGAGATCGGCCCGTCCGTCCGCCCCCTCGGGTGTGGGTAGACAGAGGAAGATCAGTCGGGCACCCGTGACCGCCTCGACGTTGGAAGTGTGAAAGCTGATTGCACCCCGGTCGCGGGCCTTGGAGAGAAGCTCGGGAAGACGCTCTTCGTAGATGGGGACATCGCCCGCCTCGAGCATCACAACCCGATCCGAGCTTGTTTCCCCGATACGGATCCTATGCCCCAACTCGGCGAGTCCGGCGCCCGTTACCAGGCCGACATAGCCAGCCCCGATGATTGCAATGTCCACGTGATCGCCCATCCTATGGCCGATCAGGTGCCAAGGCTACGATGCGTCGGACCCCACGATCACTACTGCGTCTAGTCCTTCGTCGACAGAGCCGAATTCGACGACGCCAAAGCCGAGGGCCGACGTGATGGTCGACCCACTGTCGCTGCCCTCGGGGACGATGACTGTGGTCTCAGCGTAGGAGTTGGTCCCGGCGTTGCCTATCGAGTCCACCGTGAAGCCGAGGGCCTCCAGACGTTCGGACATCGCTCCGGCGGCACCGTCACGACTTGTCCCGTTGAGCACCTCGAGTGTCAGCGGCTCCGCGTCCACGACGCTGCTCCCGACACGGAAACTCGCCAGAACGGCGCTCGCTTCGGGCTCCTTGACCACCTGGACCGACCGACCCCCGATTGTCTGGCTAGTGGTGGGCAATGTCTCACCGTCGATCGAGCCCGTGATGATG
This sequence comes from Acidimicrobiia bacterium, assembly GCA_035711995.1. Lineage (GTDB taxonomy): Bacteria > Actinomycetota > Acidimicrobiia > Spongiisociales > ZC4RG35 > JANQRA01. The sequence continues at coordinate 2,303 of DASTBQ010000136.1, read as the reverse complement.
CCTTTGTAGTCCCACACCATCGAAGGCACTGACTCGTTTGCGAGGTTGGAGTCGATTGTCATGTGATTGGACATAGTGGACGCGATGCTGCCCGCCTCCGCCACTGACGACGGGCTCTTGAGCGAGGCGATGAGCGCCTTCATCACTTGCTGTTGACGTCCTGTACGTCCGATGTCATTTGCCTCAACCGACTGCCAGGAGCCATCTCGATACTCCTGGTAGTGACGTGCTCTGGCATACGCCAGCGCTTCCTCGCCGTTCAGCGTTCCGGTTCCGGCGGTTATGTCCAACCCTGACTTGCTGTCTCGGGCCGCGTAGGGGAACTCGATGTCGACACCCCCGAGATCGTCGACGAGTGCCTGGAACCCCACGAAGTCGATCTCCACATAGTTGTTGATCGGGACATTCAGGTTTTGCTTCACGGTCTCGACGATCAAACGCGGCCCACCCAGTGAGTATGCGGCGTTGATCCGGTTCTCACCGTGTCCGGGAATGCTGACCCAGAGGTCTCGTGGGATGCTGAGCATGCGCACATCGTTGCTCGCGGGGTCAACGCTCACCAGCATGACGACATCGCCACGGGCTCCGGCGAAATCGCCGAAGTTGTCGAGGTCGTCGAGACCCTCACGTGTGTCTGACCCGACAACGAGGATCGTGCGTCTGCCGTTGTTGGCCGGGTCGAGCACTTCGGTCACCTCATCATCGGTGCGGGCATCGGCGAAGAGGTTGTTCCCGGTGTTCACCACCCAGATGAATCCGAGAACGGCCACGTTGGCAAGCACCAACAGTGAAATGATGGTGACCTTGAGCCACTTGGGCAGCCCAGAGCGGCGTGGGGTAGCGGCGGTGTCTTGCATCGACCTGTTAGACGGCTTCAGCCTACCGACAGTTCCCTGGCTAACCGAGAATGGGTGGCGACCCCGAAACCGTTAACCTGCCGCAGACCGAGCGGAGGTGAGCCTTGGCTGTGCTGTCCCACGAGGGGACATACCCCATCATGTATGGGTCTATGCCCGTGCCCGTTGGCGCGGCGCATCGCGATGGGTATCTGGCACGTCCTGACGAGTCGGGCAAGGTGCCGGTTGTATTCGTGATCCACGAGTTAGACGGCCTGGGGAGCCTCGAGAAAGACCTGTGCCGCCGACTCGCCCGCTCCGGGTTCGCCGCCTTGACCGTCGACCTGTACGGCTCAGAGGGAGAAGGTCTCGACTTGTACCACGCGACATCCGACGACAGCGCACTGACCGTGCTGGACGAGCTCCACCAGTTCGTTGTCTCAGACGACGTCACGTGGAACGTGGACGACCGCGTGGGAATACTCGGTCTCGATGTGGGGGGCCGCTTCGGACTGATCAAGGCAGCCACCCGGGATTGGGCCAATTCCCTATGTCTCGCCTACGCACCTCTCACCGGCGACGAAGAGCGAGAGCATCAGGTCGCCAACTATCTCGACCATCTTCCGGTGCCGGTACTCGGGCTATACGGCGCCAACGACGAGCTGATCGACGGTCCCACCGTCGACGAGGCACAGCGCAGGAACGACCACGGCCAGTGGCTCCTGTACGAGGGTGTAGGTCATGGGTTTCTCGACATCGACGGCGAAGGCTTCGACCAGTCCGCAGCAGATGACGCTTTCGCCCGGATAGTCGCGTTCTTCAAAGCCACCCTGGCCCAGCCTGTCATCGAGGACCTGGGGTGACACTCAGCCCCTGACGTGTCGCACCTCGCCGGAGTTGATGGTCCTCGTCCCCTGTGACGTCTCCACGACGAGCCCGCCGGCATCGTTCACGTCGACTGCTCGCCCCGAGCCGTCCGGCTCCCACGTGATTTCGGAACCCAGCGTGACACACGCCTCTCGATAGCGGTCGACCGGCCAACCCGGGGTGTCGATGAGTCGCAGTAGTTCAGCGCCCCACAGCGCGCCGACCTCGGCATAGATGGCGTCTCCTGGATCGGCTCTGTGGATGGCCGTCGTTCCCAACGGGGCGTCGGGCCACCAGAGATTGAGACCAAAGCCCACGACCGTCTCCCCACCGCCACGTTCGACGAGAATCCCGCCCACCTTGGCAAAACCGATCATCACGTCGTTGGGCCACTTCAGCCCGGCCCCATCGATGACCGTCACCGCGGCGAGCCCCGCAATCAGCGAGAGCGGTCTCGTCTCGTCGGGATCGTGGTGAAAGGAAAGGGATGCGGCCAACGCCCGATCCGCAGTCACCCAGTCCGCACCCGAGCGCCCCCGTCCCCTGGTTTGAGACCTTGCCATTACGAGCAAAGGAAGCTGGCTCAACTCGTCGCGCGCC
>DASTBQ010000135.1:0-10741 GCA_035711995.1 Acidimicrobiia bacterium | reverse complement strand
CCCCTGCGTACACGGCCGCGCCCAGGACCGCGATGGTGAAGGCGAGCGGGTGCATCTTGACGAAACGCCCGATCAGCTTGATCCCGTCGCGCAGGACCGAAGTTGGAGTCATAGATGGTTCAGGCATGGCAGCACAAACGTAGAACTTCAAGGTTGGTTGAAAGTCAAGACCCGCCGGCGGTGCGAGCTCTACAGGATCGTACGTTCACGAAAAAATCGTTTGCAAGCCAATTAAGGACGAGCCGCCTGCCAGAACGGGCCGATCAGACCATGGGTCGCGAACAACGCCTCCACTTGTGTCGCGTCCAGCGGCTCCCAACTCACGTCCATCCGTGTGCGATACCAGTCACGGGAGAGGTCGTACATGGTCTGTGCGGTGACTACCTCCCCCGGCTGCGCGCCCGTGTCCCGCAGCCACACCGCCAGTTCGGCCTCCGACCGGAAGCCATGGATGTTGGATCAGGTGAAGCCGATGTCGTCCCAGAACCTGCTGACGGGGACAACGAGATGGACCAGGCCCTCGGGTCGCACCTGCCCGTCGCGCACTCCCCAGGTCAGACCATTCGGACCTTCGGCTCGTCCGTCACCGAGCAGGGCGAGGATCGCAAGGGCATCCCAAGCACAGTTGGCGTTCCAGAGCCGTTCCCCGATGCGCGCCCGATACCCGGTGTCCACACTGGAAAATGGGTGAGCCATCCACACGTGACCGTCCGGTTTCAAGACAATCCGATGCGCTGCATGGAGACTCACCAAGGCTTGCCCCACCATCTCTCGTGTCCAGCCGCCCCGCTCGGTCAGGACCTCGGGTGTGATTTCGACCGCTCCCTCACGGAACAATTCATAGACCTTTGCGCGCACCTCTCGTTCCAGTGGATTCATCGGTGCAGGTATAGCCAGGTCATGTCTTTGGTACCTTCGACACCCGATGAAACTCAGCAAGGGACAGCTCTACCTCGGTCGGGAAGACGAGAAGGACGAGCCGGTCCTCTATGACGCCGCCAACCTGACCACCCACGGTGTGATCGTTGGCATGACCGGATCCGGGAAAACCGGTCTCGGCATAGATCTGATCGAAGAGGCCCTCCTCAATGGAATCTCCTGTCTCGTGATCGACCCCAAAGGCGACATGGGCAACCTCGCCCTGACATTTCCCGACCTCCGCCCCGCCGACTTCGAACCGTGGATCGACCCTGGGACTGCCGCAAAGGAAGGCAAGACGGTTTCCGAGATGGCAGCCGACACCGCCAAGATGTGGAAAGAGGGTCTGGCGAGCCATGGCATCGACTCGGAGCGGATGCGGCGTCTCGCCGAAGGGTCCGACATAACCATCTACACCCCAGGGTCGGCTGCCGGGATCGGCCTGAACGTGCTCGGCTCGCTCCAGACGCCTGTTCTGGACTGGGAGACCGAGAGCGAAGTGATTCGAGACGAGATCTCGGCGCTTGTCTCTTCGTTGTTGGTGCTCGCCGGCATCGAGTCGGATCCCGTATCGGGCCAAGAGCACATCCTGCTCGCCACTCTCATCGAGCACTTCTGGCGTGAGGGCAAAGACCTGGACTTGGCCACCCTCGTAGGACAGATCCCGACCCCTCCGTTCCGCAAGATGGGGGTGTTTGACGTCGACACGTTCTTTCCCGAGAAAGAGCGTATGACTCTGGCCCTCCGACTCAACGGCTTGCTCGCCTCCCCGTCGTTCGCGTCCTGGATGGAAGGCGTACCCCTCGACATAGAGACCATGCTGGTCGGCGAGCGACCCCAGGCGGCGATCGTCTACCTCGCCCATCTCTCCGAGGAGGAGAGGCAATTCCTGGTGACCCTGTTGCTGGGGAAGACGGTCACGTGGATTCGGTCCCAGCCGGGCACCTCCGAGTTGCGCGCTCTCATCTACATGGATGAGGTGTTCGGGTTCGCACCCCCGACTCGAGAGCCACCCTCCAAGACGCCGATCCTGACGATCCTGAAACAGGCACGGGCTCATGGAGTTGGGATGGTGTTGTCGACCCAGAACCCGGTGGACCTCGACTACAAAGCGATGGCGAACGCAGGAACCTGGATGGTGGGTCGACTTCAGACCGAAAACGACAAGAAACGAATCCTCGAAGGTCTTGCGTCTGCCTCGGGTGGCATCGAAATCGACCTCATCGACCGCCAGATTTCGAACCTGGAAAAGCGTCAGTTCGTTCTCCACTCCACGAAGTCGGCTCGACCAACCCTGTTCAGCACGCGATGGGCGATGTCTTATCTCGCCGGGCCGCTGACCAGAGATCACGTCACCAGCCTGATGACGTCGAGAAAGGCAGCCCTTTCCGCCGACCCTCCGCCCACCTCAGCGGCTGCTCAGAGTCCCGAGGTGGTTTCGGGAGCCTCCGACGTCGCCGTCAGCCCTCCAGTGGCCACAGGTGTGCCCGTGGCTTTCCTCGACCCGGCCGCAAGCTGGGCTGCTGAGGTGGGTGCGGTCCCCACGGGCACCAGGCTGGCGCCGGCAGCGGTGACGACAGTGCAGCTCGTCTATGACGACACTGCCTCGGGACTGAACCACTCCGAGACCTTCGAGGCGGTGATCTTTCCTCTCGACGGCATCGTCGACCCGGGCGATGTCCTCACTGTCGACCACGACGTTCGTGACTTCCGCCCTCATCCACCCGAAGAGGCAACCTTCACGGTCTCCGGTGCCAGACTCGACACGAAGTCGTTCTGGACAGGGATCGAAACCGACCTACGCAACCATCTGGTGGCCAACCGTCCCCTGCGGGTCTGGAAGAACGACGCACTCGACGCCTACTCCCGCGTCGGAGAGAGCCGGGAGGAGTTCTCACGACGTTGCGCCACCCTGGCTGAGGACGCCGCGGACGCCGAGCTCGCCAAACTCAGGGAGAAGTACCAGATCAGGATCGACAGGATCCAGGAGCAGATGGCGACTGCTCAGGCTCGCTACCAGGAGGCAGATGCGGTGGCCGCAGCCAAGAGCCAGGAGACGGTTCTGGGCACGGCTGGCGATCTGCTCGGTGCTTTTCTCGGAGGCAAGTCGGGAGCGTCGGCGCTCAACAAGGCCGCCAGCCGACGCACTGCGTCAGCCAAAGCCGCGGCAAAAGCCGGGACCGAAGCCGCCAAGTACCACGCCAAGGCGGCCGAGTTGGAAGAGCTCGAACGGGAGCTCGCCGCCGAGGTCGACGAGATCGTCGCCAAGAACCACGGTCTGGCCTCCGAGATCGCAGAGTTCGACGTGTCGCTGGAGAAAACCGACGTGCGTGTCGTCGAGGTCAAACTGGTGTGGGTGCCAGTGGATTGATCCCCAGGCCAGTCATACCGTGTCCACGAGTGCCTTCAAGAGGTCGCGGATAGACACCACGCCGAGAAGGGAACCGTCGTCGTCGACCACAGGGAGATGTCGATACCCGGACTCGGCGATCCATGCAGCGGCATCCCACACGTCGAGGTCGGGGTCGAAGGTGTCTGGCTCACCACTCATCAGCACCGACACCGGTGACCCCAGATCCGTCCCCTTGGCTACGGCGCGTCGGATATCCCGTTCTGTCACGAGACCTATCAAGTCGAGACCTTCGACCACAGCCAACGAGCCGAGGTCGGAGTCCTCCATTGCAGCAGCCGCCTCTAACAAAGTGGTGTCGGGGCCGCACACATAAGGGGCTTTGCCAACGAGATCACCGAGACGCATCAGAAGACAGTATTGGCTACGGGGTAGCGGGCATCGAGATCCCCACTACCTCAGACCAGGTCTGCCTCGCGAATACCGAAAGACGGGTGGCGGAGACGGCAAAGGGCGAGTTTCTCGAGCTGGCGGATTCTCTCCCGGGTGAGGTTGAACTCATCGCCTATCTCCTCCAGCGTGCGGGGAACACCGTCGGCGAAGCCGTAGCGCAAGGCGAGGATTCGGCCTTCGCGCTCGGGGAGCCGTTCGATCGACTGACGTAGCGAGTTGGCGACGTCCATCTCCTCGGTCATCTGGACAGGGTCGGCAGCGTCCTCGTCTTCGATGAAGTCACCGAGCTGTGCACCATCCTCACCGATCGGCTGCTCTAGGGAGACGGTGTCGGCGACGGAAAGGGCCAGTTCGACCTTGTCGACGGTGACCCCGGCCTCTTCGGCGATCTCGTCGGGTCTCGGGTCACGCCCTAGCTCAGCCTTCAGCGACGCCTGGGCGGCACGGACCGCGGCGAGCGTGTCGTGGAGATGAACAGGGATTCGAACTGTCCGCGACTTGTCGGCGATCGCCCTGGTTATGGCCTGACGAATCCACCAGGTGGCGTAGGTCGAGAACTTGAAGCCCTTTCGCCAGTCGAACTTCTCGACCGCTCTGATCAAGCCGAGGTTGCCCTCCTGGATCAGATCGAGGAAGTCGATCCCAGAGGTGTTGGCGTAACGACGAGCGTTCGCGACGACCAGACGGAGGTTGGCCGTGAGGAAGTCGTCCTTCGCCTGGGCACCCCTGCGGGCGAGGCGCTTCAGCTCCATCTCCTCGCGCTTGCCCGAGTAGTTCCCCTCCTCGAGCTTCTCGGCCGCCTCTTCACCGGCCTCGATCTTCTGGGCTAGCTCGACTTCCTGCTCAGCAGTGAGCAGGTCGTACTCACCGATAGCGGTGAGGTACTGCGAGACGAGGTCCGTCGTGAGACGACCGCGCTCGTCCGTCAGCTTCGACTGAAGTCGAGAGCGACGGGGCTTCTCTTGGCTGTCTTTACGCGTCTCAGTGGCTGCCATTAGGTGATCCGTGTCCTCCGCGAGCTTGATGGGTCGGTGTGGAAGAACGACCCGAGCGTCCAACTATACGCAACGGGTGAGGGTTGTGAACCCCCCTCTTTTCCACAGAACTATGACGAATAGTCGGTCTCATCGGTTCCCGACCTTCGCAACTCCATCAGATTCAACCCAGCACGACTCATGGTCATTCCGTCTCCGTCGACATCGATCGTGTCTGCCTCGACCAGATGACGGAGCAACAGGTCTTCTTGTTGCATCAGTTGTGGTGGACCGGCCATCCGAGTGGTGGCCAATGGGGAGACGATCGAGTCATTCTCCACAACGCCGGTGAATCTGTTGATACCCATCGTCCCGAAGACCGAATCGTCTTCGAATGTGATCTCAGGGAGGGGACCATCGGCATCCGGCGTCACCAACTGGTCACGTTCGCGGTAGGCGGCAACGATCCAGGTCCCTGCGAGGTCAGATCTCATCACCGTCCAAGGTTAGAGACGATGAAAAGGGAGCTCGAACCCTGAGCCCCCTGCGGCTCCCTTCTCATCGATCCCCCAATAGATCGAAGAGATGGAGAGCAGATCCCCTGATACATGCGATCAGAGCTTTTCCGGCGAACCCGGTTGATAGACCCTCGTCTGGTCTTCGGTGACGATCTTCCCCACACCAGGCATCGGGTAGTGAGGTGCAACGAAGGTGGTCTCCGTGTCCTTGATCGTGTCGAAGACACGATCCCTGGTGGTGCCGGCGAGCTGGTGATCGTTGTCGACCGGGAGGCTCCAGTAGGGGTGCTCCACCTGGAAAGGGTGATTGCTCATGTCACCACCAATGAGGATGCTGTTCGATTCTGAGACGATCCCGACCGTCAGGTGTCCAGGTGTGTGCCCGAAGGTCTCGAGAGCGGTCACACCCGGCAGTACCTCGGTGTCCTGCTCTATGAAGTCGACCGCGCTGGCATCGAAGAGGGGGCGCATGATCTTTCGGGCCACCCTTCCCGAGTCGGTGTCCAATGTCTTCCAGTGGGCCCATTCTCGGGTGTGGAACACATGGCGGGCATTGGGGAAGACGATCTTCCCGTCACGCTGACTGCCCCCTATGTGGTCATAGTGCATGTGTGAGTAGACGACCGTCTCCACCGAATCACGTGGGATTCCGAGGTCGTCGACAGCCTGCGGCATCAAACCGACGGTCATCCCCTCTTGGGACATCTCGCCGATTCCGGCGTCGACCATGATGGTGCGGTCACCGTCTGTGATCACGTAACAGCCGAAGTTGAGACGGGCGTAGCCCTCGTCATTGCGAGGATGAAACCGCCAGTCGTGGTCGGAGGAGTCGGCGTAGTAGGTCTGGGGGTCGCGCCAGTAGTAGCCGTCTTCGATCACGTAAAGGACATACGATCCACACTCGAGCTTCCAGGTCATGACCCGATCTTGGCATGAGTCGAACGCTCGAACATACTCAATCGGTGTAGTCCCGAGCCTGGTAGACGCGTCTGACTCGACCCTCAACAGAGGTGATCTGTGACCAGTCGTCGATCGGGAAGTCGATCAATGCCACCGTTGCCGTCCTCACTTCCACCCGCTCTCCGGTGAGAACCGAAACCAGGCTCGACCAGGTCGGCTGGTGACCGACAAGCATCAACCGCTGCCCCTTGCCCGACGAAGCGGCCACTGACACCACTGTGTCGGCGCCGCCCCCGTACAACTTCGAGTCTAGGACCAGCTCACAGCCCCAGACACCGGCGTCAGTCGCGAGTTCAGCCGTGGTCCGCGCTCTCACCGCTGTCGAACTGATGATGTGATCCGGTGCTTCACCATCCGAGGACAGGGCTTCGCCGATTGCCCTAGCGCTTCGTCTGCCACGATCGTTCAGAGGTCGATCATGGTCGGCTCCGTAATCGGCCGACCAGTCCGACTTGGCGTGGCGCATCAGGAGGAGAGTCCTCACGTGGCCAGAGAGTAGGAGTTGGCTCCCACAGATCGAGTCAGCCCGCCGCCTCAAAGGCCACCCAAGCCTGTTCGACCTTGGCTAGCGCGTCGGTCGCAGCTACTTCCGGGTCGGACAGGTATTCGGTGAGGGCCGTGTTGAGCGCTGTGAATCCGATATCGAATGGGATGCGATCAGAAGCGTCGAAGCGGAACATATCGAGGCGGTTTGCCTCCGCCAGCGCTGCGGCCAGCTCACGGCGTGTCGGGTCGACAAAGTTCTCTATGTCGAACCGACGATGTGCCGGGTAGAACCACCCTGGCCCGAGCTGTCTCGCCATGTTCTCCCCCCAAGATGGTCCGGCCAGTGCCCGCAGGACGGCCCTTGTCTCCGGCCGATCGAACACCACGGAGACCGCTCCCATGCCTCCCTCGACTGCCGAGGCATACCGGGAGGTCACGGCAGGAAACCGCATCGGCTCCAGGTCTGCGCCAGCAGAGAGATCTCGAGCCCAGGGCGGCATCGGGATCAGAACACACTCGGGAGGAATCCCGCTTCCGGCCGAGATTGCCTCGTCCCAGCCCCTGTCGCTGATCGATCCCGGAAGGACATAGCCCGGCGTACGTGCCATTGCGCCAACTTTCTCCAATGCAGCCACGACAGCGGGGTGATCGAAGGGCACCTCATGGGCGACCCACCTGTCGTAGAACTCGGGGCCTTCGGTCGAGAGGACGAAGTGTTCGAGCCAATCCGTCGCTGGCCAACCGGTGGCCTCTCCCGACCCGACTCCAAGACACCAGGGCGTGACCCCATCCTGGACCATTTGATCACTCAGGGCCAAGATCTCCTCCCATGTCCGGGGCTCCTCGTAATGGTGGCCCTCGAAGGTCACGGGATCGAACCAGATGTGTGACTTGGCATCGATTGCTGCCGGGACGCCATAGGTGTTCCCATCCACCTGGACAAGACTCATCATGTGCGACCCGAAAGACTGGCGGAGATAGCCCTCACCCAGATACGTCCCGACGTCGACGAGGGGTCGCCTTTCCAGGGTTTCGTGCAGAAATGCAGGTGCCCCAACCCACACCAGATCCCCGGGGTCGTCGATGGAGCCAAACTCAGAGTGGGACTCGTCGGGCCGTGCGAATCGATGGATCACCTCGATACCCAATCCTGCGCCCAGTGCGGCCAGATCGTCTCGGGCAGCCGCAGCCATGTCTTCTGCCCAGCCACTGGTGAAAATGACCTCAGTGCCTGCCAGGAGCGGTCCATCAGAGTTGGCCGCCATATATGCCTCGATCCCACCGGCGATCGCCACATCCCGAATCGGGACCTCGGGATCCGGACAATGCAAACCCGGGAAAAAACGTGAACATTCATCGGCGGTGAACTCGCGGTCGATCCCGGCCTGGGCCAGCGCTACGAGCTCTGCTGGAGGCAGCACGAACACGCCACGCGGACCGGATGAGTGCAATCGCACCGTCACCGGGAGGTCTTGATCATCGGCGGGATATTGGATCGTGGCCTGCTGAATCGCCCAGTGAAGCGCATCCACGGCCTCGGGCAGCACCTCGCCACTCTCCTCGGTCGCCCTGATCGCTTCGATTGCGAGTGCCACCGCGAGAGCCGGGTCCTCTTCGAGGGAGAGCCCGGACTGTGTAACCAGGAGACGAGCATGTGCGCTCGATGAGATCAGCGCAGCAAAGTCCTCGGCTCGTTCTCGCTGCGTGAACGCGACCACGGCCAACACAACCAGGACCACCGAACCAGTCACTAGACCAAACAGTGCCCGCGTTCGCCGCCGCAGCGACTCGCGATCACGAGCCTGGGTCTCGGCGACCTGTCTCCGGGAGCGCTCTGCTGCGACAGCGGCTTCCAAGAACGCGTTCTCATCGACAGTCAGCCGAACCGGCGGTGAGCTCACCCAGGACTCGAATCGGCCGAGGCTGGCACCGCCCAGTAGGAAGTCTGGATCCCGATCCTGAGAAACCCACTCTCGGACGGCACCCGAAAGTCGCCTATGCGCATGGAGATCTTCACGGGCCCGGTCGATCCACCGCGCAAGCCGACCCCAGGCGGTGAGCAGGAACTCGTGGGCCAACTCGACGGTCGGGGCACGACTCACGGGATCGCGGTCGAACGTGAGAAGTCGGTGCCTGGAGAAACTGCGCAGCGTGTCGTCGATCGCGGACCCACCGTCATCGGCGATTCCAAGCAGCTCCGAGACGAGAACGCGGCGACGTGTCTCCGCCCCCACCTCGTTGACCGACACCATCCTGAGGAAGATGTCCGGTGTGATCGACCTGGCTTCGGCATCCAGGTCGGCGAAGAGCGCCTCAGCCCTCCCGACGAGAGCCCCCGTTACGCCACCAATGTCGTCGAGGGACTGCAACGTCAGGGTGTGGCCGCTACGACGCTCGAAGAGCTCGGTGAGCGTGTATTGGAGAAGGGGAAGCGAACTCGGCTCCCGGACGGCCTCTGCGGTGAGCGTCGCCAGCAAAGCAGGCTCGACGACCACTCCGACCGACTGAGCCGGGCCGTCGATAGCGCGCTCCAGATCACGCACTCCCATTGGTGTTACCAGCTCGGTGTGCTCGCGAAGAAGCTCGGCGAGTTGAGATGATCGAAGAGGATGATCGTAGAAGTCCGCCCTGATGGTGATAACCACCTTCAACCGGCTCCTCGGATGTGTGACCGCCTCGTGCAATGCCGCTGAAAAGAGGTCACGATCGGCGTCGGACGCGAGGGTGTACATCTCCTCGAACTGGTCGATCAACAGAAGCATCGGGGACTGGCGGTCTGGAGAGACGGCGTCGACGACACGTCGCAAGCCATCGGGCCCCACCCTCAGCTTCTCGAGCAGCGTCGGCATTTCGTCTCCGGCGATGCTCAAGAGAGCGCGCTCCAGACTCTCGAAGGGCCGAGACCCCGGAGTCATCGAGACGAGGAACCACTTCTGGGAGCCGGGCACAGCTCCGGCGCGCAGTGCCGGGACCAGGCCAGCTCGAACCACGCTCGATTTCCCGCTCCCGCTCGGCCCCACCACCGCCAAGAAACGTCCCTCAGATCCGGGACCTCCCAGTCTTGCGAGCATCCTCTCGACCAAGCGGTCCCGACCGAAGAAGACACCCTGATCCGACTCCTCGAACGCGTGCAACCCCCGGTAGGGGTTGGCGACTTTCGTTTCTTCCGAAGGGGGCGGCGCGCCGTCTGCGTGTCGGAGCGCATCGACGAGATCCTGCACCGACTCGAGACCAGGCAACGTGAGGGCCTGGACGAGAACCCCTGCCATGGGGTGATCGACACCCTCGAGCACCTCGAGCGGTGGTCCAAGGCGGCCGGCGAGCATGTGGGCAGCACAACCGGCGAGACCAGTGACGTCGTCGCGGACGCTGACCTCCTCACCACCAATCCCGAATCCGGTGAGGTAGGTGTGGCCATCGCTGACCACCACGGTTTCCGGTCCCACCGAACCATGCTTGACCCCGAGCGAGTGTGCTCGCATCAGGGGCTCAGCCAGGTCTTCCACCATCTCGAGCACCTGGGCAGGAGCCGCCGGGCCATCGATGATCGCCGACCGGAGATCGTCACCGACGACGAGCTTCTCAACGAGGAAAGCGCCCCCAGGCTCACGCCAGTAGTCGTAGATCGGCACCATCGCCGGGGAGTCGATCGACGCGATGATGCCTGCCCTTGACTCGAACGACCTGACGAACCCTGGATCGTTCGCCAACTCCGGCTTGACCACCTTGATGGCGACTTCACGTCCTATGGCGGCTTGGTAACCGAGATAGCTGGTCCCAAAATCGTCGGACGCGAGAACCGATCGCAACTCATAGCCTCGAATACCGAGACCCAGCTCACCCGACACGTGCGATGAGACCCCAGGATCGAGGCGAGGGTCGCCCTGGAGGACTTGATCGAGCATGTCCTGGAGGGCTGGTGACGGATCGACACCCAGTTCAGTACGCAACCTCGCGGCCAGATTGTCGTATGCCCGCAACGCTTCGGCTCGACGTCGCGATCGATAGAGGGCCGTCATCAGCTGCCCGGTCAGCTGCTCGCGATAGGGGTGCTCCGTTACCAGACCCTCGAGCTCCCCGAC
>DASTBQ010000134.1:0-3447 GCA_035711995.1 Acidimicrobiia bacterium | reverse complement strand
GATTGGCTCCCCGATCCCACAGCTCAATTGGTGACGGTCATCCTGATCACATGGGCGGTGGCTGCGTTCCTCTTCATGATCGGTTGGCGCGTTCCCTGGACCGGATCGGTGCTCGTGGCAGCTGTCGTCGCCAATCTTATGCTCGACCATCAGACCTACAGCAACCACTTGTACCTGATGGTCTGGCTCGTGTTTCTCCTGACCCTCGCCGGGTCGGGTTGTGGTCTGAGTGTCTCGAAGGTGGAGCGAGACGTAGTGAGATGGCCAGTCGTCCTGATCATGGCCCAGATCTCGATCGTCTACGGGTTCTCGGCGCTCACCAAGATAAACGACGACTTTCTCTCAGGATCGGTCATGGCCGGTGTGCTGCGTGATGGGTTGGTCCCGTTCCCATCGAGCCTTCGCACCCCGGCGTTCCTCTCCTCGATGGCTCTGGTCGTGATCGCAGTCGAGTTGTTCATAGCCCTCTTCTTGTGGTCGAGGCGATTCCGGCCCTACGCCTTTCTCCTCGGGCTCGGGCTGCACGTGTCGATCGTCCTGCTGATGGCGGACACCGGAGAGCTCACAGTCTTCGGTCTCGAAATGCTCGCCGTCTACCCACTCTTTTTGGGGGCAGAAGTGGCGGTGCTAGCGGCCACCCGGAAATTCGCGGAACGGACTCGAAGCTACAACCTCGTTCGGCTGGTCAGAGTGGAAGAGACTTCCGAGGGGGACATCACGCTCACCGAGAACGGCACCACTTGGACAGGTGCCGCGGCGCACACCAGAACCCTGGAGAGGTTGGTTCCCTGGCTTTGGGTGGCTCCGGTGTTACGTCTCCCCGTGATCAGCCAGATGCACGATCGACGCCATCAGGGCCTGGTGGGTGTGTCCACCGAGTCCTATCACTAGCTCCCCACCATCTCCCTGAGGAACTTCCCGGTGTAGCTCTCCCCCACCTGGGCCACCTCCTCGGGTGTTCCGGTGGCGATGATGCGGCCCCCGCCACTGCCTCCCTCGGGGCCGAGGTCGATGACGTGGTCGACCGATTTGACCACATCGAGGTTGTGCTCGATGACGACGACGGTGTTCCCAGCGTCGACGAGACGTTGCAGCACCTGGAGCAGCTTGCGTATGTCCTCGAAGTGGAGGCCGGTGGTGGGCTCGTCGAGGATGTAGAAAGTCTTACCGGTGGAGCGTCTTCCCAGTTCTGACGCCAGCTTGATCCGCTGCGCCTCGCCCCCGGAGAGGGTGGTGGCGGGTTGACCCAGCCTGATGTAGCCGAGCCCGACGTCGAAGAGGGTCTGCAGGATCCTGACGATCTTGGGTTGGTTCTCGAAGAATGAGAGGGCGTCTTCCACTGACATCTCCAACACCTCGGAGATGTTGTGCCCCTTCCACAGGATCTCCAGGGTCTCCCGGTTGTAGCGCTTGCCCCCGCACACCTCACAGGGCACATACACGTCGGGGAGGAAGTGCATCTCGATCTTGATGGTTCCGTCGCCCTTGCATGCCTCACATCGCCCCCCTGAGACGTTGAATGAGAATCGGCCCGGCCGGTAACCCCGGGCCCGTGCCTCCTGAGTCTGGGAGAACAGGGTGCGGATGTGGTCGAAGAGCTTGGTGTAGGTCGCCGGGTTCGACCTTGGGGTTCGCCCGATTGGTGACTGGTCGATGTCGATCACCTTGTCGATCAGCTCGATGCCCTCCACCTTCTTGTGGCGTCCCGGGACGAGACGTGCCCGGTTCACCTTGGAGGCGAGGGTCTTCCACAGGATCTCCTCCACCAACGTCGACTTGCCCGATCCGGAGACACCGGTGACCGCGGTGAAAACCCCGAGCGGGAACTCGACATCGACACCCTGGAGGTTGTTCTCGGTGGCCCCCAGTATCCGGATGGCCTCACCACCCCCCTGACGCCGGATCAGCGGGGTCTCGATCTGTCGTCGTCCCGCCAGGTAGTCGCCGGTGAGCGAGCCGGAGCAGTCGAGGAGCGTCTTCAGGTCACCCTCGACCACCACATGGCCACCGTGTTCACCGGCCCCAGGCCCGATGTCGACGATGTGGTCGGCGACCCGGATGGTCTCCTCGTCGTGCTCGACGACTATCAACGTGTTCCCCAGGTCTTTGAGTCGGAGCAGGGTCTCGATGAGACGCTGGTTGTCACGCTGGTGGAGCCCTATCGAGGGTTCGTCGAGGATGTAGAGGACCCCGACAAGCCCGGATCCGATCTGTGTGGCGAGTCTGATCCGCTGAGCCTCCCCTCCGGCGAGGGTCGCCGCGGAACGGGACAGGGTGAGATAGTCGAGACCGACGTCGAGGAGAAACCTGATCCTGGATTTCACTTCCTTGAGCACCCGCTCGGCGATGTGGGCGTCCCGTTCGTCGAGGTCGAGCCTGTCGAAGAACTCGAACGAGTCGCCCAGGCTGAGATCCGACACTTCTGCGATGTTGCGGTCTTCGATGGTGACCGCCAGAGACACCGGGTTGAGACGGCCCCCTCCGCAGGCGTCACAGGGGACCTCGGCCATGTACTCCTGGTAGTACTCCCGGGCGGAGTCGGACTCGGCGGACTCGTGACGCCGGTTGAGGAAGGGGATGGCCCCCTCGAAGGTGGCGTCCCAGCGTCGCTTCCTACCGAATCTGTTGACGTACTCGACGGTGATCCGTTCGTCGCCGGTGCCGTAGAGGATCTTCTCCTGGATCTTCGTGGGCAGCTCACCCCACGGGGTGTCCATGGAGAATCGGAGCTGGGCGGCGAGCCCGGCGAGCAGCCGGTGGTAATACCGCATCCGGTTCGACGACCACATCGGGATCGCCCCCTCCCCGAGTGAGAGGTCGGGGTCGGCGATCACCAGCTCCGGGTCCACCTGGAACTTGGTCCCGATCCCCAAGCATTCCGAGCACGCCCCGTAGGGGCTGTTGAAGCTGAAGTTGCGGGGCTGGAGGTCCTCGAATGAGAGCCCGCACTTCGAACAGGCGAGATGTTGGGAGAAGGTGAGTGTGGAGCCGTCGATGATCTCTATGTCGGCCACGCCTTCCGCGAGCTGCAAGGCGGTCTCCAACGACTGGGTGAGCCGTTGCTCCATGCCCTCCTTGCGGACGAGACGGTCGACGATCACCTCGATGGTGTGCTGGTAGTAGCGGTCGAGACGGATCTCCTCGGTGAGCTCACGCACCTCCCCGTCGATACGGGCCCTGGCGAAGCCCTGCCTGGCCAGATCTGACAGCAGCCCTTCGTATTCCCCCTTGCGTCCCCGCACCACGGGTGCAAGAACCTGGAACCGGGTCCCCTCCTCGAGCTCGAGGATGCGGTCGACTATCTGTTGGGGGGTCTGTCGCTCCACCGGTGTCCCGTCGTTGGGGCAATGCGCCACCCCGATCCGGGCGTAGAGGAGACGGAGATAGTCGTGGACCTCGGTGACCGTGCCCACCGTCGAACGTGGGTTGCGAGAGGCGGTTTTCTGG
>DASTBQ010000133.1:0-8312 GCA_035711995.1 Acidimicrobiia bacterium | reverse complement strand
ACCGTGCAGGTGCGGGCCGGGGTCGATATCGATATGTTCGAGGAGGGGCGGCGTATGGAGCGTCTGGCCATCAACTTCGCCAACCGGTATCTCGAAGCAGTGGACTTGTACCGTGCCGGGAAGAAGCCGAGTGGATGCTGGGATCTGGCCTTTCAAGCAGCCGACAAGTGGAGACCACTCATCATCCAGCATCTCCTCCTAGGGATCAACGCCCACATCAACCTGGACCTCGGCATCGCAGCTTCCCAGACCGCCCCCGGTGACGACCTCGAGGCCCTCGGAGAGGACTTCGTGGCGATCAACGACCTGTTGGCACTACAGGTGGCCAAGGTCCGGGCAGATATCGGCGAGATGTCTCCTTGGCTGGGTCTCTTGGACCGGGTCGATCCAACAGCAGGGAAAGCCGTGATCAACTTCAGTATCGCGAGGGCACGCGACCAGGCCTGGACCTCTGCCGAGCTGCTCACCTGTGTGGCCGATGAGCGCAAGCCACAACGAATCGAGGTCTTCGATCGCAATGCGATGGCTCTCGCTCGGTTGGTCCTCGATCCACCAGGGTGGATCCTCAAGTTTGGGTTGCGTGTCATCCGTCTTCGCGAGATGAAGAACGTCCGGCGGGTGATCGAGAAACTCGAAGCGTCGAGCTAGAGGAGGCTCCGACTCCCCCGGTAAGTAACCGGAGTTCCCAGCACAAACCCGCAGCGTGTGCGGCGAAAACCCGTAGACGCTCACGTCCCTTTGATGTAAGGTCGGCCCATTAGGCACGTTCGGTGATGGGGGACTCATGTACCGACCGAATCATCCGCTAGCCGAGGAACCCACGGCGACGGGACAGCCGACGGTGACCCGCCGGCCGACTCCACACGAACCCGGGGAGGTGGGCGGATGGTGAGGAGCACAGCCCAGTTGCGTAAAGCCTGGAACCCTCCTTGCGAGTTCGTCAGACAAAACCTGACGCTCTACACCGGGGCCACCCTGCAAGGACTGGACGCCAGGGCAATCGAGGCTTTCCGCGCCCTCGACGCCGTGATGCGATCGTTCCAATATGTGCCCAGGTCCAATTCATCGGGCGCGTGGGAGACAGGTGCATACAACTGCCGGAAGATCACCAACGGTTCGGGATGGAGTCTTCACGCCTATGGCATCGCCGCAGACATCAACGCCCGGTCGAATCCCTACGGTCGCCAGCTCATCACAGACATGCCGATGGCCATGGTCACCGCCCTCAAGTCGATGAGGACCAACGAAGGCCTTCAGGTCTTTCGCTGGGGTGGCGACTATCCGCAATTCAAGGATGCGATGCATTTCGAAGTCGTGGCCTCCCCCGAAGAGTTGAGTCAAGGAGTCGACTGGAAGACAGTTGCCGCCGAGCCACCTTCACCCACAGACCCCAGCTCCTGGCCCAGTCTCGCCCAGGGTGCGAAGGGCGCAGCTGTCACCAGGCTCAATGAGCTCTTGGAGCAGGCGGGGTTCCCGGACACAAATGCGAGCTCGTTTGGCACCAAGACAAGGGCGGCCGTCATCGCCTATCAAGGATCACGAAAGCTGACAGTCGACGGGGTCGTGGGTCTTCAAACCTGGACTGCACTCCTCAAGGATTTTCCCGAGGTTGCGGAGAGCGATCCCTCTCCGTTCAAAGTCGAGACACGACCCCCACCGAACCGGGACACCCTGAAGACAGGCTCCAAAGGATCGACCGTCGAGGAGCTGCAGCGCCGGCTCGATGACATGGGTTTTGAGCCGGGGAGCATCGATGGAGTCTTCGGTAAGAAGACCAAGAGCGCGTTGGTGGCGTTCCAAAAGTCCTGTGGCTTGAAGCCCGACGGAGTGTGCGGACCCCTCACCTGGGGCGCCCTTCTCGCGTGACCACCGCCGTCGATCGAAGTCTTCAACGGAACATGCTGGTCCCCGTGGCGGTCGACGCCGATCGCATGATCGAGGGGAGAAGCATGCTCCGCTGCACCTACTTCATGGTCACGACCGAGTCGCCTCATTCGGTTTGGGAGCTGGACCTACCCGACGTATCGGGTCTCGACGGCCTGGGGGCGTTGGGACGACGCGGGATCGTCGTCAGCGCCCTTCGTCGGCGCGAAGCAGCCGATGGCGAGTCCGCGAGCTTCGATCTGTTCACCGATGCCGACGACATTTCTGCCGTATTCGCTCTCGAAGCCGACGGTGACGTCTCCATCCAGCTGGAGGACATCTGGTTGCCCCGCAACTGGTGCGAAGCGGCGCCCGGGTGGGACAGCCAAGCAATCTCCCCGGCCGTGCGTCGCGGCGATGTCTTGCGTGTCGGCGCCCGTCTGTTCCAACAAGCCCATCGGTTTGCCGTCGGCGAAATAGATCTCGACCAGCTGACCTCGCAGCCACCTGAGGGCCAGCTGTTCAAGTCCCCGCTGGAGACCATCGCCCTCCGCACGTGGGTCGAACGACAGATCGAAGAGACGAGACGGGCGTTCCCAGAAAAGGAAGTCAAACTCCAAGTGAGACCTTGGTAGCGATGGCGCAGCTTTCGGTCACCTTCATCGACGTCGGTTGGGGTGACTGCATCCTCGTCGATTCCGCCAATGACGCCGGAGAGCACCGCTTCGGTCTCGTCGACTGCAACGACTACGACCGGGAGCGGACGGCCCTGGCGTTCGTGAAGCGCTACTTCGAGCGACTCGGGATCGATTGGAAGAACGTCACCCACAACTTCGAGTGGATGCTGCTGACACACGGGCACGCCGACCACGCTCGCGGGCTGAAAGAGATGATGAGGGTGTTCGGTACCAGGCACTTCTGGTATCCCAAGTCGGTTGCCTCCACCACATTCGGCGTGCTCTTGGAATACGCCAACCGGTCCTCCAACGTCCTCCACCACCAGGCTGTCGACGAAACCAAGATCGTCAGTCAGCCCGAAGTCGACTTCGCAGCAGACATGCGGTTCCTATGGCCAAACTGGGACCAGATCGACACCAACAACGAAAACAACAACTCGGTGGTCACAGCTCTGACCCTGGGCGAGACCTGTTTCGTCTTGACCGGGGACGCCGAAGCCGAGAACTGGCCGGAAATAGTGAAGCGACTGCCGGCCAGACCCTCCTACGTCCAGGTTCCACATCATGGCGGGAGAAACGGCCTCTTCGACCCGACCGGAGCCACCCCTCTGCTCAACGAGCTCAGTCGACGAGCGACTCGGTTGGTGATGAGCAGCCATGTGGTGCCGCATGGACATCCCCACCCGGACATCGTCACCGAGCTGTTCAACCGCCACTTCGTGTCATACCGAACGGACAAGAACTACCACGTGACCCTGACCACAGACGGCAAGAAGGTGCGTGTCGGTTACGGACACGTGAGCGGGAGGCTGCCCTAGCCCAGCCCCCCGAGGACGACCGTTTCACCACCCACGAGATACCCAAGAGAGGGAAAAGCATGACGGATGAAGGCAGAGCCGACGGGGATCACACCGCCAGGAGGAGCTGGCACACCGGCCCGGTAGAAGGGCTGGAGCGAACTGTCATCGCGGTTCCCCTCATCGAAGAGATGGAGAGCCGTGAGGGCGAGCCGGAACACCTATTCGACGTCATCATCGATCTCAACCTCACCTACCACTCCGGCCGCGCCGAGGCCAAGCAGCGGGTCAAAGAGATCCTCGACCAGATCGGGGTCGATGAGGCTCGATCGAGACCCAGCGACTTCTCCCCGCAGTATTACTTCGCCAGTCTGACAGCCGACGAGATCAGACAGCTGGCCGCGGCCGACCAGCGCTCAACCAGCGCCGAACGCGCTATCTACAAGATCTGGCCCGATCATCCCGTAGCACCCCTACTGACACAATCGGTGCGAACGGTGAAAGCCGACGCGGCTCGGGTGTCGTTCGCCGCCGTCGGCACCGGGGTCACCTGGGCGATCATCGATTCCGGGATCGACGGACACCACCCGCATTTCGAGAAACATCAGAACCTGGTGCTGCCCCAGCCGGCGGAGACAGACGAGAAGTTGGCATATATCAAGCACCAGGACTTCACCAAATACGACAAGGAGACCGGGCCCGCTCCCCTGACCGACCGCTTCGGACATGGCACCCACGTCGCCGGGATCGTCGCCGGTGAGATCGACGACCGGGAATCAGAGAGCCCGAGAAGAAAGGCAGTCGTGCGCGAGCTCGACGCGAACCAAGAGGTGGTCACCAAGGCGTTCGATCTCGACCGGATCTCAGGGATCGCCCCTGAATGCAAGCTGGTGAGCCTGAAAGTCCTAGATGATGAGGGAAGGGGCACTGTCAGCGGCATCATCCAGGCTCTGGGCTACGTGCAGACGGTCAACGAGCACGGACGTTGGTTCCACATCCAAGGGATCAACCTGAGCGTCGGTTACGACTACAAGGCCGAGTGGTTCGCCTGTGGGCAGAGCCCGATATGCGTCGAGGTCAATCGTCTCGTCCGTTCCGGTGTGGTCGTGGTCGTCGCCGCCGGCAACACCGGATACGGATACGCCCAGTCACACGAGAAAGGTGCCGTGCCCGCCGGTCTCGGTCTGACCATCAACGACCCGGGCAACGCCGAGTTGGCGATCACGGTTGGATCGACTCATCGGGAGAAGCCGCACCAGTACGGGGTGTCCTACTTCTCCTCGAAAGGGCCGACCGGCGACGGCCGATGCAAACCTGACCTCGTGGCCCCCGGGGAAAAGGTCATCTCGTGTGCGGCCGGGAAGAGCAGAAGCGACATCGAGGACAAGCTCGGTGAGGCTGACTTCGACTACGTGGAGAGCAGCGGGACTTCTATGGCGGCGCCGCATGTATCGGGCGCCATCGCCGCCTTCCTCTCCATCCGAAAGGAATTCGAAGGCGAAACAGAGCGCATCAAAGAGATCTTCCTCGAAACGGCCACCGACCTGGGCAGGGAGCGGTACTTCCAGGGTCATGGTCTGGTCGATCTGATGAGGGCAATTCAATCGGTGTGATCCAAGGAGGTCACCATGGCTACTACTTATCCCTACCCGACGACCGAAGTCGAGTTCACCAAGAATGGGTCGGCGCATGACCCCGGTCAGATCGAGTCGCTGCTCGAGATGATCGACGACAACGAGACCACAGATCTCATTGTGATCAGCCATGGCTGGAACAACGACATGGATGAGGCCCGGCGGCTCTATCGCAGGCTCCTCCAGAATGTGAAGAGACAGACCGGGGCCGCAAGCGACCGGGTCGATTCACGACATCTGGGAGTTCTCGCGGTGCTCTGGCCTTCGAAGAAGTTCGCCGAGCGCGAACTGATCGCCAGCGGCGCCGCCTCGACAGGCGCCGGCATCGATGACGAAGACCTCATCTCCGACATCACAGTCCTCGCCGACGCCTTCGATGCGCCGGACAGCGAACAAGTCGTCGAACGATTGACCGCGCTGGTGCCCCGACTCGAGGACTCGCCTCAGGCGCAGCGAGAGTTCGTCGACTTGGCACGGACTCTTCTCGTGGACCCGAGCGATGACGAGGTTCGCGAGGAGCTGCCGGAACAGCTCCAAGCCATGGATGGCGACGAGCTGTTGATGGAACTAGGAAAGCCCGACATCTCTCAGACGCATATCCCCGCCGAGACGGATGAGATCGGCGAGGCGGCGGGGCTCGGGTCCTTCCTCACCGGGGTCAGGGGTGGTGCGTTGACTCTGATGAACCTGCTCACCTACTACCAGATGAAAGATCGGGCCGGAGTCGTCGGGATGAAGGGCCTGAGACCCGTGTTGGAGCGTGTGGTGGCGAAGAACCCATCGATAAAGCTCCACCTCGTCGGACATTCCTTCGGGGCCCGCCTGGTGACGGCGGCAATCAGAGGGAAGGACGGTGCTTCGCGTATCCAGGTCGCCTCTCTGAGTCTGCTCCAAGGAGCGTTCTCGCACAACGGTCTCGCCGAGGACTTCGACCGAAAGGGAAGCGACGGCTATTTCCGGATGGTCCTGAACGATCATCGAGTGTCGGGACCTGTGATAATCACTCACACGGTGAACGACCGCGCCGTCGGGCTCGCTTATCCCATTGCATCACGGCTCGCCGGGCATGACTCCGCCGGGGTGGGCGACGCGGCCAGTCCATGGGGAGGGATGGGTCGCAACGGAGCGCAACACACTCCAGAGGCGGAAGCCGGGATTCTGGGTAATCCGGGAACCGTCTACACGTTGAAGCCGGGCAAAGTGCACAACCTCCTCGCCGACAAGACGATAAGAGACCACTCGGACGTGGAGAACGAGTCGGTGGCGGGTGCGTTGGTCGCCGTCATCGACGCAAGCTGACATAGTTGGTGATTACAAACGCTGCGCCAGCAGAGGCTCCACTTCGAGGAAGCTGAGAGCTAGGGCATCTGTCACAGATTCCTGGAAGTCTCTGATCGGGATGTCGGAACGTAGCTCCACGTACGCACCCCCACTCACCTCCACCCAGGACGCCCAGCTCGACCTCTGCTCGCCGCCATCGGCCGGCACGGACTCTGACAGTTTCGAATAGTCGACCCCCTCTGCGTGACGCTGCCGGTTGCGTGACTCCAGGATCTCGGAAGGGGCCGTCAGATGAACACAGAGAGACTCCTCCACCAGACGATCACTCTCGTCCCAGTCTCCGAAGAGCTCCCCGGGATCGGCGAGCGGAACCCTCGCCAACACCACGCCGCCGCGCAGGCGTCGTGTCTCGTCGGCAATGGCGACCAGACGATGGCGGATCTCGTCGAAGTCGGGATCCTCTGCCCGCTTCATCCGCTCTATCAGGCTCGATGTGGAACCTTCGATTTGCGGCGTCATGCCCCACGAGGTCAGCACGAGTTTCGCCGTTCTCAGTGCTGCGGTCTTGCCCGTTCCGGGCAGTCCCATGAACAGGACCACCGAGGGGCGCTTGGAACTGGCCTCCAGAGGATCTGGCTCGATTGGCGGCAATGAATAGAACAGCTCTTTGGCGGCCCGCTGCAAGTCGGGTGCCACGTCGGCGAAAATGCTCGCCGCCTTCTCCGCCAGGGAGCGGCGACCGTCGGTCGAGGCCAGCCCGAGAAGCGAACGCGCCTCGAGATATCGATCCTGGAACTCGTGGGATATGACGAGCGCCCTGGCGAGACTCCTCCGGGCGCCAGTGATGTTGCGATGACGGATGAGGACTTCGCCGCGAAGCACTGCCTGTTGGCCCCGGTCGCGCCGATTGGATAACTCGACCAGAGCTGTGAACCCGTCGTCGAGCACCCGGAGGATCTCGGCTACCTCATCGTCGCTGGGTTGAGACGGAAGGGTCTTGCCCATCACGTCGGCGAGCCAGCCGGCGGCGTCGGCGGCGTACTTGAGCCGCCGTCCTCTGACACGACCATGCCCGTTCGAGAACGCATCCTCATATACCGCGGCAAACTGGTCCCTGGCCTCGACGTACTTCTCCTCCAACAGCAGCGTTTGACCAAGTCGGATGCGGGCTCGGGCAAGATGGAATTCGAGTGCGCTTCGATCACGAGGGCTGGTTTCGGAGTCGAGTCCGGCGATGTCCTGTTCTGCTGAAGCGACCGCAGCGAGAGCCAGGTCTGCCGCCTGACGAACCTCTTCGGGTCTCACCGCCAGATGCCCGACGACCCGGGACTCGAGGATCTGCATCTCCCGTCGGAAGTCTCTCGGGTGGTGGGCCTTGTCGATGTGCTTCTCCAAGTACTGGACGATCCGTTTCGACTCGGCCCAGCGACCTGCATACGGAAGGATGTATGCCAGATCAGCGCCAAGCCAGAGCCAGGTGTCGAGGAACCGAGAGTCGAGTCCCGAGATGTCCTGGGAGTGCAGTTCCATCAGCCAGGAGCCCGCTTCGAACACGCCGAGGAGGTCGGCGAGCGAGTCGACGAGCTCACGAAATTGATCCTTGTCGGCCTCCCAACGGTCCAGACTTGCGATCTGGGATCGGCTCCACGACACCAGCTGCCAAACCACGTCGGTCAAGACGCCGTAGGAGAGAGTCCCTGCCGACGATCCAAACAACTCCGAGCCCCCACTCAACGCCGCCCTGCGAACCGGGGACGTGATGCCGATCTCACCCAAACCACTCTTCGGAACACGTTCGCGTGCCCGACCCGCGTCCCCCAGCCGAGGCGGATCGAGGAGATTCTCCAACTCGAGCAGCCCCGAGTCGGCCAA
The DNA here is from genome assembly GCA_035711995.1 of Acidimicrobiia bacterium. Lineage (GTDB taxonomy): Bacteria > Actinomycetota > Acidimicrobiia > Spongiisociales > ZC4RG35 > JANQRA01. The sequence goes on along the minus strand of DASTBQ010000133.1, from coordinate 188 downwards.
CTCAGCCACCGCTCCCTCTACCTTGAGCCGGGGCAGGTCGAGCATCGTGGTCAGCATGTTGCAGTCGACAGGGCTGGCGAGGATGCAGGTCGCCAGCAGGACGCGATGTCTGACGTCGTCATTCTCGAGCACCTCGAAGATGCGTTCTTCCAGTTTCAAACGGGTGGACATAGCTCGAGCCTGGGCCG
>DASTBQ010000132.1:0-17177 GCA_035711995.1 Acidimicrobiia bacterium | reverse complement strand
ACAACGCTGCGATCCCCGAGCCAGATCTCTGGGGTGCCTCGGCTGCTGGTACTCCGTCGCCAAGCCTCACTCGTATATTCGTTGTCATGAGACGAATGGTCGCCTTCGCTGCTCTGATCATGGGCGTGGTGGCCTGTGCTCCAACGGAATCCGACACTTCACCAAACACCGCTGACTCTGTGACTACGACCGCGGATGCGGTTGCGACCACCGCGATCGAGGTCACCACCACGCTCGCCGCGGATGCGGTGCCCTCCATTCTGGCTGGAGCGTGGAGGGGGTCGTTCCCTGACCCGAATGTCGACGGGGTCTGTCTGACTCTGAGGGACAAGAGCTACACGATTGCGTTTTGCGGAATTCAGGGTGGGGGCGGCACGGTCTCTGTGGTCGGGGACAACATCACGTTCGTCAGTTCGATGGCGGCGTGTCCGGATGGGGTGGGTGTGTACCGGTGGGAGGTCGAGGATGACAGCTTGACTTTCACCGAGCTCGACCCTCCTGACGTCTGTCTGGACAGACGAAACAAATTGGTCGAGGTCACCTATACCCGCTGACACCACCTAGTTGGGTGCTGGATCCCGCCTCGACTGAGAGTGAGGACCCGGCCGAAGCCGCGGGGACCCAGGTGCTCGGTCTGGAAGCACAATCACCGATCGGGTCAGCAGGACTCCGGCTGGCTTTGCTCCGCGGGGTAGGACTCGAACCTACTACCCAATGGATCAGCAGGCCTGCGCCAGGAAACGGTGAGCTAGCTTCTGAAGGCCCTGGTCACGGTTGGACGAACAGTGCGAGTTATCTGCTGTTCGACTCCGTTGGTCAGAGAGCTTGCCCGGCGGGCATTACACCCGAACCAGTCTCGAGTCGTGGCGCGTAGTGCTGCAGGAAGATCTGAGCGACCAGCTCGCGGCGACTATGCACACCCACCTTGGCGAATATCGCTTTGAGGTGGTCCTGCACGGTGTAGATAGAGACGTGCAGGCTGTCGGCCATCTCTTCGGTCGAAAGTCCGGCGAGAACGAGACGAGTGACCTCACGTTCGCGCTTGGAGAGCCCGTAGGCCTCAACGATCAGTGAGGCGATCTCAGGCTGGTTCGCCGGATGGAGCGTTACTGCGACGAACCCCAGGTCATCACCCTCGAGGAGCGCTGCGTGCACGAGCAGCCAACCGCCCGACTTTCGTGGAACCCTGATCGCCGCGACTTCATCCGTGGTTCCGACGAATGCTTGCCGTGCCTTGTCAGCGAGGCTTATGACGACAAGAGGAACCGGCGCATTGACTCCAGTCGCATCAACTATCTCGAACAGCCATCTCCTGGCCGACGGTGTCATGCTCTCAAGCGTGTCGTCGCCGCGCAGGACGATGACGCCCGGTGAGTCGTGTCCATTGCCGGCTGCGAGCCCGGTGGCGAGAACAGCTCGCCGGATCCCCTCGCCGATGTAGCCACTCACCTCGGCGACGAAGTCGGCATCCCTCTCGCTAAAGGTTCCAACACGACGATGGACGGCGACACAGCCCCACACCCCATCACCGACGCGAAAGGTTGCACGCAATTCGTCTCCTTCGCCATACCCGTGCGGTGCAAGGATGTGAGCGAAGCGGGGGCTCTCGAGGGGCTGACCATGAGTTGCCTGGCTCAGGATTCCGACCGGCCGGCTGGCGCGGGCGAGATCGGCGAACTTGTTCACGTCGTCCTCGAGAAACTCGTTGGCGGCGAGTTCCATCAAATGATCGGAGGCGACTTCACGGGTGAAGTGGCTAGTCGGCAATAGCGTCGATGGGTCGAGGCTCAGCCAGCACGAGCTGTCGAACTCGATCAGCCTCGCCAACGAGCGATCGGCTGCCCCCAAGAATTCTTCCAGATTCAGGTTGCGGTGAATCAGGCGTATGAAGCGTTGCCGTTCTTCGAGGCCGACCAGAGTCACGAAATGATTGTCTCACTGTGCCGGGGATGGCGCCACGTGAATCCCAGGTTCCTGGGATGGTTTTCGGACCAGCTGTCTCATACGTTCGATGAAACGCAGTCGGAGGAGGCGATCGTGGCGAACTCAGGGGATGTGCTCACTCATCCCGTTACAGGTGAGCGTGTCATTTGGAGGCAGGTGGCCGCCGACACTGATGGCCGGCTCTTGCAGGGTGACCTGTACGCCGAGCCTGGTGGTTTTGTGGCCGCCGCGCATGTCCATCCGAGACAGGAAGAGCGGTTCGAGGTGGTTTCGGGGACACTGACGCTTCGCATCGGCGAAGAGAAAAGGATCCTGACCGTCGGTGACGTAGCGGTCATCCCCGCCGGTCGTCCCCACGTCTGGTGGAACGATGGCGAGGATGATGTTCATGTGCTGGGTGAGTTCAGGCCGGCCCTGCGGACCGAAGTCTTCTTTGAGACGTTCTTCGGTTTGGCCGCGGACGGCAAGACCAATCGGAAAGGACTTCCAAACCCCTTGCGTCTGGCCGTGATGATGCGTGAGTACGAGGATGAACTGCGCCTCGCCCGGCCCTCAGTCAGGTGGCAGCGGGCCCTTTTTGGTCCGTTGGCCGTCATCGGCAGGGCCATGGGCTACCGGGGATGGTATCCCGCCTACACCGCCGACCCCCTCAAGAACCCGGCCTCAGGCTATTGAGTCGAAGCACCGCCCTGGTTCCCCCGTTGAGCGGTGCTGTAGTTGCGATTCATGGTGATCCCACATGACCGTGGTCGCCGGCGTCTTGTCGATACTCACCGGCCTTGGATTCGGGATTCCCGGTGTAATCGGTGCCAGGCATCTTGCCCGCACCGGTGAGATCTGGTTCTTTCTTGGCTTTCCTACATATGCCGGTCCATTCGAGCGGTTTGGCATCCAAATTTCAGTTGCTCTCATCACCTGGTTTGTCGTGGTCTGCGCTCTCGAGGTCGTCGTCGGCACTCTGCTGCTCGCCGGGTGGCACCCTGCTCTCTGGCTCTCTCTCTTCTTGCTCCCCTTGGAACTCGTCTTCTGGCTCGGGTTTGCCCTTCCTTTCGGGTTGGTCTTCGGTGCGGCCAGAGCGATAGCCATCGCTATTGCATTGTCAGGTAAGGGGGTGTGACCTGGTCGGCTTCGCGGTCGATTTGGCCGATGCAGTGCGGAGTGTTCGCATGCCGGGGCTCAACGAGCGGCAAGGACGGTGGTACTCCCAAGGGAAAGTCTCCGGAATCCGCCTGTGGTAGCAGGGGATTCGGGAGATTGAGCTCCGCGGGTAGGACTGGAATCTACAACCAATGGATTAACAGTCCCGCCTTGATAGTCCTTGTGGTCCCATTTAGTGCTGGGACGTACGCTTCCATTCGGTGCGGCCTGACCTTGTGCCGTCGTACCGTGCTGTCTTGTGACAACAGGTGCGGCTACAGGTATGACTACACCTCGTATCACGCCTTGAGGGGCCTTGGTTAGGTTGGCGAGAATGTCAGTGTGCGGGCCACGACTTCGTAGGCGATGTCGGTGAGGAGGCGGTCGTGAGCCCAGGCGTGGGCTCGGAGCACGTCGGCGGCGGACCTGGCGTCGGTTCCCATCTGCGCCATGACCATGCCGGTGGCTTGGTGGAAGGTGTCGTGTTCGACTGGCTGGTCTGGGGCGGGGGGCTGTTGGCTGAGAGAGCCGACCACGAGTGAGGCGAGCTCCTTTGCGATCTGCTCGGCGTCAGCAAGAGTTTCGGGTGTGATCGTGCCGTGTCGGTCTTGGAGGTTGATTGTGGCGAAGGTGGTTCCTCCCGCGCGCAGGGGAACACCGGCGATGGATTGGTAGCCGATGGCGTGGGCCTTGGCCGATAGCTGGGGCCATGGGTTGGTGTTGGAGGGAGCGGTTTCTGCGGTCTTTGATGTGCTGTTCACTCCGGCGTCGAAGCATGGCCCCTCTTGAAGGGTGAACTCCCATTCGTCGAGCGTGCGAGAGTCGTCCGACGAGGCACACAGGATGTGCTGATCGGAGGCTCCGATAAAGGAGATGGTGATGTCGCTGACGTCCAGCAGTCGAACGCAGTCAGTGGCCAGCGAAGCCGGTAGTCCGGGTTCGTGCCATGTTGTGAATGATTCCCGGAGAGTGTCGAGGTCGGAGCGGCTGATCATTGGTTTGCTCGTTCCTCGATCATCGAGTCCAAACCGGCCAGTTGGAGAAGTCGGCACACCGACGACGACGGTTCTCGTATGGTGATCGTCTCGGAACCGTGCCCATCGACGGCGGTGAGAAGAGCACGCAGGCCGCTGGCATCCATGAACTTCAACTCAGGGAGTAGGTAGGTGACCCTCCGTGGATGACCATTGTTCCCGTTCGGATTGTTGTAGGCCTCGAGGTGCCGTTGCAGCATCGGGCCGGTGAACAGGTCCAGTTCGCCCTGCACCTCGATCACAAAAGCGGAGGGATCTTCGCTTCTCACTGAAACGTGCAGATTGGGAGGGTCGTAACCGGATGGACCCGCTCTCGACACGGAAGTGCTGACGGTCATGTCCTGGCCTCTCCTTAGATGGTTGAGGGTCCGCCAGGATCTAGAGCAGACTTGTTCGGTTGCGCTTGTCCACCACCTTACAGGCGCTTCGGCTCTACAGGAAGAACGGGAAAACCAGCCCTAATCGCCAGAGCTGAGGTGGAGTGGTTTCAAGTCGCCTGAAACGATGGCGGCGGAGACCTCCCGCAGCCGCTCGTTGTTGTTGCGGGCATGACTTCGGATGCGCCCAAACGCCTCGTCCATAGTCAGACCGGCCTCATGTGCGACGACTCCTTTGGCCTGCTCTATCAACACCCGGGTCTCGAGAGCCGTCCGGAGCTGGGAGATCAGCGTCCGGTCGTCGATGGTCGACCGGTCCTGGAGAATGGCGATGGTGGCCAGGTCCGCCAAGGCTTGGGCGACGGTCAGGTCCTCGTCGGTAAGGTCGACTGCCTCGGTCAAGAACAGGTCGAGCGCCCCCAGAACATCGCCGCGGAGGCGCATCGGAACAGCCGTGACTGCCCGGAATCCCGCCGCAAGTGCCGCCTCTCCGAATTCTGGCCATCTGTGATGGGCCTGAGATCCGGCCAGTTCCCCGGACCTGACCGGCCGGCCGGTACGAAACGCCTCCGCACCGGGACCCCCCTCGTTCTCCAGCTCCAAAAGCTCAACCACACCGGTAGCCTCGCTACTCGCCGCCACCACCCGCAACTCACGGTTCCCGTCCGTCAACAGCAACCCGGCCTGTGCCACATCCAACAGATCCGTACAGCTCACCACCAACTCATAAAACAGGTCGACAGGGTCGAAGTCCGAGACCAGCGTGTCCGCCATACTCACCAGCACCCGGACCAACCGACCCTCCCGAAATGTCATGCCGAAAGGCTAGACGCCTAAGTTTGTCGGCGAAAACGGGAAGCTCAGCTAAGACAGTCGGAAGACACCCCGGGAATTGCCGTTTTGTTTTTGGTCCTTTGAGGCGCCCGACATCAGATGGCCCGCGAATCTCGTGCGCTGATCGCGGACAGGCGTCCGGGTGCCTGGCAGGCGTCGTCCGTCTCGTGCCGGGCCTAACGAGCGGGGGCAATGCATGGGAGCGTGTCGTAGGTGGACACCAGGGCGTCAATTGCAACCCTAGTTTGCGGTGTTAGGTACAAGCCTTGGCCGAAGTCGCATTCGAGCTTCGCCACCTCGTCGCGCGGACCCACGGTCTCGATGCCTTCCGCCATGACGGCCAAGCCGCCAACTGCGCCCCGATAAGGCGGCGCTCGATACGGGGTAGGAGTGATAAAGCAGTGACCTTGGCAGCCGCCGCTATCTGCGGGCATGAAATGAAAGACGCGAATGGCATTCGTCGGGATTCGTTGGGCAGGGTCTGGACCCGAGCCGAATCTCAAGCTCCCTCTTCGCCCCATTGCGGGAGAACCCGTTTGGGTCCGTCTGATACCCCTAACCGGGAGGTCCTAAACACTCGCCACTACTCGACCATGGCTGAGGTGATGGGCGTGCAGGACTCCGCGGTGAAGGTATGGTCCCTCTGCTCCGGTCGATCTGCCGTTGCATGACGCTGGTTAGCAGCGATCTGAGCCAGATCTACCACCACGCGGCTCGCCACAATCGCGACAATCCCGCACTGATCGAATATCTGGACGACAGAGACTGTGGTGATCGGCATTGTGTTCCGTGGCAACAGGACAAGGTGCGATCGGGTTACCAGATCCTCCGACGTCTCGTCACAGCAACACTGTGCTTGGTGGTGGCTGTTGTGTTGGCTGCTTGTGGTCAAGCCCCTGAAAGCGACCTGTTAGCGGCCGAGGAGAAGTGGTCAGCCACTGGAACGGATGCGCCTCCTCGTCTTATCGTTTGTGGATGAGTTCATCATTGACTGCTCAGCCCGATGACTTTGAGCCAGGTGACAAAGTGCAATCCAAAACGGGCGACTTCGTCGAGTACGTCGGTGAGGTCGTTGAGGTGCGCCAGGGCATTGTCATAGTGGAGTACGAAGTCTTCGGCCGTGCAGTCCCGGTCGAACATCTTCCGGACGATCTCTCCAAAGCGGCCGGCTGATCCAGGGCAGAGACACTCATACCCAGCACCGCCCAATCGGCACACATGCGTGCGGTCTACGACGCGTCTTGGGTCAAGCTGAGTCCCAACCCGGAGCCAATCATGGCTAGGCCCAGGGCGGAGCGAAACGCGGCATCGGGACGACGATCTCCCGAACGAAGGGCACTCAACAGGACGCCCGCTGCCCGGAGGTACTCGCCTCCGTGGAGAACCCGCCTTCTGGCAGGTGTGTCACACACGGTTACGTGCCACACGGCCCGGTGTCTGCGGATCGGAGAAATCAGCATCGCCGAGCCGATGGCAACCATGCCCAAACCGACCGCATGGCGACTGGGGAAGCTCACTCCTCCAAGCTACGCGGTCAGGAGTCGCCTCAGATCAGCCAAGCCCCGAGCGATAACGCTCCCGCCCGGAAACCGCCCATATCGGCACCTCTGGCGCTCGCTGGCCGGGAGGCGCTCCCTACTTCAGCATCCCCCGTCTGGTCGGATGAGTTCGAAGGTCCTTCGACGTCGACGACGAGCGCTCCCCAGGTCTCCGAGTCCGGTCGCCTTGGCCTGTTCCGGGCCGATCCACGCACTCTGGAGCCGATTCGCCTATCTGAACCGTTGACTACGGGCGATGCGATGTGGGGTTCGCCGAATGGTGAGTGGCTCGTGCTCAACGTCTGGTATGGCGGTCCTCCGGAAACCGACATTCTACGTGTGGTCAACGTTGAGTCAGGTGCGGTGGTGACAGAAGCCAAGGTTGGGGCTCCGCAGTATGGAATCGACGTCGCCGACGACGGCACTGTGTATCGGCTCGCCGGGAGCACGAACTTCCGCGTGGAGGCCTTAGCGCACGGCGCCGAGGAGTTTGCCAACCTCCTTTCGCTACCTGAGGGCTTCAGTCCATGGAGTTCGACCGAGATATTGAGTGCGGATCGTCTCGGGTGGATCGGCAGTGTTACAGCGACCGATGGTCTTCTGGTTGCCGCAGTCGGCATCGCTGATGTTGTATCCGGCGGCTTCGACCTCTATGAGCTTCCTGGTGTGGCACTCGAAGGCGCTGATGAGTTCGATGTTGGTGATTGGGTGGTCGGCGAGTACCACCAGCCGGGAGTCGCCTGGAGCCACGCCGGTTCCAAGGTCTATGTAGCCCACGCCCACGAACCCGTGGTCACCGTGATAGACCTGACGAGCGGCACCGTTGACGAACACGAATGGGGAGCGCCGACTGCTTGGCTCGACCGTCTCGCCTCATTCTGGAACCCAGTGGCGGTTGCCAAGGGACCCGAAGCCGGCGCCGTTGCCACCGCGGTGCTCGCCCCAGACGGGCAAACGCTCTACGTCTCGAGTGAGATCGGGGAGTTCGTTCCTTCAGACGATGGGAACTGGCACATCCAATGGACGCCCCAAGGAATCCAAGCCATCGACCTCACCACATGGGAAGTAGCTGAGACATGGGATGTACCCACGGCTCATGTGACCCTCACCCCCGACGGTGACAAGTTGATCGGCTGGGGAGTGACGCGGAAGGACACAATTGACACGACCACCTACACCAGACATCCAGTGGTCATGATCGACACCGAAACCGGTGAGCTTGTGGGCGAGGTCGATCTTCCCTACGACGACCTGCGGTTCGTTTCATTCTCGGACGACGGGTCATACGTCTATTTCACCCAATGGGATGAGACGTTCCTATCGCTGGACTTGTCCACCAATGCCCTGGTCGGCACGTACAAACTGCCTGGTTCTATGGGAGGGGTATTCGGCGAGAGCGGACTAATAGCCGTTCCACTTCACGCCGGGTCGTAGGTCAGCTCAGGTCAGATAGCGCAGAACACCCTGTTCTCTGGCGATAACGCCCAACTCGCCAACCCGAGCAGAACGGCACGTCGGCGCTAGGCCGAAGGCGGGTCCGCCCGAGATCAGCATTCTCGAGCGATAACGCCCCTCTCGCCAACCCGCCCAGATCGGCACTTCCCGCTCGGGTCGAACAGCGAGCTAGTCGCAGAACGATGGAACTGCTGGTGAGGCACTACCAACTGTTCCTGGCTCGTCGGACGGGTAGAACACGCTGATGAATTCGATGGTGCTGTTGTCGGTCCCGTCGCCCGCCACGGTGAAGATCGGTGAGTACGGGTCACCGTCGATGATTGCCTGCCAGCACTCTGGACCGGGCGCCAGATTTGGGTCCACTATGACGGACTGACCTGACGCCTCCGACGCTTGCTGCAAGGTCATTCCTACTTCGATCGACCCGAATCCCGACCTATCCAGTTCGGTTCGTGCACTGAAGCTGTCGTCCGGGTCCACAACGCGAATGTCCGGCGATCGGTAGGGGTCGGATTCGATGCTGTAGTCGCCAGGCCCGACCACCTCACCTAGGGGTCCCGTCGCGTAGTTGTCGTCGGACGGGATCTCGATGACTGCACCTTGCCATTCGAGAGAGAGCGTGTCGGTTCCTTTGTTCCATATCTGCAAGTCCTGGTGGACACCGACAGCTACACAATCGGCTCCGTACTCCTCGGTGTGGAGGATCAGCCACGGTTCCGGTCCGACTAAGGAATCACATTCCGAGCCCGAACTCGCACCAGTACAAGCGGTCGCCAACAACGCCGCAGGGAAGACGAACCTGATGATCCGACTCATCATCGAGAGAGACGCACCTACGGACCGGGAAGTTCCACCGACGTCCACCAAATCATGCCCGATTCGAAGCGCAGATCACCTGATCATCCCGAGCGAAACCGCTCATAACGGAGACCGCCCGAGATCGGCACCTATCAGATCTGTACGGCCCAATGTCGATCGCCGAGAATGAGTGGATGAGGTGATATCGCGATCAGGACAGCTCTGTAATGACGGTGGCCCGAATGGGTGTTGCCAGCATGTCCATCACGGGTTCGTAAACGCCTGTCGCCGCGCTCTCCTGCATATGTGCCATCCGGGCATCCGCTGATTCCCAGTCTGCGATCTCGATCAGCAAGTCGGGATTGTCGAGCGCCTCGTATCGGGTACTGCCGAGGAAGCCTTTTTGGCTAGACCCCTGCTCCGCCACGATCCGTTCCATCAGACTCTTGAGTTCTGCTCGACCGCCAGGTTTGGCTTGGAGTTCGACTATCACTTTGATGGGCACCAGATATCTCCTTCGCGTTCGGACCAAGCCAGCTGGCCGAAACTACACCGCCCATATCGACTGATCCCGGGCGATAACACGCCCTTCGGGCGCTGCGCGGTATCGGCACATACAGAGCGGCTACTGCACGAGCATTGGGATGAGTCGTCTCGCCACGGCTACACGTTGGCTGCACCAAGGGTGGTAATCGATTCGGGTCACGCGACGAATGGTCAACGGCCACGGGGAAAGCGGAGCTCCGCGGGTAGGACTCGAACCTACAACCAATGGATTAACAGTCCACTGCTCTGCCAATTGAGCTACCGCGGAATGAACGGGATGATCACGTTACCAACGCGCCCCTGGTACTCCCAGTCCCTCGCGCCTGCACAGCGGTCCCAGTAGTCGGAACAGGATGCAGCTTCGGAATGGGAAATGGGCCGCGTAAAGGGGATCAGACGTCTTCGAGGAACCCTTGGAGACGGCCCGACTTGTCGGGGTGACGCAGTTTGGCGAGAGCCTTTGTCTCCAGCTGCCGGATCCTCTCCCGGGTCACATTGAAGTACACGCCGACCTCTTCGAGAGTACGTGGCTTACCGTCGGCGAGACCGAATCTCATGATCAAGACCTGACGCTCCCGCTCGCTGAGACCTTCCAACGCCTGCGCCAACTGATCCTGCAGCGCCCCGAAGGCGGCGACATCAGCCGGCATCTCCGAGTCCATGTCCTCGACCAGGTCACCCAAGGTCCCGTCGTCGTCTTCACCTACTGGTGTCTCCAATGACACCGTGTCCTGGGCTATTCGACGCAATTCGACCACCCGCTCGACCGGCAGGTCCAGTTCGCGGGCCAATTCATCCACGCTGGGCGGCTGCCCGCGCATCTGGGTCATCTCCCGTTGGAGACGGGTCAGCTTGTTGACCGAGTCGAGGACGTGGATCGGCATCCGGATGGTGCGGCCCTGATCTGCGATCGCCCGTGAGATCGACTGTCTGATCCACCAGGTGGCATAGGTCGAAAATTTGAAGCCGCGCCGATAGTCGAAACGCTCGACTGCCCGCATCAAACCGACATTGCCCTCCTGGATCAGGTCGAGAAGAGCCATCCCCCTCCCCACGTAGCGTCGGGCCAGCGAGACGACCAACCGCAGATTGGAGTTGACCAGGCTGTCGTGAGCGGTCTTCGCCACCAGGATCTGATGATTGAGCATCGCCCTGTCTTCAGGGGTGAGCGGCTCGTCACCGTGAAGACGTTCCGCTGCTTTCTGACCTGCCTCGATCTGCATGGCCAGTTCGACTTCCTGCTGAGCTGTGAGCAAGGGATAGCGACCCAAGTCGTTCAGGTAGAGCCGTACCGGATCGGACACCGATATCGAAGAGACCTCGATGGACTCCTCGATGACACCGGGACCCTCTTCCATGAGCTTGATGCCCTTGATGCGGAGTTCATCGGCAACGCGCTCGAAAGCCTCACCGGGAGCCTCGATGTCTTCGAGCTCCTGCTGCACCTCGGCCATGGTGAGGAATCCCCGGTGGTTCCCACGTTTGACCAAAGCAGCGGTGACCGATGCCATTGTTGTCGTGTCGTTCATCTTCCCAGGGAGCGTTTCTCCTGCTGTAAAGCTATCAAGCGTCGCAGGCTTTCGGAATAGGTTTCGCTCACCTGGTCCATTGTGGCCAGGTCAGCCTCCAAGCGATCGACCTCGGCATCGATGCGACGGAGTCGGACCCTGGTCTTCACATCGTCCCATTGGGGAATCGGACGATCGTCGAGGCTCAGCGCCCGGACCAGTGAGCGGAGATGCTCGTCGTCGACAAGTGAAGGGTCGATCGGTGTTCCCGGCGCAATGGACACCAACTGAGGGGCGATGGCCTCAAAAGCTCCCCTGAGACGAGGATCGGCGAAGTCGAACTCGTCCACTTCCATACCTGGGGGGTTGGAGAGTACGACCCGGAAGAGCTCGGACTCGGCGCGATCAAGGGGACGTTCAGGCACCGTTTCGGTTCGAGGCTCGGTCGCCCTGTTCCCTCTCACGGCACTCTCGACAGTTGCCAGTTCGACACCGATCAGCCTGGCAACGTATCTGTTGTATTCGCGTCTCGCGATCGGATCGCCAACGCGTCGGACCTGTTCGGCGGCGGCATGGAGGGCGCGAGCCCGACCTTCGGGCCCGGTGAGATCGTGACGACTGACCTCGCTCTCGATGCGATGTTCCAATAGTGGACGGGCTGTCTTCACGGCCTTCGCCAGCTCGTCGGCCCGTCCCTCCTGGTAGAGGTCGGCGGGGTCGAGACCGTCAGGCATCACAGCCATCCTCAGGTCGAGGTCGAGTCGGAATGGTGATTCGAGATCGTCGCTACGGAGGGCGGCCTTCGAGCCCGCCTCGTCGGAATCGAAAGCCAAAACCACCCTCTCGGTGAAGCGACGGAGCAGGTCGAAGTGACCGTCACCGAGTGCTGTCCCACAGGTGGCCACGGCACTCTTCACCCCCGCCTGGTGCATAGCTATGACGTCGGTGTAGCCCTCGACGATCACCGCAGGGTTCTGGTCGTCCATGACCTGGCGGGCACGCTCCAGACCAAAGAGGACACGTGACTTCTGATAGATCGCCGAGTCCTGAGAGTTGACGTATTTGGCGTCGGGATTGTTTGTCGTGTCCCGGCTGACCTCGTCGATCTTCCTGCCCCCGAATCCGATCGGGTCGCCCTTTAGATCGTGGATAGGGAACATGAGCCGACCCCTGAACACATCATAAACGCCATGACGTCCCCTTCTCCCCAGGCCGGCGTCCATGATCGCCTTGTCGTCGATACCGCCCGCCCTCAGATCCTTGGCCAACGTGTCCCAGTCGGTACCGGCGAAGCCGAGTTTCCACTCGTCGATGAGGTCGACGTCGTATCCCCTGCCCCGTAGATATGACCGCGCCGGCCCTGCGTCGGCCGCCTTCTTGAGACGTCGGTGATACACGTCGACAGCCCGCCGAAGCGCCTCAAGCGCGTTGGTCCTCCTCCCCCGCTGGCGCGCCTCGTCCGGGTCGCGGACGATCGTGATCCCTGCCTTCGCAGCAAGCATGTCGAGGGCCTCACCGAAGTCGACTCCTCTGGTCTCTCTGACGAAGTCGAAGACGTCGCCACCCTTGCCACACCCGAAGCAGTGATAGAGGCCACGCGCCCTGTCCACCGACATCGACGGGGTCTTTTCCTCATGGAATGGGCAAACAGCCATGTACGACCGGCCCGACTTCTTGACCTGAGTGACCTCGGAGATCAACTCGACGATGTCGGAGGCCTCACGGACCCGATCGATGTCTCCACGCTCAGCCATGCCCGCCGATGATAAGGACGAACCGAGGTGTGCCGTGCGGGTCGGGTCAGCCGGCGAGCGCCACGAAGTCGAGTGCGACCAGTACCTCGTTGGTGACGTCTGCGACGCTGGGAACGTTGGGGATCCCGATCCCGAACATGTCCCGCGTGATCTCGGCGGCCGCCGTGCCTTCGATGGTCGAATCGTCCAACATTGTGACCGACGCGTCGAATGTGACTGGCTGGGTTGTTCCCTTCACCGTGAGGTCGCCGGTGATGGTGAACTCGACGGTCTCACCCGACGAAATCGGACCGCTGAGCCCGTCGACCGACGTGACCGAGAACGTGATCAACTCGTTGGCGTCGCTGGCCGAGTCGAGGATCACCGGGCCACGGATTGCGCGATCCCTCTGCTCGGTCCCGGTAGTGAGAGTGCGTGCGTTGACGATGATCTCGGAGAATTCGGCTGACGAGAGGTCGGAAGTGTCGACCTGGACTTGACCCGCCACCTGATCGGTGGTGCCGACGACATGGGTGTCCTGGCCACGTAATACTTCATCCAGCTCGAAACTGGCAGTGCTCTGTCCCGGGTCGATCACGTAGGCGACGACACCCGAACCGGCAGCGGTGCTGTCGCTTCCTGCTGCGGTGGTGTCCGACGCCGGGGAGGTGGTCGTCGTGGCGTCCGCTACGGGTGGAGTGGTCAACTCCGTCGTGGGCTCTCCCGACCCTCCCGCGAACCAGAACAGGTACGCGAAGGCTGCCCCACCAACGGCGAGGATTGCGGCGATGGTCCAGCCAATGACTGATTTCTTCACGCCGGAGAGTGTCCTGGAGCGTTGTTCAAGATGGGTTAAACCAGCCGTTCGGAGATGTAATCGACCACCTTGTCCATCGAGATCCGGTCCTGGACCATCGTGTCACGATTCCTGACCGTTACAGCCCCGTCGTCGAGACTCTCGAAGTCGACAGTCACACAGTATGGAGTGCCAATCTCGTCCTGACGCCGGTAACGACGACCAATCGACTGGGTGACGTCCAGTTCCACCATCCATCGCCTCCGCAACTCGGTGGACAACTTCTCCGCTGGCTCGATCAGCTCAGCCTTCTTGGAGAGAGGGAGGACCGCCACTTTGTAGGGTGCCAGCCGCGGGTGGAGTTTGAGAACCGTGCGACTCTCCCCCTCCCCCTCCACTTCCTCCTCGTGGTAAGCATCGATCAAGAACGCGAACGTGGTCCGCGTAGCACCGGCGGCCGGCTCGATCACATAGGGGAAGAAGCGGTCGTCCCCTTCCTGGTCGTAGTAGCGAAGGTCGACACCGGAGTGCTCGGCATGCTGTTTGAGGTCGAAGTCGGATCTGTTCGCGATGCCTTCCAACTCGTCCCAACCCCACGGGAACATGTACTCCACGTCGGCGGTCCCCGACGAATAGTGGCTCAATTCGTCCGGCTCGTGGTGTCGAAGCCGGATTCTCCGAGGATCCATCCCCAGTTCGACATACCACTGGAATCGATTGTCCAGCCAGTACTGGAACCACACGTCTGCCTCGTCGGGTGTGCAGAAGAACTCCATCTCCATCTGTTCGAACTCACGTGTGCGAAACACGAATTGCCCCGGTGTTATCTCGTTGCGGAAGCTCTTGCCGATCTGAGCGATCCCGAATGGCAGCTTGAGCCGGTTTGTCCTTCGCACGTTCTCGAAGTTGATGAAGATGCCCTGAGCCGTCTCCGGCCTCAGGTAGACGAGGTTCTCGTCCGACTCGACCGGGCCCATGTGAGTCCGGAACATGAGGTTGAACTCCATGGGGTCGGTGAACCCGCCCGACATACCGCAGGTCGGGCACTTTTCAGGGTCTTCGAGCTTGTCGAGTCGATGACGGGAGTTGCAGTTTCGACACTCGACCATCGGGTCGGTGAAGACTTCTTCGTGTCCAGATGCCTGCCACACCTGGCGGGCCTGGATGATCGCCGAGTCGAGACCGACGATGTCCGACCGTTCCCGAACCATCGAGCGCCACCACTCCTCTTTGACGTTCCTGAGCAATTCGACGCCAAGCGGCCCGTAGTCGTATGCGGATCGAATCCCCCCGTAGATCTCGGACGACTGGAAGACAAAGCCTCGCTTCTTGGCAAGGTTTGAGATGGTCTCGAGCGTCGGTACGGTCATGGAGAGATGAAACGGTGGCCTATCGGCGCTGCTTAGTCAACCTGGGGTATGTCCTCCGCCGACCCGAATCTCCGCTCCCGCGTCTGGAAGTCGACTATTGCGTCAACCAGAGCGTGGCGGTCGAAGTCGGGCCAGAGGATCCCGGGAAAGTGGAATTCGGCGTAAGCCGACTGCCAGAGCAGGAAGTTGGAGAGACGATGCTCGCCGGAGGACCTGATTATCAAGTCGACATCGGGCATGTCAGGCACGTACATGGCGGCTGACAGAGTCGCCTCGTTTATGTCATCGGGATCGGAACCGACCAGCCGACGCGCCGCCTCGACGATCTCTTTCCTCGAGCCGTAGTTGAACGCAAACACGAGGTGGAGGGTGTCATTGCCGCGGGTCAGCTCCTCGGCCTCTGCCATGTGTGTGCGGTTTCTATCAGGGATGCGCGGATCACCCATATCCCCGGCGAAACGCATCCTCACCCCCTGAGCATGGAGCTCGTCACGCCGTCTGGTCAGGAGATCCTCGTTGAACCACATCAAGAACTCGACTTCGTCCTCGGCACGTGTCCAATTCTCGGTCGAGAACGTGAATGCGGTCACCCACTTGATGCCGAGCTCGAGGGCGCCCTCGACGGTGTCGAACAGGGCCTCTTCCCCGGCAAGATGACCGGCGGTGCGGGGAAGACCCCTCTGGTTCGCCCATCGTCCGTTGCCGTCGAGGATCAGCCCGATATGGACCGGGACGCGATCCAGGTCGACTCCACCCAGGTCGAGGGTCACTCCATCACCGCCAGTGAAACGAGCTTGCGATCGAGGTGGTACTCGACGAATCGACGGGCAATCCCCATCGCCTCGTTCGAGAACGTCTCGTCGGTGGGCGGGAGCGACTGCAGTTCGGACCCGGCGAGGACCGCCAGATAATGGGTGACACCAGCCCGCAGGCGGACCGCCCCGTCGACCCGACACACATCACAAATCGATCCGCCTCCGCTGAAAGAGAACCGATGGAGACCCTCCACCCTCCCACAGCTCGCACATTGCAACAACGAGGGCGCCACCCCCACGACCTCGGCCAGCTTGAGCAGGAACGAAGTGATGAGGTCCGGCCCACGCACTCCCGACTCCAAGCTCTTCAAGCCTCGTTGCAAGAGCAGGAACAGCCGAATCGCCGACTCGTCCTCCTGGGCGACGGCGTCGGCCGCCTCGACCATCGTGCCCGCCGCGACGACGGCGTCGAGGTCGGCCCTGAGTCGCGGGAAGGGTTCGAGAACGGCTACCTGGGTGATGGTGTCGAGGTTGCGGCCCTCGTAGAGGATCAGATCGACGTGTGTGAACGGCTCGAGACGCCCCCCGAATCGGCTTTTGGTCTTGCGGACTCCCTTGGCGACTGTCCTGATCTTCCCCGTGTTGGGGCTGAGCAGCACAACGACACGGTCGGCTTCGCCGAATGGGTAAGAGCGAAGGACTATGCCCTGGTCGTGGACTATCGCCATGAGGACGACAGGGTATCCCCGCCACGGCCTAGTCTCGGGTCATGGCGCTCTTGCCTGAGTCCGACATCCTCGCTTTCACCGGGAACCACCCCGAGTGGTCGTGGGCCGATGACGAGTTGAGCCGGGACATTGAATTCGACGACTTCGCACAAGCACTGGCTTTCGTGAACGAGGTCGGTGCCTCTGCCGAAGAGGCAGGCCATCATCCCGACATCGACATCCGATGGAACAAGGTGACACTCACACTCTCCACCCACTCCGAAGGCGGCCTCACCGAAAAGGACCTCATGCTGGCCGAGGAGATCGACGGTCTCGTCTGATCGGTGTCAGGTGAAGTTGGGTGGTCGCTTCTCTCTCATGGCGCTCAAGCCTTCTGCTGCGTCGATCCCGTGAAAGCCCAAGAACTCGTAGGCGAGCGAGGCATCGAAGATCGGATAGGCCATGCGAAGCCAGTGATTCAATGTGTGCTTCGTCCACCCCAAAGCCTCTGAGGATCCGGCAGCGAGCCGGGAAGCGAGGGCAGAGCTCGTGGCATCGAGGTCATCGTCGTCGACGACCTTGGCCACCAACCCGATTCTCTCGGCCTCTTCACCAGTGAGCGGCTCGTTGGTCATCAGGTAGTAC
>DASTBQ010000131.1:0-3326 GCA_035711995.1 Acidimicrobiia bacterium | reverse complement strand
CGGGCCGCTCGGATGGCGATGCGCTCCAAAGGCGAGCTGCTAGGTGTCCATGTCAGATCAACCGAAGGGCTCAGCCTCGCATCGACTCCTCACCTGGATGATCACCGGGCGCTGCTGGAACGTCTCGGCGGCGAGTATCACGAAGTTGGGCATGCCGACGTGGGGGAGTCGCTCGTCTCGTTCGCCCAGGCGCACAATGCGACTCAGCTCGTGATCGGTGCCACTCGACGCACCCGGTGGCAGGAGCTGGTAGCAGGCTCGGTGATCCAACGAGTCCTCCGACTGTCCGGTGAAATCGACGTGCACGTGATCTCCAATCCGGGACGGTCCAGAGCGAGGATTCGAGCTCGAGCGTCACCCTTGCCCCCACGTCGACGGTTGTGGGGTTGGATCGTCGGTGGCGGCGCCTTCGCCATCGTAACCCCGCTGATGCTCACCCAGAGGGGGGAGTTCGCTCTGCAGAACGTGCTCCTCGTCTATCTGTCTATCGCTGCGCTGGTGGCCTGGATCGGAGGTATCTGGCCGGCCCTCACTGCCGCGGTCGTCGGCTTCGTCCTGGGGAACTACCTGTTCACGCCTCCGTACCGCACCTGGACCATCGCCAACTCTTCGGACTTCTTTGCCCTGACCGCTTTCGTCTTTCTCACCGGGCTGATCGGGTTCCTCGTTGGGACGGTGGCGCGCCGATCCTCGGAGGCTGCGACCGCTAAGGCGGAGGCTGAGACTCTGATTGGTTTGATCGGCGCCGGTGGTGAAGGGTCGGCCCACAAGTTGGTCGAACGTCTCCAGGTTGCCCTGGACGCTGCCGGCATCACTCTGTTCGACTTCTCCGGCGGAGTGGCGAGACCTGTGGCCGCAGCGGGGGACAACCCGCCCGATGCCCTCGCGTCTGCCGACCGAACCATCCCTGTCGGTGGTCAGGCCATCCTCGCCATCGTCGGAGGCTCGTTCGACGCCGTCGACGAGCGGCTTCTTGCTGCCACAGCTACCGAGCTCACGACAGTTATCGACCGTGCGGAGATGGCCAGCCACGTCTCTGAGGTCGACGCATTGGAGAGGGCGAACGAGTTGAGAACCGCCCTGCTTCGTGCCGTTTCCCACGATCTGAGAAGCCCGCTGTCGGCGATCCAGGCCTCTGTGACGAGCATGCTCCAGGAAGACGTCGAGTGGCCGCCCGAGGACGAGAAAGAGTTCCTGCGAACCATCAGTGAGGAGTCGGAGAGACTCAACCGCGTCGTCTCCGACCTGCTCGATGCGGGACGATTACAGACCGGAACCCTTCAAGTGCACAAGCGACCAACCGGAGTCGAAGACGTGGTGTCGACGGTGGCGACCGCCTTCCGATCCCAATTGCACCGTCTGTCGATCGATACCGAGGTCGCGCTTCCCGACGTGTCGACTGACCCCGCCCTTCTGGAACGGATAGTGGAGAACCTGGTCCGAAATGCGCTCGATCACTCTCCTCCCGAAACACCGGTGAGGGTCACCGCGGGCGTCGTCGGCGACAGAATCGACCTGCGGATCGTCGACCGGGGCCCAGGTATCGGGCTGGAGACACGACTGATGGTCTTCGAGCCCTACCGGACTCTGGACGACAGCCGTACCGCCGGGGTTGGGCTCGGCTTGGCCGTGGCCAAAGGTCTCGCCGACGCCCTTGGACATGAGATCACCGTCGACGACACGCCCGGTGGCGGCACGACCATGATTCTCACCGTGGAACTCGACTCATGACTCGCGTACTCGTCGTTGAGGACGATCGGTCGCTGGTTAGAGCATTGGCCAACAATCTCAAAGTCCGTGGCTACAAGGTCGACGTCGCCACCGACGGTGCCGCAGCCGTGAAGCGAGCAGCCGACAGGAGACCCGACCTCGTGATCGTCGACTTGGGTCTTCCCGAACTCGACGGTCTGGAGGTGATCCGCAGCCTGCGAGGTTGGACGGAGATCCCGATCATCGTTCTTTCGGCCCGTGGCAGTGAAGATGACAAGATCGAGGCTCTCGATGCCGGCGCGGATGACTACGTGGCCAAGCCTTTCGGGATGGGTGAGCTTCTGGCGCGGGTGCGAGCGGCTCTTCGTCGGGCCACACCAAGTGTCGACGAGGCGACCGTGGAAACACCACATTTCAGTATCGACCTGGCTTCCAAGAAAGTTCGCGTAGGCGGTGAGGAAGTCCATCTGACTCCCACCGAATGGGGGATGCTGGAGATGCTCGTCCGCAACCCGGGCTCTCTCGTGTCCCAAACCATGATGCTCAGAGAGGTATGGGGACCCGCCTATGCGGACGAAACCCACTACCTCCGGTCATACATCGCCCAAATCCGACGGAAACTCGAACCCGAGCCGTCACGACCCCGGTACTTCATCACCGAGGCAGGGATGGGCTACCGGTTCGAGCCGGCATCGGGCCCAGAGGGTGAGGTGTGACCCGACTCAGTCCCCTGCTCCAACTGCTCGCTCTCGGGGACGAGGTGGAAGGGCACGCTGGTCACTGCGATTCCGGGTTCCGCCGCCAGTACTCCTTTGATGGCCAACCCGGTCTGGTTGTGGAGAAGCTGGGTGACACGACCCGGCACCACGAACTCAGGGATCACTGCCGAGATGAGAGTCCCCGGTGCCGAGGTTCTGCGCCGCTCTCTCAGATAGGCGACCAGCGGCTCGACGATGTTGCGGAATGGGCTGGCGATCACTTCGAGCTCGAACTCATAGCCTGCCTCCTGCCACTGGCGCTCCACTCTTCGTCGCTGCTCGGCGTCGACATCGATGTGCACTGCGGTCACCCCAGGTCCCAGGGATTGAGCGTAGGTCAGCGCTTCTCGTATCGGCCGGGTCATGTCAGAGATCAGGACCACTTGCTCGATCCCACCCACCAGAAGGGCCTGTAGGTGGCTGCGCCGGGAGCGACGGAGGACGTTCAAGTCCGTCACCACCACGCGGGGCTCGAAGAGCAGACGTGACTTGATGGCCAGACTGTGTCGGTGGGCGAACGGCGCCAGGATCGACCGGATCCGTACCCGATCGGCCAACACCACGGTGATGATCGACTCGGGATGCTCCGCCCGTTCCCTTCGCACTCGTCTCACCACGCGTTGGGAGATCGACTCCTTCTCGCCGGGGAGCACCTCCAGGGAATGGCCGGGATGAGCGGCATCCCAGGTGTAGATCAGGTCGTCTGACCGGGGCTCCTCGGCATGGACGCAGGTGATCGCCTCGGCCCTCACCTTCTCCGCGTATCGCAGCGCCCGATCGGTGCCCTCATCGTGATGAGCTACCAGGACGATCATCCGAGTGGGCCGGGCAATCGCCTCCACTGGGACCCGTCTCAGC
>DASTBQ010000130.1:0-8655 GCA_035711995.1 Acidimicrobiia bacterium | reverse complement strand
ACCCCACCACAGGTCGAGCAGATACCCGATCAGAGCACCGGCGACGATCGACTCGAAGAACGATCCGGCGCGCGACCAACTCTGGTCGAGGGCCGCGTGTGGTTGCTGGGCGGGGGTTTCTTGCTTCACAGGGTCAGGATGCTTGTGAATAATTTCACAAGAGGGTATTTGTCGGGAGTTCCTAGGCCAAATCGAACCTAGCAAACCCTCCGGTTAGGTTGGGCATCGTGCGTCACCACACTCCCACGGCGATTCTCCTCGACGTCGGTGGAATCTTCCTCCTCCCCTCTCACTCCCACATCCGCTCGGCTCTGAGCCAGATCGGCTACACGGTGGAGGACGAAGATCTCCTCGACGAAGCCCACTACACAGCGGTTCGAGCTTTTCCCATGGATCTCGACCCCGGAGAGTGGATGGGCAATTACTGGTCTGACTATCTCGATCTCTATGCGCGGCACGTCGGGGTTCCGAACGATCAGGTCCCCGAGGCGATCGAGCATCTCCGCAACGAGTACGTGACTGGTGAGCTGTGGAGTCAGGTGATAGACGGCTCCCCAGAGGGTCTCAGCCATCTCGTATCCACGGGGGTGCCAATCGGGGTGGTGTCCAACTCCGATGGCACTATCGAACGGAGACTCGCCGACATGGGAATTCTCCAGGTCGGCCCCGGAGCCGGAGTCGAGGTTCGGTGTCTCATCGACTCGGGGACCGTTGGTGTCGAGAAACCCGACCCGAGGATCTTTGAGTTCGCGCTGCACACCCTGAGCCTCGAGGCGGACGGGGTCTGGTACGTCGGCGACACCCCCGCCTTCGACGTAGTGGGTGCCCGTCGAGCAGGCATCGATCCGATCCTGATGGACCCGTTTGCGACGAACGCCGACTACGGGGTGCCCACTGTGGCTTCTCTGGCCGACGTCGCCCGGATGGTCAACGAAAACTCCTAAAGAGGTTTGTTCCCTGTGCCGATTGGGCACGCAGGGCAATTGGAAATCAGGAGTCAAGTGGGCAAAGTGTTCTCGGTCAGGTTGCGCTGGCTACCGACCTTGGTGGCGCTCTCCGTCGCGCTCTCGGTATTTCTCATAGTCGGCACCGATCCTGCCCGCGCGACTCAAACCCCAGGAGCCTTCGAGAACTGTCTCCTCCAGCGGCTCAATGAAGTGCGGGTGGCCAATGGCAAGGTCCCACTGCAGATGGCGACCGATCTGGTACCCCCGGTTAGAGACTGGTCCCGGACGATGCGCTTCGAAGGGTTCGGTCACATGGACGCCGCTACGAGGGACGCAATCCTCCCCGACAACTGGTCCACATGGGCAGAGAACATCGCCTGGCATGGGGACCCAAACCTCCCCGACTGTGGGGCGATGCACCAGATGTGGTGGAACTCGGCCGGTCATCGCAGCAACATGCTGAATTCGGCCATGCGGTTCGTCGCGATCGGGGCCTACGTCGACAGCTCCGGTTGGTGGGGTACCCAGCTCTTCTTCAACAGCTCCAGCTACCAGCCCTCGTGTAACCCGATCTGTGACGACGAGATCTTCTTCTACCGAGCCGATGGACTGTTTCGTTATTACGACGTCTCACCGACGGGCAGTGTTGGCACCCCGATCAATTCCGGGTCCAAGTACACCGAGGATTGGACTTCGATCACGGGCATCGACCTCGACGGCGACCGACAGGACGAGATGTTCTTCTACCGCCAAGACGGCCTTTTTCGGTTCTACGACCTGAGGTCGGGAGGTTCGCTCGGGTCCCCATTGCAGGCCGGGTCGAACTACACGACCGGTTGGGACTCGATCACCGCTGTGGACCTCGACGGCGACGGACAGGACGAGATGTTCTTCTACCGCCAGGACGGTCTCTACCGCTACTACAACATCAAGAGCAACGGCAGCCTGGGGACACCTGTTCAGGCCGGATCCAACTACACCTCAGGATGGGACTCGATCACCGCCATCGACCTCGACGGCGACGGACAGGACGAGATGTTCTTCTACCGCAAAGACGGTCTCTACCGCTACTACAACGTCAGCGCCACCGGCAACACCGGAACTCCGATCCGGGCGGGGTCGAACTATACGTCAGGATGGGACGCCATCACGGCTGTTTCGCTGGACTGAAGTCTCAGACATGTCCGGAGAAGTCGTGCGGATAGGGCGAGAACCTCGTGGCGAGATCTGAGACTCTCCCTCTGACTTCGTCGAGCACGGGCTGATCCGAACGTGCCTTTAAGGCTCGACAGATCAGTGTCGCCACCTCCCGTGCCTGATCCCCCTCCATGCCCTGGGTGGTCATGGCGGGCGTGCCGATCCTGAGCCCGGATGCGCGATAGGGAGGCCTCGGGTCGTTGGGGATCGTGTTGAAGTTCAATGTGATCCCTACGTCATCGAGGAGTGCGGCGGCGTCCTTGCCGGTGAGGTCGTCGTCAATGGACCGGAGGTCGATGAGATACAGATGATTGTCGGTCCCGCCTGAGACCACACGAACACCCTCGTTCTGGGTTTGAGCTGCCATTGCGGCTGCATTTGCAACGATCTGCTCTGTGTAGACGTGAAACTCGGGCTGCATCGCCTCGTGGAAACAGACCGCCTTGGCGGCGATCTGAGATTCGATCGGCCCGCCCTGGACGTTGGGGAACACTGCCTTGTTGATCCTCTGCCCGAAGCTCTCGGTTGAGAGGACGAGACCACCGCGTGGCCCCCGCAACGCCTTGTGAGTCGTCCCGGTGACGATGTCAGCGTGGGGTACCGGCGACGGGTGCGATTTGCCGGCAACCAACCCGATGAAATGGGCGGCGTCGACCATGAAAATGGCCCCGATCTCGTCGGCTATCGATCGGAATCCTTCGTAGTCGAGCGTGCGGGAATAGGCGGAGTACCCGGCCAGAACGATCTTGGGACGGTGCTCGAGCGCCAGAGATCGCACCTGATCCATGTCGATCAGCTCTGTGTCCGGGTCGACTCCGTATGCGACGAAGTCGTAGTAGAGCCCACTGAAGTTCACAGGTGAGCCGTGGGTGAGATGCCCACCCTGATCGAGACGCATCCCGAGAACGGTGTCCCCGGGTTCGATCAATGAGAAGTATGCCCCCATGTTGGCCTGGGCACCCGAGTGGGCCTGCACATTCGCGAACTCGGCACCGAAGAGCTCCTTGGCGCGATCGATGGCCAGCTGCTCCATCTCGTCCACGACCTGGCAGCCCTCGTAGTAGCGCTTGCCAGGGTATCCCTCTGCGTATTTGTTCGTGAAGACCGATCCCGACGCCGCCATGACCGCCGGAGAAGCGAAGTTCTCGGATGCGATGAGATGGATGTGAGTGTTCTGGCGTTCGACGTCTCTGCGTATCAGCCCGGCGATCGCCGGATCGACCTGCTCGATCGTGTCCATTGAGATCATGCGGCGAGGGTACCGCTATATCTCGACAGGCCCCTGCCGGAGGACCACCAGATGTGCCCCAGTCGCGTCCACCACTGTCGAGGCCTGGCCACCGGGTGCCGAACCCTCGAGGTAGACGGCCACTTTGTCACCGAACACGGCCCTGGCCTCGTCGTCGTTCATAGTCTCCGCGCCTCCGGACACGTTGGCGGAAGTGACCGCGAGCGGGCCCGTGACCTTCAGCAACTCCAGGGTCGAGGGATGGTCGGGCACTCGGACACCGATGGTTCGGGTCTGCACATCGCCTACCCACTCCGCCATGACCACCCGTGCGGCAACGACGAGGGTCAACGCACCGGGCCAATGGCGGTCGGCCAGAACGGCGACTTCGTCGGAGATGAAACCGATCTCGCGCGCCTGAGATGTCGTAGCTGCGAGAACGCCGATTGGCTTGAACTCGGGTCTGCCCTTGAGCTCGAACAACCGCGCCACCGCATCGACGTTGAACGGATCCACGCCGACTCCATAGACGGTGTCCGTTGGAAGACCCACCACCTCTCCGTTGGCGACGGCCCGGACCGCGGCGTCGATCATGGCTTGACTCCCACCACGTAGCGATCTCGCCCCGACAGATCCTTACGCACGACAGTCGGAAGTTCGAGGAAAGAACTGACCGCCGAGACACCCTGTCGTTCGCCGATCTCGCAGACCACGACTCCACCCGGTCTCAGCCACTGCGCTACCAATGCTCCAATCGACTGGATCACTTCCAGTCCGGTGCGTCCCGCCACCAACGCCAGTCGAGGCTCCCGTTTCACGTCGGCGGGGAGCAGATCGAACTCGGCCTCGGACACATAAGGCGGATTGGCGACGAGTAGATCGACCTCTCCCAGCAATGAGGCGGGAAGAGGGTCGAACAGGTCGCCGACGGCGAGATACACGTCCAGGCCGCTGCGGAAGCGGTTTTCGGTCGCCACGTCTATGGCATCGCTCGAGATGTCGGTGGCGAAGACCGCTGCCGTGGGGAACTGGCGTTTCAGGGCGAGGGCGAGAGCACCGCTTCCGGTGCACAGATCGACGATGACCTCGGGATTCCGCACCATCCTCGACGCGATGTCGAATAGACCCTCTGTCTCCGGCCGTGGGACCAGGACACGCTCGTCGACGATCAGGTCGAGTGGCCCGAAGGCGGCACTGCCCTCGATGTACTGGAGCGGCTCTCCCCCGAGACGCCGCTCGACCAGATCCTCGAGCGGCTGTGATGGATCCGCGATCGCCTCGAGCCGGGCCAGCTCATGAGGTGGGATCTGTTCCATGGGCCCCCGCAGTCTGCCAGAAGGACCCCAGATTTACCTGGTGTTCGGATCGAGCGACTCGGCCGGTAGATCCAACATGAAGTTCGGTCAGGACCCGCAGCCTGCCCCGATTGCCGGAACGAAACCGTCGGGCGTCAGGTGAAAGACACCGACCCAGGTGCCCTCCCAGACTGCGGCGGAGATGACGATTTCGAGCACGCCGTCGCCGGTGAGCTCGGCGGCGTCGGACACCCGGAGTGAAGCTGGAAATCCCACGTCGGTTGTCGGGATCACCGACTCGGCCACGACCCGTGGATCGTCCCAGGACCCTCCAACTGCGAATACAAGCGAATAGACACCGGAGGCTTGGTTGGCCAACTCGGTCGACTCGGCCACTGCCAAGGTCTCGGCGGCACCGTCGCCGTCGATGTCAGTTTCAAGGACCTGGACGATGCTGACCGAGTCGGTGGTGAAACCCAGGTCAGCGAGTAGACCGAGAGCGTCAGCTGGGAGGTCCGGGCTTTCCTCGCCCTCGGAAATCGGACGGGGGTGGATGTTCCAGGGCGCTGAAACAGCCACCCCTGAGATTCCGCGGTCTTCGCCCGTACCGTCATCGATCACCGTTCCCAGGGCTGCAGTATCGGTGAGATCCACACCTGCCCAGGTGTACCCCAGAACACCACAGCCGTCGTTGTGCTGGGCACCGCCTTCGATCAGGACATCGGAGCCGAACAGGGCCACCTGATAGGTTTCTCCGCCCGAGATCGGCAGAATCGTCTCCTCGGATGCCTGGATCCACTCTGCCCCGTCCCACCACCCCAGCGCCATCCCACCCCAGCCGTCGTAAACCACAACGGGCACATCTGCCCAGTTTCCCTCGGGTCCAGTCGTGGTGGTGGGGACTGTGGTCGTGGTGGTGGGGACTGTGGTCGTGGTGGGGACGGGAGTCGACGTTGTGATGATTCCCTCCGATGTGGAAGTGGAACCAGGATCCAATGTGGTGTCGGTGCTGGCTCCCGAGGAGCATGCGTTCACCAGCCCCAGCGCGGCGACAATCAAGATCAGACGGGAACGCATACTCGAGCTAATCCCCCTCGACGAGCTTCTCGGCTTGCTCGGCGGCAGCGAGGGCATCTACGAACTCGTCGAGGTCGCCAGCCAACACCGCATCGAGACGTTTGATGGTGAGACCGATGCGATGGTCGGTGACCCGGTTGTCCTTGTAGTTGTAGGTTCGAATCTTCTCCGAGCGATCCCCGGTTCCCACCTGGCTCTTCCTGGCTCCAGCCAACTCAGCTTCCGCCTTCTCCTGCTCCAGCTGGAGAAGCCGGGAACGCAGCACCCGCCATGCCTTGTCCTTGTTCTGGAGCTGACTCTTCTCGTCCTGCATAGACACGACGATGCCGGTGGGCTCATGGGTGAGTCTCACTGCAGAGTCGGTCGTGTTGACAGACTGGCCACCGGGTCCGGTCGATCTGTAGACGTCCACCCTGACGTCGTTCGGGTCTATGTCGATGTCGACTTCCTCGGCCTCCGGGAGCACTGCGACCGTTGCAGTGGATGTGTGCACGCGGCCCTGCGACTCGGTCCTGGGCACTCTCTGGACCCGATGGACACCACCCTCGTACTTGAGCTTGGAGTAGGCCCCGCTCCCTTTGACGGCGACGGTGACTCTGTCGTAGCCGCCGGTCTCCGACTCCGAAGCCTCCATGGGCTCGATGCGAAATCCGAGGTGCTCGGTGTATCTCTGATACATCCGCAGCAGGTCACCTGCCCAGATCGACGCCTCGTCCCCACCGACGCCTGACCTGATCTCGACAATGACGTCTTTTTCGTCGTTGGGGTCACGAGGCACCAGCTGCTGCTTGATCGAGACGGTCAGATCGTCGATCTCGCGCTCGAGCTCGCGGGCCATCTCCGCCATGTCGGGATCATCGGACATCTCGCGGGCATCGCTGAGATCGACTTGGGCCTGGCGCCAGCGGCGGATGTCTGCAACCACCTCCCTGAGGTCGGAGTGGCGCTTGCCCAGCTCGGCGAGACGCGACGGGTCGGCGAGCACATCAGGATCACCCAACGCAGCTTCGGTCTCGTCGAAGACCGACTCGATCTCCGCGAGCCTGTTGCTGAGCACTTGGTCGACCACTAGAGATCTCCCGTTCGGGCCGCCTCCCTGACGTGGAGGGCCGGCTGATAGAGGTCGCCCCGGGCGACAACAGAGGCGAGACGTTCTTCGTCGAGGGCAACCACGAGACTGGATATCGCCACTTCGATCTGATCCTCGGAAGGAACTGCGGTAGTCAGCTTCTGCAGCCAGATGCCCGGCCTGGCCAGGGCATTGGCCAGCCAGCCGTCAGGTCGTGTCCCGGACCACCGCAGCAACTCGTACGCGAAGCCGGCGATGATCGGGATGCCCAAGAGCCTGGAGACCACCAGGAACAGCAAGCCGGGCTGGCCCAGGAAGCTGAAGAGCACTATGGAACCGAGAACTACGATCAGCAGGAAGCTGGTGCCACATCTGGGGTGTTCTGGTGGGTAATGACGCACCGAATCGACGTTGAGCGGATCACCCGCCTCGTAGGCGTGGATCGACATGTGCTCCGCACCGTGATACTCGAAGACCCGGGCGATCTCCTTGGAGCGGCCGATCAGCCATATGTAACCGACGAACAGCGCCAGACGGATGACACCCTCGACCACGCTGAAGAGGATGTCCGACTCGTTTGAGAAGAATTCGGCGGCAAATGCGGGAAGCAGTATGAAGACCCCGGCGAAGAAGGCGAAGGCCAACACCATCGTCCAGCCGATCTGGGCACCGGTCAGGGGTTTTTCCTCCTCCTCGGTGGCGACCTGAGCCGACCAGGAGAGTGCTTTGAACCCCAGCGTCAGTGATTCCCCGAGCACGAACATGCCACGGATGAACGGCACCCGGGCCCACCTGTTTCGCTCCGAGAGCCTGGTCAGATCGTTGCGCCGGGCCGTGATCCCTCCGTCGGGCTGACGGACTGCCACAGCCCAGGCGTTCGGGGCGCGCATCATCACGCCTTCGATGACGGCTTGACCCCCGACTGTGCTGGACGGATCTATGCGTGCTGCCCCGTTGGGCAGCACTTCCTCACTCTGAGTCAGCAGCTTCTTCCTCGGCCGGGGCGTCGCCGGCGTCGCCTGCCTTCGTGAAGGTGCTCTTGCCGTAGCGCTTCTGGAAACGCTCGACACGCCCACCGGCGTCCACCACTTTCTGCTTCCCGGTGAAGAACGGGTGGCACTCGTTGCAAAGCTCGATGTGCATGTCACCCGGCTTGGTCGAACGGGTCTCGAATGTGTTGCCGCACGAGCAGGTGACACTCGTGACGTCGTAGTTGGGATGGATATCAGTCCTCACTGCAACTCTCCTGTTGGCGTCAGCCGCTGGACTTCGCCACCTCGGCGAGGAACTCGGCGTTGGTCTTGGTGGTCTTCAACCTGTCGATCAGAAGCTCGATTGCAGCACCCGGCTCGAGGGCGAGCAGCACCCTACGGAGTTTCCAGACCTGGTTGAGCTCAGTCCTGTCGAACAGCAACTCTTCTTTCCTTGTTCCCGATGCCTCGATGTCCACGGCGGGATAGATCCGCTTGTCGGCGAGCTTGCGATCGAGACGGAGCTCCATGTTTCCCGTGCCCTTGAACTCCTCGAAGATGACCTCGTCCATTTTGGACCCGGTCTCCACCAGTGCAGTTCCGAGGATGGTGAGCGAACCGCCCTCCTCGATATTTCGGGCCGCGCCGAAGAAGCGCTTGGGCGGATATAGGGCCTGTGAGTCGACACCACCTGAGAGGATCCGTCCCGAAGCGGGTGTCGCCAGGTTGTGGGCGCGAGCGAGACGGGTGATCGAGTCGAGCACTATGACTACGTCGGTCCCCATCTCGACGAGCCGCTTGGCCCGTTCGATGGCGAGTTCCGACACCTGCGTGTGCTCCTCGGCAGGACGGTCGAATGTCGAGTAGATGA
>DASTBQ010000129.1:0-17392 GCA_035711995.1 Acidimicrobiia bacterium | reverse complement strand
GCCGATTTTGGACCACCGGCGGCGAGAAGGATGGGAACGGAGCCAATGGGCGGCGAGTAGAGCTTTGCACTGTGGGTCTCGTAGAACTCACCAGGAAATGTGAGCTTCTCGCCGTCCAGGAGCCGACGCATTATCTCCAGCGACTCGGACATTCTCGCGTTGCGCTCCGCGTACGCCGGAAACTGATAGCCCAGCGGCCCCTCGTTGATGTTTTCTCCGGTGCCGACGCCGAGCATGAAACGGCCTCCGGAGAGACGATCGAGGGTGGCGGCTGCCTGGGCCACGACTGCGGGGTGATAACGGAACAGAGGTGTGGTCACGCCTGTGGCGAACCCCAGGGACTCGGTGGCGGCTGCCATGGCACCGATCGTGGAGAAGGCGAAGCCAGATGCACCTGCATCGTCTACCCAGGGATGGAAGTGCTCGGAGACGACCACGAGATCGAACCCGGACTTCTCGGCCAGCACGGCGTGTTCGACGAGTTCTTCGGGCTGCCACTGCTCGTGGCCGCAGAAGTATGCGAATCGGGTCATGACCCGATGATGGCACCTGAAGACCTGCCCCCGAAAACCTCCACCTCCGGGTGGCTGCTATTGGTAGCTGACCAGGATCGGCGAGGGAACCTTGCTCATGGTGTTCTCCGGGCTGGGTGGCCCAGGTTCGTCCTCGTCGAAGAAATTCTTCCAACCCCACTTGTAGTTGTCGGTGTCCGGGCCTTCCCGGAGGATCGACCAGGTCGCATCTTTCTGAGGCTCGGTCCCGTCGCCATCCATCTGGATCACCGTCTGCAACTCCGGTCTGATGACGATCTGCTCACGATTTGTGATCATCGAGGTCTTGAACTGATGGAGAAGGAGCATCTTCTGGGGGAGACCGTTGTCTCTGACCAGGTCACCGAGCCATGCCACCACCGTGTTGATCTCAGCGGCGTCGACGCTCCCTGTCTGTACCAGGTGCACCTGATCCTCCTCGAGACGCCACTCCGGGTCGAGTGCCAAACCCACGTAAGGCAGCATCAGCAACTCTTCATACAGCTTTGCCTGTGTGAGGAAATCTTCACGACCTGGTTGGAGATCGAGCAGGACATACATGTCGTTGTCCCCGGCATAAGTGATCCACTCGGAAAAAGCTTCAGTCGGGTATTCGGTGCTGTAGTCACCGTCTTCACCAGCTGAGGAGCTGGCGACAGTTGCGATGATCTCGTAGGTGGGCACTACCTGTGACCCATCTCCGCTGTAGGCGTCTACGAACTCCTGCATGCGGGCAAGACCCTCGGCAGGGCCTTGCTCACCGAGCACGCCAAGCGACGGGGCTCCCGGATGTCCGTAAAAGGCCAAATAGCGCCGTAGCTGGTCCTCGGGTAACACGTAGTAACCCCCGCCGGGCACCTCGAGCCCGTTGCTGAGAACGGCTAGTTCCCAAGCGCTCGCCTCGGGAACTGCTCCTACATAGCGGATCGTGTCCTGGCCATGACCTTCCATGGCGACAGCAACCTCCGGAAAGCCGAGGGGGTCGGTGCCGTCGAGCGCAACGACGTCGGCGCCGATCGAATGGCCCACCGCCGCGGCGAGGAGGATCGTCGCCGGACTCGCCGCGTCGACCAACCACAACGAGGTCGCGTCTGTCGGCTGGGCCAATCCGACCACGATGTCGGCCGGTGCGATCCCGACCGGCGGTGCCGAGGTCGTGCTCGATCCGCTGTCCTCGTGATTGGCCGCCGACACCACTTTGTTTGCATCGTCGATTGCCACGACCGTTTGGATGACTGTCGACGCATCTGGCGATGCAGGTGTCACGATCTCCTCCGAGGCACCCAACTCGGAGCGAGCCAGGTCGATGGCACTAGCCATGTCGTGATTGACTATCTCGGCGGCATCCGGAGCATTTATCTCGAGGGCTCCGAGGACATGGACTCGTTCCGGCTTGAGCCTGCCCAGCTCTGCGGCGAGCCGGGGTTCGGGGAACAGGAGTGGCCCGGAGAGAGCGGCGGCTAGTTGGGACGCAGCCGAGATCTCATTGAGATTCCCTTCGGCGACTATCACAACATCAGGAGCACAGAGAAACGTCTCACCGGACAGGTACAAGGCGTCGCTGGCCAGGGCGCCGGTGTCGATGTGGGCACTGTGGTCGCCGGTGAACATGACACAGTCCGAAGGTGGGCCGCTGGACGGCGGTTCGCCGTCATTCGAGGGATCCTCCGGCGTTTCGCCTGCTGCAGACGAGCAGCCGGCGAGCACGACGGCGGCGAAGAGATAAATGGGGATAGACCGCTTCAGAGCGCTCTAGAGATTACTTAGCCGCCCTCGCAAACCCCATCTTCCACAGCCACCCCAGACCCACCAGGACCACTCCGGCCAGCCACACGGTGAGAGGGACGAAGAAGCTGAGGAAGACACAGCTGCCCAGACCGAGCCAGGCCGTGAACCTCCGCCTGTCCAAGGCCAGCGCCGAGACGTTCGTCGCGGCGTAATAGAGGAGCACGGTCATCGCCGAGAAACTCCAGGCGGTTCCGATGTCGCCGACCAGCGTCACCCCGGCCACC
The DNA here is from genome assembly GCA_035711995.1 of Acidimicrobiia bacterium. GTDB lineage: Bacteria > Actinomycetota > Acidimicrobiia > Spongiisociales > ZC4RG35 > JANQRA01. The sequence continues at coordinate 14,850 of DASTBQ010000129.1, read as the reverse complement.
AGGACGCCGGTGAGCAGCACCGCGACGGTGGGTTCGGACCGGTGGTCGAGCCGGGCCAATCGAGCCGGCATGTCATGACGACGTCCCATGGCGAGCCAGACCCGGGAGAGCCCGAGGATCAGATTGAGCAGGACCCCGAACATGGCCGTGATCGCCCCGAAACGGAAAAAGGAGATGTCGAGAGTCTCCCCGAGGTCGAGCAATCCACCCCACCTCTCCCCGCCCAAGGCGCGTCCGCCCAGTTCGACGGTCATGTACAGCGAAGCGGCTATGAGCAGGGTGACGACCACGGCTCGGGGGATGACCTTCGAAGGGTCTCGTACCTCTTCGCCGAGTGTGGCGATCCGCCCGTATCCGGTGTAGGCGACGAAGAGAAAGGCCGTCGCGGCGATGATGCCATGGCTGGGCTCCGGGCTGTCGCCGAAGACGATCACGCCGAGACCGTCACTGAGGCCACGCCAGGCGAACCAGAGGATCGCCGAGATCGTGACCATGACCAGTACCGCGTTCACGGCCGCTGTTCTCCGAAGTCCGGTGATCACCAGTGTCGTGACGATCGCCACGGCCGCGATGGGCCCTATAGGCCCGTCGATGCCGAGATAGCGGGTGATACCCAATGCGGCTGTAGCCGCCGATGCCGTCTTGGCGAGGAGGAACAACCATCCCGAAGAGAATCCGAGCCAGGGGCCGATCGTCCGATAGCCGTACTCGTAGGTCCCACCCGCTACCGGAAACGTCCCCGCCAGAAACGCGGATGACAAGCCGTTGAACATCGCCACGACCGCAGCCAGTGGAATCGCCCACAGGACGGCGTCACCCCACATTTCCGAGGCAAGACCTATGGCCACGAACGCCCCGGTGCCGAGGATCGAGCCCAGCCCCGTGACTATGGCACCCGCCAGTCCCAGTTCTCGTCGCAGCGACTCGTGTGTCATCGGGTCAGAAGAGGGTCTCCGGCTCGGTCGGGTCGTTCAGACCGGGCCGGTTGTTCTTGACCGAGTTGACCTCCCGGGAAACGATGTGCTCCATCACCATTTCCGGGTCGATCGAGTTCAGCAGTCCGATGACTTCTTCGGGGTCGTTCAACGAGCGATCCAGCCAGTGATTCCAAGCTTCTGGACTCAATGCAACCGGCATCCGGTCGTGGATCTCAGCCACAGTTCCTTGGGCCTCGGTGGTGATGATGGAGCAGGTTCGCTGCCACTCACCGCTGTCGGGGTCGAGCCGGGTGGCCCAGATTCCTGCGAAGACCATGGGGTGCCCGTCAGCTCGGAACATCCAGTGAGGGGTACGTCCTTTGTCAGCCGACTCCCATTCGTAGAAGCCGTCTGCAGGTATCAGGCAACGCTTCCTGGCGAAGGAGTCTCTGAACGCTCGGGTGGTGGCAACGGTCTCTGCTCTTGCGTTGATGTGGATCGTCTTGGTGTCCTTCGCCCAATGCGGGACCAATCCCCAATGCATCGATCCCAGTCGTCGCTCCCCGTCGCGCTCGGCGATCACATAGACCGGGTCGGTAGGGGCAACGTTCCAACTCTTCGTCAGTGGCTCGGTGACAACGTCGTCGACCCCGAAGTACTCGGCGTAGAAGTCGAGGTCACCGGTGATCGAGAAGCGACCGCACACGTCAACGATTCTTCATGTGTTCGGCCAATGGAGCCAACCTCGAGTCGAGAAAGTCGCGAAGATCGCCCTCGACACCGAGCCTGTCCAGCGCCTCTCGCATACAACGCATCCATTCGGCTGCGGCGGCATCATCGATCGGGAAAGCGAAGTGCCGCATCCGAAGTCTTGGGTGGCCCCACCTCTCCTCGTATAGGGGTGGGCCCCCGAGCCATCCCGAGAGATACATGAAGAACTTCTGTCTCGTGTTCTTGGTGTTGGCGGGGAGCATCTCCCTGAGAAGGGGCGACTCCTCCTCGATCACGTCGTAGAAGGTCTCGGCGAGCTGACGGACACCTTCGACCCCTCCCATCTCCTCATATGGCGTGTCGGTGTCGCCCCAGGGGTTTCTCGAGTCGCTGGGGGGGGAGGGCATCATGACGACACGAGTATGGCAAGTGCCCTGGTCGAACCTGCATCCTCTTCTCGCTTTTCGAGACGATGTGCGGATTCGACCTGAGAAGAGTGAGAGGCCCATGGTGAGGGCCTCCCACACGTTTGCGAGCCCGTCTGTAAGCCGGATTCTGTGCCCGCTGATCAGCAGGCGACGGTCATCCATCTGGGAGTCCTGTTGCCAGGACCCTCTTGCGGCCTACCCGGGACCATACGGCGGGCAACCGACGTCCCTGCTTGGCCTTGCTCCGGGTGGGGTTTGCCGAGCCGTCATCGTCACCGATGACGCTGGTGGTCTCTTACACCACCGTTTCACCCTTGCCGGACGCATGCACCGTGGTGTCGACGCGTCTCAGGCGGTCTGCTCTCTGCTGCACTTTCCGTCGGGTCACCCCGCCTGGAAGTTATCCAGCACCCTGCCCTGTGGAGTCCGGACTTTCCTCGACATGCTGCATCAGCAGCACGCCGCGACCGTCCGACGGGCTCGCAAGAACAATTCTAGTGAGGGGTACGTCGGGACGCACGTCGCCTGTGCCCGGCCATCCAGCCGAACACACCCGAGACGATCACGGCGATGATCGCCAGCCAGATCACGGTGAACGTCGGGGCGGGGCTGCCACCGAGACGGGCGATGGCCATGATCAAGAAGGCGAGGATCAGACCGGTGACCATTCCATGGAAGCGATGCGAGTGTGCCGATCTCGAGCCGGCGACCCACCCCCCGGCGGCCAGACCGACGAGGATGCCCATCACGAGACCGATGTCGGGACCGGCTTCGACCCCAACCAACACCAGCAAACCGCTGAGGGCGAGACCGATCACGGACGCCGCCAGACCCCCGGCGGCGACGCCGAGGGCCAGGGCACCGAAGTTCAAGGCAGCCAGCACGACCCGCGATGTTCGCAGCAGCACGCGGCAATCACGTAAATCCGAGGATCTACGAAACCCAGAAATAGCCTGTCCGAGAACCCTTTGTGAGCAGATCCGGGTTACGAATCCCGGCCCTACAAGAGGAGGACCACATTGGTGATCAACAAGTACCTGGCTGAACTCATGGGGACGTTCGTCCTGGTGGGTCTGGGGTCGATGGGAATCCTCGCCGCCGACGCGGTGGGGGAGACAGGAGCAGCGAAGCTGATCCTCGTCGCCTTTGCATTCGGTCTGGCCTTGCTGGCCGGGATTTGGGCAGTCGGCCATGTTTCCGGAGCACATTTCAATCCGGCCGTGACCCTGGCGATGCTCCTCGACAAGAGGATCGCCCTCGGCGATGCCATTGGTTACTGGGTTGCCCAGTTCGCCGGTGGCATTCTCGGGTCGTTGATCATCCTGGCGGTGTCGGGGAGCCGGGTCGCGGTCTTCGCGACCGGCACTTACTACGACAACTACACCACGGGTCTCGTGTCGGAGATAATGCTCACGGCGGTGTTCGTATGGGTGATCCTGGCCGTCGTGAGACGGGGAGGGAACCACGCCCCTGCCGCCATCGCGCTGTCTCTGGTAGGTGTCCACATGGCCGGAATCCCGTTCTCGGGAGCTTCGGTGAACCCGGCTCGCTCCTTCGGGCCCGCCATCGTCAGTGGATTCGACCCCGACATCTGGCTCTATCTCTACGCCCCGTTGGTCGGCGCGATAGTTGCGTTTGCCTTGTACCGGTTGTTTGCTGTGGAGGACGTGCCGGCCGTTTGATTGTCGAAAACCGGATCGCTCAGAGAAGGGGCCCGTCTCGGGCCCCTTCTTCATGAGAAGAGGGGATCTTCCGCCAGATCCTCGAGTCCCATGACCCAGCCGGCGGGCAGGTTCCAGAACCGGGCGCCGTTGATCATCGTCTCCAGGTAGGCAGGCTCGGGACTGTCATTTCCGTCAGGTGCCGCCACGAAGGTGAGACAGTCGTACTTGTTGCCTTCGCGGTCGACTGCCTTGGCGTCGAAGCCGGGTTCACGACCCTCCGACTTCTCGGCTCGGGTCAGGGAGTCGACATCTTCGTCTGGAATCTCGAAGACACCACCCCACACCGTGTGCCCGCTTTCCTTCACCAGCGTGGGTACGGCACCACTCTCGGGACTCAGATAGAAGTCGAGTCTGGTCTCTGGGTAGTGGGCCGTGAACAAGAAACGGGAGCCGGGCGCCACGTTTGCGATTCGGTCGGGGTCGAGGAACGAGGCGTAGGCGAAGTAGAGCGTCGGTTCTGACACGGGACCAGCGATTGTACAAAACATCTCGGGTATCCCGTGTCAACCGGATTTACGTCATATCAACAACCTGAGCCCTACCGTCTCGGAGGTGCCACGCCGTCTCCTCGTAATCGCGTTGACCGCATTGGCGGTCGTCGGATGCTCCCAAGGATCCGACGACACCACAGTCCCGACAGAGCCAACTGCCACTACGTCTGTCTCCGGCACCACCGGGTCCGCCGCCCAGGTGACGACCACCACCGGAGCACCGCTGGGGACGACCACCACGATCTCGGATCGACCGCTGGCCCCAGACTTCGCGCTGGAACTGGGCGACGGTGGTGCCTACACACTGTCCGAGGGGGCGAAACCGGTCTATCTGGTCTTCTGGGCCGAGTGGTGACCTACTTGCAGGCGGGAGTTGCCCGTCGTCGACAGCCTGGCGGCTGAATACGGGGATCAGGTCGACTTCGTCGCCCCTGCCTGGAAATCGAGCTTCGAGCTGACCGAGACGCGGGCCTCCGAGCTGTTCCAGTCGGGTCAGATCCAGTGGGGTCTGGATGAAGACGAGGAGATCTTCAGGGCGTATGGGGTGCCCTATCAGCCGGTCACGGTCTTGATCGCCGGAGACAAGACAGTCGTGGAGGCCTGGGACGGACTCCGGTCCGAGGCCGAGATACGGGCCGCTCTGGACAACCTGATCGAGCTCTCCGGCTAGGACGCGGTTAACAGACGCTGCGGTTTTAACCTCATCCACGCCCTTGAGACGATTGGAACTGGTTCTCGCGTTCGTCGCCGTCTTCGCAATTGGTTGGCCGGTTGTGTTCGGGGTGCGGCCACGTCGTGGGATCGTGGCTGGACTGCTCGCCGCAGCGGTAGTCGGCCAGCTGTACGTCGAGGGGTTCAGGTGGCAGATGATTCCCCTCTACCTGGCTGCTGTCGCCCTCGCCGCCGGCGATGTCTTCTTCCTCGATCGCACGATGGAGTGGTCGACACGTATCGCCAGAGGTCTGCTTGGTCTTGTGGGCCTGGCCCTCGCAGCGGCTCTCCCCGTGCTGCTCCCCGTGCCTGAGATCCCTCCACCATCGGGACCCGAACCCATCGGCACATTCTCCGTGATGCTCACCGACCGCTCACGAGATGAGATCTACGGCCCCAGACCCGGTGGCCCCCGCGAATTCATGGTTCAGGTGTGGTACCCGGCACAGGAGACAGAAGACCCGTCTGACCCATTGCCCTGGAGTGACGACTGGGAGGTGGTGGCCCCAGCGTTGTCCTCGAATCTCGGCCTGCCTTCGTGGTTCCTCGACCAAACCGGATACACCCTCTCCCATGCTCGTCCCAACCTGGAGCCCGCATCCGGAGCATTTCCCTTGATCATTTTCAGTCACGATTGGCAGGGGACACGATCCGGGACGCTCAACCAGATAGAACAGCTGGTATCCAACGGCTACGTCGTGATCGCTCCTGATCACACCTACCTCGCCGCGGCCACCGTTCTGACCGAGGGTGAGGTGGTCCACGACGACCCAGCCGCCCTTCCTGACCCCGCCGACGTCGACGAAACGACCTACGACGAGGCTGCGACACAGTTGGTCGCCACACTCACTGGAGATCTCGTGAGCATTCTCGCCGAGCTCGAGGAAGGAGAGGCGGGCGAGCTGGCAGCCATTGCAGCCACCGTCGACCTGAACCGCATCGGGATCTACGGCCACGGTGCAGGTGGCGGAGCCGCCGTCGCGACCTGTCTCGAACACGAGCGATGCAGTGCTGTCTTGGGGACGGACCCGTGGGTGGAGCCGTTGACCGAACGCGAGCTCCGTGTCGATATGACGAAGCCTGCGTTGTACATGCGGTCGGACGAATGGGTCGACACGGCCAATGACGCTCTGCTTCTCGGGATCGCAGGCCGCGGCACTGCGGTCACGTACATGGTCGGGATCGAAGGAGCGTCCCACAACGACTTCACGATGATGCCTCTGGTCAGCCCGATCGCCCCACAACTCGGGCTGACCGGGCCGATCGGAGCAGACCGGGTGATCCCGATCGTGGACAACTATCTCCTCGGGTTCTTCGACGTGTATCTGCTCGGTACCGGATCGGCCGCCCTCGACTCGATCGCCTTCCCTGAGGCGACCGTCACCGTCATCGAGTGACGGTGAGCATTCAGCCGGCGTCGATGACGCAGAAGCGGTTTCCCTCGGGGTCGGCCAGTATCACGTAGTCGGCGTCATCGGGCCGTTTGTCCCAGTGCACTTCGGTGGCGCCCAATGCCTTGAGACGCTCCACTTCGGCGATCTGATCGTCGGCGTAGAGATCGAGATGGATCCTGGGCGGTATCTGCACCGACGACGAGACCGCATCCAGAGACAGGTTCGGTCCATCTCCGTCTGGTGGACTGAGCAGGGCGAAGTCGTCCGAGTCGTCAGGGCGTCTGGTATAGCCAAGAGCCGCCTCCCAGAACTCGACCTGGCGGTCCAGGTCGTCGACCCTGATGACTATGGAGCCGACACGCAGCATGTCACGAGGTTATCCGTCGCGGGTCTGTTGTGTGTTGCCGGTGACACTCTGACCGGGTGTCTCCCCACGCTTGATGGCGTCGATCGTGGCCCCAAGGGTCAGGGCGTCAGATTCTCCGATGATCTTGCCGACGATGGTCCCGTTCTCGTCGATGAAGAAAGTCTCGGGGATTCCGAAGACCCCGTAGGCGATCGCGGCTCGGCTCCCCGGGTCGGCGAGATAGAAGGCGGCGTCGGACCGACCCGCCATCTCCAAATAGTCGAGTGAAACCGGTGGGCTCTCCTGATGAGAGATCTGGACGAATGTCACGTCATCGTCGGCAAATGCGTCGGCCGTAGAGGTGAGTGCTTCGTGTTCGTTGCGACACTCGAGACACCACGATGCGAAGAAGTTGACCACGACGATGTCGCCGGAGAGGTCTGCGAGCGTCACCGGATCTCCGCCTTCGAGTGGTGAGAGCTCGAACTCCGGTGCGGGTTGTCCCAACAACGGTGATTCGACCAGCCCAGGGTCCGAGCCGAAGCGTGAGGCCAACACGACTGCGAATACGACGGCCGCGACCGCAACCCCGTATCCGACCCAGCGCAACGATTTCCCGCTCACGTACAGGTTGCCCCTGAGTCGACCCGGTCGAGGTCGGCGCTCACTCGTTGTCGCGCCTCCTCACTCAGATCCGGATCGGCGAGAACCTGCTCGAAGAGGGCTGCCGCCGATTCGTTGTCCTCGGTCCCACACCACAGCACCTGACCTTTGAGATACAGCGCAGTCGACGAGGAGGCGTCGATCGCCAGTGCCTGGTCGAACAGGCCGATCGCCGCCTCGGCTTCGGCGTTCCCATCCCAGGCCATCCATCCCAGCCTGATCAGAGCGGTGACTGCCTGGGGATCGGTGGCAGTTGCTGAGCCTGCCACTTCTAGAAAGTGCGGAAACGCAGCCCGATAGTCGCCTTCCTCGTAATAGCGCTCGGCGAGTGCGAGCCGCATCCCGTCGATCTGGGGATCATCGGCATTCGCCGCGATCACCGCCTCCATTGTCTCGTTCGAGACATCATCCAGGTCCTGGCCGGCCAGGTCGGCAACACCTGTGGCCGGACCCGACCTCTCCTGGAGGAAGAACCCTGCCACGACGACGATGACGGCGAACGAGAGGCCGAGCACCATGGGTGTCACCAGCCTGCTCTTACGGTCGGTGCGTTCCGTCTCAGCGGCCACCTCTTCCCTGGGATGACGTCGCCACCACACGATCACCACCGCCCCCAGCCCGACCGCTGCCAGCGGTGCCAGCCAGAGCACCAGGGTCGCCCCGCTCGCCGGGGGGTCGAGGAGGACCGCACCGCTGTACGAGGCGAGTAGCTCGTCGATGATCGCCTCGTCGCTTTGCCCGGAGGCGACGCGTTCGGAGACCAGGGTCATCATGTCCCGTGCCATCTGGGATGGCGAGTTGGCGATCGACTCCCCCTGACACACCGGGCATTTGATCTGCTCGCCAATCGTCTCGACACGATCGACGTCGCTCGGTGCGGTGACGACGAGGGCGACAAGCGCCACAGTCATGACAGCGAGCAAGCATCCGATGACGATCGACCTGGAGCGTTCAGACATCGACAGTTCGACGATCCTCCGCCACGACCCGTTCCCGGCTTCGGGCTCTGAGTGCGAGAAAACCGCCGGCCACCGTGATCAAACCGCCCAGCCAGAGTACCCAGATCATCGGTGAAGTGTCGATCGTGAAGGTGGCGGCACCGGTGTTGGGGAGGCCCAGGAGCGTGAGGTAGATGTCGCCGCGAGGACGATGCAAAACGTCAGGCGTGCTGACTGCCGATGTCGAGCTGCCAAAGAAGTTGGCAGCCGGTTCGACGACAGCGATGAACACCCCATCTCTGGTGACGGTGAGTCGGGCGCCCTCGGTCGTCTTCGATGGGTAGACAACACGGAAAGGCGACTCGAAGGTGATCGTGTACCCCTCGAATTCTGTCGACTCGCCGGGGGACAGCTCGACCTCGGTATGGGCGCCTAGATTTGCCGCGAAGGCGATACCAATGGCGATCAGAACGACGCCGGCGTGACTCAACTGTCCCGCCCAGAAGGCGCCATCTCCTGTGAGTACCTTCCACAGTGCCTGGGGCGTGGTCTCTTTGGTCTTGGCCGTGCGGGTTCTGGCGTGTTCGAAGAGAAGACCGGTCATGGTTCCGAGCACGAACACTCCGAGCGTCACCGCGAGGACCACCCAGCCGTTCCGGGTCACCGTCATCGCGGTGAGTAGACCGACCGCCAATCCGACCAGGGCCGGAGTCCGAGTCCGCCGCCAGAGCAGACCCGAGGGCGTGTTGCCCCACGGAGTGACCGGGCCGAAACCCATCACGAGCAGAAGTGCAAACGAGAGAGGCACCGCGAGACGATTGAAGAACGGCTCGCCGACCCCGACCTGTGTCCCGGTGAAGGCCTCGAGCAAAAGGGGATAAGTGGTTCCGATCAACACCACGAAGGCGTAGACGCTGAGCAGGAGATTGTTGAGGAGGAATGTCCCCTCCCTTGAAACCATCGACTCGATTCGTGGCGACGACGAGACCAGGTCCGCCCTGGTGGCGAAAAGGAGGAACGAGCCGACCAAGGTGAGCAAGAGAAAGCCGAGGAGGGCCGGTCCGATGGCCGACTGGGTGAAGGAGTGGACCGAGTTGATGGTGCCGGACCGGGTGAGGAACGTCCCGAGGATCGTCAGTGAGAAGGTGCTGATCACGAGGATGAAATTCCACGCTTGCAGCATGCCTCGTCTCTGCTGGACGATTCCGGAGTGGAGAAACGCCGTCGCCACGAGCCACGGCATCAACGAGGCGTTCTCGACAGGGTCCCAGGCCCAGTAACCGCCCCAGGAGAGCACCTCATAGGCCCACCACCCTCCGAGCAGGATGCCCAGCGTCAGGAAAGACCAGGCGACGAGTGTCGAGCGATGGCTTCGTCTCAGCCACTCAGGACCGGCGACTCCCAGCGCCATCGCGCCGATGGCGTATGCGAACGGGACCGTCATACCAACGTATCCGAGGTAGAGAACCGGCGGATGTACCGCCATCATGAAGTGGTTCTGGAGGAGGGGGTTCGGCCCGGGGCCGTTGGCCGGGGCGTCGACCGTGGCGAATGGCCATGGGCTCGATTGGAGGCATCCCATCTCCGCAGCCTGGGTGCAGACCTCGAACGGGTTGGCCACCGTGATCATCAACCCGAAGAAGAAGACGGCAACGGCTCCCATGACGGCGAGGGCCGCGGATCCGAGCCGATCGGGGGCACGGCGGTATCGACGGAACACGAACCAGCTGAATCCGGCGAGCACCAGACCCCAAAGGACTATCGAGCCTTCCAGCGCCGCCCATGCTGTCGCCACATCGAAGGGGAAGGGAGTCTCCGCGGCGTGGTGGTTTGCCGTGTAGACCAGCGAGAAGTCGTCGGTCAGCAAGGCCAGCACCATCGCGGTCATTGCGACGATGGCCCCCGCTATCAGCAGTTGCGCCGCACCTTGGATGTTGGGCTGAGTCTCCGCCCTGGCCCCTGCCACTCCCCTGATGGTGAGGAGCACGGCTCCGAGGAAGGCAAGGAGCATCCCGGCTGTGCCCAGTGCCGCCAGCATCAGCCCTCCTCGTAGTTCCCCTCTTCGGGGACCTCGTAATTCTCGTCGTGACGGATCAGTGCGCTCTCGGCGGTGAAGGTGTCACCACTCCAGTAGCCCTCGAGGAGGACGGGTACTTCCTCGTTGAACAGTGGAGGCGGGGTGTTGAGCAGCACCACCGGGATGGTGGCCGATCCATCGGTGACTGCGAACACCAAGTCGTCGCCCTGCTCCTCGAGGGAACCCGAGACCACCTGGCCTGCCAGACGGAACCGTTCGCCGTCGGGGAACTGAGCTCGCTGTGCAGCCGCCTCGTTTGGGTAGAGGTAATAAGTGATGTTGTCGTTGAGACCTACGACCGTGATCGCGACGACAAGAGCTACAACTCCGATGACACCGAAGAGGACGAACTGGCGCTGACCCATTGCGGATCAGCCTCCGGCCCGTCTCCGTCTGAGATGTAGATAGACGGCGTAGCCGACGATGGCGCCGTACGAGATCAGATAGGTGCCGGCGACGACAATGCTGTCAGACATCTTCTACCTCGTTGAGACGTGGAGGTCGCACGGCGTCGCCGGCAAGGGACTCGTCAGGTGCGACGGCAGCCTCGACCTGGGCGACATCGATGCGTGCAGCCACCAACGCCACGTAGAGGATCGTGAATGCTACGAAGTTGACGAGCATGGCGATCAGCATCTCGTCGGGCATGGTGGCCCCGTCGGGTCTGATGGACTGGGTCTGGTGGAGTGTGCGGAAGAGGTTCACCGAGAAATAGACCAGGGGCACCTGGATCACGGCGATCGCTCCGAGAATCGCCGACCTTCGTGCCCTGAGGACAGGGTCGTCTATCGCATTGCGCAGCGCGATGTAGCCGATGTAGACGAAGAGCATCACCGCTGTCGACATCAACCTCGGGTCCTGCCAGTCCCACGGTGTGCCCCAGACCGCCTGACCCCACACCATGCCGGTGAACAGTCCAATGGCGGTGAAGATGACACCTACCTCGACAGACGCCGAAGCGAGACGGTCCCAGCGTTCGGTCTTCTTGATCAGCCACATGAGCGAACCGAGTGCGGTGACACCGAAAGCGAGGAAAGCCACCCACATCGACGGTGGATGAACCCCGAGAAGCCGGGCATATTCACCCTGTAGAGCATCGAGTGGAGCCGTCAACGCGAAGTAGAGGCCAATCGCCACGGCCACCGCGGCCAGTGTCATCAGCACTCTCACTCGTGTCATCGTGTCGCTTCCTCGAGGGGTTTCGCCAGCGCCACCCCGGCGACCGCCAGAGCCAGATCGGTGGCGATCAACAGGAGTATCCAGGGCAGGATACCGGTGTCACGCTCTAGTGCCCCAACCGTCTCCGTGGCCCCGATCACCAGAGGCAGCGAGAGAGGGGCCACGATCAGGGAGGCGAGGGCCGATCTGCTGCGTAACCCAGCGGTGACCTCTCCCGCCAGGGTGCCCAGTTCGGTGAGTCCGATCGCCACCAGGAGGATCGACAGGAACAGGAGAGGCCATCCGCCGTCGGGCAAGTCCGGATCGAAGAGAACCACCATGCTGATGAGGAGAACGAGCATGAACGCCGTCATCAAGACAACGCCGGAGACCAGACGTCCGGTGAACCTGGCCGCGGGGTCGACCCCGGCGAGTGCGTGGAGATCCCTTCGTTCCGGACTGTCGTTGGCCGTCTGACGGAGGGCCACCTGCATCCCGAAGAGGATCGCCAGCGCCCAATAGATGCCGACCCCGATCTCGGAGACCAATTCCAGCCGGAGATCGAGTGCGAGTGGAAAAACGATCAAGGCGGCGATGGCGAACGGGAGAACGATGCGCAGTGTCTCGCCGGCCCTCCTCTCCACGATCAGGTCGGCCCTGGCCATCTCTCGCGCTTGGCTCCAGAAACTCATCCCACCACCAGGCGCCCGGACTCGAGTGAGAGAACGTTTGTGCACAGCGACTCGAGATGCGCCCGATCGTGGGAGACCACGAGCGTGGCTCCATCCCGGGATCTGACGGTGTCGACCAGAGCGCCGACCAGGGCACGCGCTGGCTCGTCGAGACCCGTCGCTGCCTCGTCGAGGAGGAGCAGGCGGGGTTTGCTCAGAAGGAGGTGGGCGATCTCCACCCGTCTCTTCATTCCGAACGAGCAGGCCTCGACCCTGAGACCGGCCGCATCGCCCAGACCGACCACATCGAGGGCGCCGGGCACCCGCGTCACGTCGATTCCGCGAAGACGGACGATGTGGTCGAGGTTCTCGGTGATGGTCAGTTCCGGGATCAGGGCCGGGTGATGACCGATCAACCCGATCTCTCTTCGCACCGAGTCTGCCGCCCCAAGGGATTTTCCGAGAACGCTTCCCGAGCCTTTGTCGATGGGCACCAATGTCGCCAGCGTCCGCACGAGGGTGGTCTTTCCGGAGCCATTGGGACCGGCGACACCGAGCACGTCACCGGGTCCGAGATCCAGGTCGATGTCGCTGAGTACGAGTCGTCCACCACGCGACACCACCGCTTTGTCGAGATGGGCGATCGGGTCCACGACGAGAGTCTCCCTGCGCCGGTGACGTCACTCAAGTCAGGCTGCGCGCTGGCGAATGTCGGCGAGTCGCTCAGCCCGCTGCCGGGGAAAGGCAAATGTGCCGGTGCACTCGACGATGCGGACCTGACTCTTCTCGATCCAGCGCCAGATCAGTGATGCTTCTTCGGCACTCTCCACCGAGGGCGGGACCGGTGACGTCTCGACGGGACCGACAGCCACGGTGCCCAAACGTGGTGAAATTCCCGGTGGGCGGGTCTCCACCAGTGTTCCGTGGTCGACAACCGCGGTGGTGCCATCGGCGTGTTCGAGTTCGAGCCATCCGGCTCTGGTCAGCGAGTCCCATTCCCACCTGCCCCGCAGTGCCTTCACCAGAGCGTCGTGGCGGTCACGGGCCCAAGCAGCCTCCTCGTATCGCTGTTCGCGGGCGAGACGATCCATCCGGTCTGCGAGGGCGTCGAGAAGAAGGTCGGGGTTGTGTCTCACCGCCGCGATCAACTGATCGACGGTGCTGCGGTAGCTGTTCTCTTCGAGCGACCCGTCACAAGGACATTTGGCCATCCCCATCTGGGCGGCGGCGCATTTGCCGGTCCTCGATCCTGCCCGGGTGTTACACCGCCGGATCGGGATCGCATCCCAGATGGCGGCGACCACGAGATCTGCGGCTCGTTTCGTCCGGAATGGCCCGAGGTACATCAAGCCGTCGTCCTTCACCGTCCTGACCACGGAGAGTCTTGGGAAGCGTTCGGACGTCAGCTTGACGAAGTGTGAGGTCTTCGGTGGACGAGACCGCCGGTTGTATCGGGGACGATGGGCGTGTATCAGCCGCAGTTCGGTCACCTCGGCTTCGAGCACCGTTTCGCAGACCTGGTGCTCGATGGTGTGGAGCTCTCTCATCATGTTGGCCACGGTGCGACGTTCGTCTCCGTAGAAATACTGCCTGACCCGCGCCCTCAGGTTGGAGGCCTTGCCTACATAGATGGGCCGACCATCGCGGTCTTTGAAGATGTAAACCCCGGGACGACGGGGGAGAGCGGTGGTCAGGGAGATCTTCCCGTAATGCGCGCTGCCCCGGGCGGTTGGTAGTTGGAGGAGGTCGTCGAGGTTCGTCACGCCCAGAGAGCCCGCCCGCTCGAGCAGGGCGTGAAACACATGAGCTGTGGCCCGGGCGTCTTCGAGTGCCCGGTGATTGGGAGTGGTAGGCGATCGGAAGTGGGCGGCGAGACTCTGCAGGCGCAGGTTGCGCACTTCGGCGCGAACCAAACGTCGGGCCAGAGCGGCGGTGTCCGTGCTCTGGTTGGCGAGCTTCCCGTATCCAAGCCGGACGGTGGCGGCGTTGAGAAAGGACAGATCGAATCTGACGTTGTGCCCCACAATCACGGAGTCTCCGATGAACTCGAGGAAAGTAGGAAGCGCTGCGGAGATGTCGGGTGCGTCGTAGACCATCGCCTGGGTGATCCCGGTGAGGATCGTTATCGAAGGCGGGATAGGCAGCCCGGGGTCGACGAGCGTCTGAAAAGTCCCGAGCAGCTCGCCCGCATGGTATTTCACTGCACCGATCTCAGTTATCTCGCAGTCCCTCGGCGAGCCTCCCGTCGTCTCCAAGTCGAGGACACAGAAGGTGACATCGAACAGGGGAGTGGACAGATCGTCGAAGCTCGGTTGGAACGCGATCTGGGAGGCAGCGATTTGGGGACGGGCCACGGCCCGAGGCAGCCTAACTCGAACATATGTTCGATGTCAATGGTCATCTTGAGGGACGGTGTCATCAGCTTGCGGCTCGCCTATACCCCTGGAGCCGAAGTTTCGTTGGTTTCATTCACTCCCGACGGCATAGAAGTCGACGACATGGGCCGTGGCCGGTCTTCGATTCGACAACTGACCAGCTCGGTCCCACACGCCGAGAACTTCGCAAAATTCCTCCTCGGACCAAGGTTTTCCACCCAAATCTGTCACACCCCTTTCGTACGG
>DASTBQ010000128.1:0-2024 GCA_035711995.1 Acidimicrobiia bacterium | reverse complement strand
AAACTCAGTGAACTGATTAGAACCACCAACACGCTCAGCCAACGTCTTAGTAATCGCAGCCGTCAAAGTCGTCTTCCCATGATCAATATGACCCATAGTCCCAACATTCACATGCGGCTTCGTCCGCTCAAACTTCGCCTTAGCCATCTTCTTCTCTCTCTTTCCTAAATCTGTTGGCCCGATTTCATCGGGCCAAACGTGATTGCATCACGCCTCGCCGCGGCGGTGCGCCACGATTTCCTCTGCGATCGAATCAGGCACGTCCTGATACGAGTTGAACTGCATCGAGTAGGTGGCACGCCCCTGCGTCTTGGAACGCAGGTCGGTCGCGTAACCAAACATCTCCGACATCGGGACCTGCGCCCTGATCACCTGGCTGTTGCCACGCTGTGACATACCCTCGACCTTGCCTCGGCGGGCGTTGAGGTCGCCGATGACGTCACCCATGTAGTCCTCGGGGGTGGTGACTTCGATGTCCATCACCGGTTCGAGGAGCTTGATACCTGCCTTGCGTGCCGCTGTCTGGAGGACCATGGAACCGGCGATCTTGAAGGCCATCTCCGAGGAATCCACATCGTGTGACGACCCGTCGATGAGAATCGCCCTGACGTCCACCAAGGGGTATCCGGCGAGGATGCCCTGATCGAGTGCCTCCTCGATTCCAGCGTCGACCGAGGGGATGTACTCGCGCGGGACGGCACCACCTTTGATCTGATCGATGAACTCGTATCCACCACCGGGCCCGGTCGGCTCCAGGTTGATCACGACGTCTGCGTACTGACCTTTACCACCGGTCTGCTTGACATGCTTGTACTGAATCTTCTCGATGCCCTTGCGGATCGTCTCGCGATAGGCGACCTGGGGCTTGCCCACGGTGGCATCGACCTTGAACTCCCTCAGAAGACGGTCGACGAGGATCTCGAGGTGGAGCTCGCCCATTCCGCTGATGATCGTCTGCCCGGTCTCTTCGTCTCCACGGACCAGAAACGTCGGGTCTTCCTCGGAGAGACGATGTAGTGAGCTCGACAGCTTCTCTTCGTCCGACTTGGTCTTCGGCTCGATTGCCACAGAGATGACCGGTGCAGGGAACTCCATCGACTCCAGCTGAATCGGCGCGTTGACCGCGGAGAGAGTGTCGCCGGTGGTGGTCGACTTGAATCCGATCCCGGCCACGATGTCACCAGCGAAGATGTCGTCGACGTCTTCTCGGTGGTTGGCATGCATTCGGAGGAAGCGGCCAATGCGCTCCTTCTGACCCGTGGTCGTGTTGAGGACGGTGTCGCCCTTGGCGAGATGCCCCGAGTACACCCGGAAGTAGGTGAGCTTCCCAACGTGGGGGTCGCTCATGATCTTGAAGGCGAGGGCCGTGAATGGGTCGCCATCGTGGTTCTGCCGCTCCAGGACCACTTCTTCGTCACCTGGCTTGAAGCCCTTGGTGAGCGGAAGGTCGGCAGGGCTGGGCAGATAGGCCACGATTGCGTCGAGCAGCAGCTGGACACCTTTGTTCTTGAAGGCGGACCCGCAGAACACCGGGGTGAACTCGTTGTTGATTGTTCCGGCGCGGACACCTTCGTGGATCTCTTTGGAAGTGAGGTCAGCGTTCTCCAAGTAGGCCTCGAGAAGCTCCTCTGAAGTCTCGGCGACGGTCTCGAGCAGACGCTCGCGATAAGTCTGCGCCTGATCGGCGAGGTCGCCCGGGATCTCGGTGGTCTCCCAGGCCTTGCCGTCGTCACCCTGCCAGACATGTGCCCGCATCTCGACGAGGTCGACGACACCACGGAAGTCGGCTTCGGCACCTATGGGCAATTGCATTACGAGTGGCTTGGCTCCGAGACGCTCGACGATCGAGTCGACGTCGAAGTAGAAGTCGGCACCGGTGCGATCGAGCTTGTTGATGAAGCAGAAGCGCGGCACGCCGTAGCGGTCAGCCTGGCGCCAGACCGTCTCGGACTGCGGCTCGACGCCGGCCACGCCGTCGAAAACGACGACCGCGCCATCGAGGACCCGGAGGCTTCGCTCAACCT
>DASTBQ010000127.1:0-16341 GCA_035711995.1 Acidimicrobiia bacterium | reverse complement strand
GCTTGAAGTACGAGTCGAACCCGGACGGGCCCCCACCGGACGGTGGAGCCGGGGTCCGCTCCTTCGTGTCAGTCATCTCTCCTCCTGTCCGCGACTCACGCGGTCGCGAAGCGGCCCGAACCTAGACAGATCAGGTCCCCCGCGTCGAGAGAAACCGAGTGTTTCTCGCCGGATACGATCAGTCCATGGACAGAGCAGTCGTCCGCAAGATCTCAGCCAGGTTCGACAAGGCTGTCATATCGGAAAGGGGTCGGCCACCCGACGTCGCCCTGGCGAGAGAACAGCACGCCACCTACCGGGGGCACCTGGAACGGGCCGGCTACGAAGTGACCACCATCCCGGCCGACGATCGATATCCCGACTGCGTGTTCGTCGAGGACACTGCTGTGGTGATCGGGGGGACCGCACTGTTGACACGCCCGGGCACAGACTCCCGGGTTGGTGAAGTCCACGCCGTTGCAAACCAATTGGCCTCGTTGCTCCCCGTGGCTCACATCTCACCACCAGGGACCCTCGATGGTGGTGACGTGATGCAGATCGGCACTCATCTCTGGGTCGGCTACTCCTCGCGGAGTAACAGAGAGGGCCTCGACCAATTGACCCGAGTTGCCGCCGAGGAGGGTGTAGTGGTGACGGTCGTGCCGGTAACAGGCGTCCTCCATCTGAAGTCGGCCGTGCTCCCGATCGGCCCCGCGACGGTCGTGGTCACTCCGGGCACCGTCGACGAGTCGCTCCTCGCAGGTCTGGAGGTCCTACATGAGGACGAATCGGAGCACCACAAGTTCAGCGCGCTCCCGCTTCGAGATGGTCGGGTCCTGGTCACAGATGCCGCACCCCGCACCGGCGAATTGCTCTCGTCACGCGGGATTCAGATCGAGCCGCTGGATATTTCTGAGATCCTCGCCGTAGATGGTGGTCTCACCTGCATGTCGATCCTGTTCTCGACCTGATCACAGCAGCCAGCGCAGGACCCAGAACACAGTCATCCCCACCATCAGAGTCAATATGTGATTCCGTGTCTTGAAAGCGACCAGTCCTCCAGCGGCCAGAGCCACCGCCTCGGGCACGCCTAATACCACTGTGCCGTCGCCGTTGATGAGGAGGGCGACCACCAGGGATCCGAGAACAGCAGGAGCGACGAATTGCAGCATCACCATCACCGAGTCGGGAATGTGACGCTTGGCCAGGGCGAGGATGAAGATGGCCCGGCTCACGTAGGTCCCGATTCCGACGATGACTGTGGCCACGAATGCCGTCATCGTCGCCATCTCTCCGCAAGCGTGCCGGCAATGACCCCCACGACCGCACCAATCAGGAGCCGGCTGCGATTGGGAAGGCCTGCGAAGAGAAACGTGACCCCTGCCCCGGCCAGGGCGGCCACTGTCTTCGACGTCTTGTCGACACCGAGGACTAGGAGACCGATGAACAGAAGCGGTACTGCGAACTCGAGGTTCCACTCCTCGGGTACGACCGGGCCGAGGATGATGCCGAGGGCGGTGGTGATCTGCCACAGGGTCCAGAACGTGAAGCCGGCGCCCAGGTAGTAGGACCTGAAAGTCAGAGGGTCAGACCGCTGCGCCTCGATCGTGGCCAGGGCGAAGTTCTGGTCGATGAGGGTGTACGGGCCGAGCCAGCGGAACCAGGTCGGCTGCTGCTGAAAAGTCGGCGCCATCGCAGCCGAGTACATCACGTGTCTGGCGTTTACGATCAGCGCGGCGACGATCGCAGCCAGCGCCCCGGCTCCTGAGCCGAGCAGAGAGATCAGTGTCAACTGAGCCGCACCGCCGAAGATAAGCCAGGATCCGGACCACCCCGCGAACACGTTGATGCCGGACTCGGCGATGGCGAGCCCAATGACCAGGGCAAACGGGACGGCAGGCACGTAAAGAGGTAATGCGTCCTTTATGCCGCGGCGAAGAGCAGGCCGATCGAGAGCCATGAGCCAGCCAGGATACCGTAACGAGCGTACACCGAAACACTCATTACCGATGTCCGCGAACCCCGACCCGTCACCTCAACGTGGTAGAGGGGATGAAACGAGCTTGGAGGCTATTGCAGTTCCGAGAGGCTCATCTAGCAGTATCGATCTTCACGGTTTCCAGGGCGATTTCGACCATCTCGTCGAACGTGCTCTGTCTTTCTTCAGAGGTAGTTGCCTCACCGGTCTTGATGTGGTCTGAGACGGTGCAGATGGTGAGAGCTCGCCCCCCATGCTCGGCAGCGACCCCGTAGAGACCTGCAGCCTCCATCTCGACGGCGAGGACCCCCATCGCCTCCATGCGTGTGAAAGCGTCGGGGTCGGGGTTGTAAAAGAGATCCGCTGAGTGGACGTTCCCCACCTTCACGGAAACACCCCTGGCGGCAGCCGCGTCCACGGCAGCCGCAAGGAGCCAGTAGTCGGCCGTGGCTGCAAAATCGAGACCACCGTATCGGGCTCGATTCACTCCAGAATCGGTGCATGCTCCGATGGCGAGGACGACGTCCCTGACAGCGATGCGGTCGGTTACCGCACCGCACGACCCGACACGGATGAGTCTCTCCACACCGTATTCTCTGATCAGTTCGGTGGCGTAGATCGAGGCCGAGGGGATGCCCATACCCGTCCCCATCACCGAGACCGGTACGCCCTGGTACGTGCCGGTGTAGCCGAGCATGTTCCTCACTTCGTTCACTTGCTCCGCGTCGTCGAGGAAGTTGTCTGCGATGTGCTTGGCGCGGAGCGGGTCGCCGGGGAGAAGTATCGAAGGTGCGAAGTCACCCGGCGCGGCTGAGATGTGAGGTGTCGGGGTCGGCATCGGACTATCTAATCACAGAGGTAGGGTCGCCCGGACCATGTCGAGCCGCTACGAAGAGATCGCCGCATCTCTGAGACAGGCCGGGGATCAGGTCTTTCCCGGTCATGTCGGTCTGGACCTGATCGAGATCGGAGAAGGTACGGCTTCGATGCGTTGTCCAGTGCAGGCCTATCACCACGCCCCGAACGGTTTTCTCCACGCCGGAGTGATAGTGACCCTCGCCGACACCGTCGCCGGCTACGGATGCGTCGGCAACTGGCCCGAAGGCGCCACCGGGTTCACGACGATCGAGCTCAAATCCAACTTCACGGGGACCCTCCTCGAAGGGACCCTCCTCGCCGAAGCCACCATGATCCACGGTGGCAGGACCACCCAGGTGTGGGATGTGGAAGTATCCGACGAGACGACAGGCCGCAAACTCGCGTTTTTCAGGGCCACGCAGATGATCCTCTATCCGAGGAAGTGATCAGCTGTCCGTTGTGGTGTCGCGACATCGCCGAACAGTTAGATCTACGACCCTGCACTCCGTCCCGGCAACCGGCACGGGGGGGCAGACTCTACGAGACAGCAAGCTTCTGAAGAACTGGCAAGCCCTCCAGGGACTTAGTGTCCGGGTATGGCTGATACCTACGACTTCATAATTGGCTTGCGGGCGATCCGGGAGTTCAGATCCGAGCCTCTCATAGCCGAGCACCTCGATGCGATCCTCGAGGCGGGTCGGTGGACCGGGAGCTCGAAGAACAACCAGGCGTGGTCTTTCATCGCGGTCGCCGACCCCGATCGCATTCAAGGCCTCGCCGAGCACGGTGACTTCACCCAGCCCGTGAGGGACTCGGCGGCGACCATCGTCCTCGTGCAGGAGCCGGGTGGCAACATGTTCGACATCGGGCGCGCCGCGCAGAACATGATGCTGGCAGCCAAGGCAGTGGGTGTGGCAAGTTGTCCGATCACCCTTCACCGCGAAGGCGACGCAGCCGCATTCCTCGGCGTCTCCAAAGGCGCCATCGCCAGATATGCGATCGCGCTCGGTTACCCCGCCCCCGACGCCAAGCCCCGACGGTTCGGCGGTCGAAAAGAGAGCTCCGAGGTCGTGCGCATCGACGGTTGATGCAATCAGCAGCGAGTCGATGTCATCGATCTCGTGGCTACTGATAATGACGGTGTGAACTGTCCCACCGAACCGTTACCGTCAACCAGCTGATGTCTGAGCCAATAGTGACCGCCCGCGGCCTCACCAAGAGATTCGGGGAATTCACCGCAGTCGACGGAGTCGACTTCGACATACCCCAAGGAAAAGCTTTCGGTTTCCTCGGCCCCAACGGCGCCGGCAAGACCTCGACGATGAAGATGATCACTACGGTCAGCCCGATCACCGAGGGGAAGATGACCGTCTTCGGTATCGATCCCACCGAAGACGGCCGCAGCATCCGGAAACGTCTCGGTGTCGTGCCCCAGGAGGACAACCTCGACCTCGAGCTGACGGTGGCCGAAAACCTCTACATATACGGTCGCTATCACGACATGAAGAAGTCGGAGATCAACCCGCGGATCGACCAACTCCTCGAGTTCGCCCAGCTGACCGAGCGGAGGAACTCCCAAGTCGAGCCACTTTCGGGTGGGATGAAACGTCGTCTCACGATCGCCCGTGCTCTGATCAACGATCCTGACCTGATAATCCTCGACGAGCCGACGACCGGTCTCGACCCGCAAGCCCGTCATCTCCTCTGGGATCGGCTTTATCGACTCAAACAGGACGGCGCCACCCTCATCATCACCACCCACTACATGGACGAGGCGGAACAACTGTGTGATCGGCTTGTGGTCATGGACCAGGGCAAGATCGTCGCCGAGGGGTCGCCACGGGAGCTGATCCAGCGGTACGCACCGCGCGAGGTGGTCGAGCTCAGGTTCGAGGATGGGGTCAAAGACGATGAAGTCCTCAAGATCGACGGTCTCGCCACGAGATCGGAGGTTTTGGCCGACCGGATCCTGCTCTACACCGACGACGCCGACGCCACCCAGGACGGTCTCCACGCCCGGGGCATCACTCCGGAGCAGGTGCTGGTCCGTCGATCCACTCTGGAGGATGTGTTCCTCCGGCTCACCGGTCGCGGTCTGGTCGACTGATGACCACCCTCTCTCGGTCACTGCGTTACGCCGAGTCGGAGGTGGTCGCCTATCGCCGTACCTGGCGGGGCACGGTCATCAGTTCATTCATAAACCCGGTGTTCTACCTGGCAGCAATGGGGGCGGGTCTGGGGACCTTGGTCGACGACGGCTCCGGCACCGGTCTCCCCATCCCCTACATCACGTTCGTTGCGAGCGGGCTCATCGCGGCAAACGCCATGCAGAACGGCGCCGGAGACGGGTCATTCCCGGTGATGGCAGGTCTGAAGTGGCGCAAGAACTTCCACGGCACCATCACCACCCCCCTCGGCGCCGAGGACATCGTCTGGGGCCGGCTCATCTGGGGGGTGGGACGTCTTCTCTTCACCCTCCTCGTCTTCGTGGTGATCGCCGTCCTCTTTGGCGCCCTCGAAGCTGGCCCTGCTCTGCTCGCCGTCGGTCCAGGGGTCCTCACCGGCATCGCCTTCACCACCGTGATCACCGCCTGGACCCTGAATCAGGAGGACGACCGCTCCCTCTCCTCGTTGTTCCGTTTCGGGATCGTGCCCCTCTTCCTGTTCTCCGGGACGTTCTTCCCGATCACCCAGCTTCCCGATTGGCTTCAGCCGGTCGCCTATGTGACCCCGCTGTTCCACGGTGTCGAGTTGGCCCGCAAGGTCGCACTCCCCGATGTACCACCCGGGGTGGTGACCGAGATGCCTGTCTGGATTCACCTCATCTACCTCCTGGTGATGGCGGGACTTGGCGTGTACTGGGCGATCAGGTCGCTCGACCGGAGATTGCGGGTATGAGCGTCTCCGCCCCGACCCGTATCACACCGGTGGGAAGGATCACCCCATTCCGGGCCCAGCGGATCTGGGAGAAGAACTACCTGGCCTATCGGCGTCTGTGGAAGGTCGTCTTCAGCGGGTTCTTCGAGCCAGTCTTCTACCTGTTCGCGGTAGGTATCGGTGTGGGTGCTCTGGTTGGCGATGTCGTCCTTCCCGACGGAACCGCGGTGCCGTACGCCGCTTTCGTCGCCCCGGCCTTGATGGCGGCTTCGGCCATGAATGGCTCGGTGATCGAGACCACGTTCAACATCTTCTTCAAGCTCCAATTCGGCAAGGTCTACGAGGGGATCCTGACCACGCCGATGCAGCCGATCGACATCGCTATCGGCGAGATCGGCTGGGCCTTGCTCCGGGGCCTGCTCTATTCAACGGCGTTCGTCGTCGTGATGTTCTTCATGGGAATGACCGAGTCGTGGCTTGCGATCTTCGCCGTTCCATCTGCCACCCTGATCGGGTTTGCCTTCGGCGCCGCCGGGCTGGCCGCCGCCACCTGGATGAAGTCGTGGCAGGACTTCGACCTGGTGACCCTGGTGACCATGCCCCTGTTCCTGTTCTCAGGAACGTTCTACCCCATAGACGTCTATTCCCCGGCTCTGCAGGTGGTTGCCAGGTTCTCACCGCTCTATCACGGCACAGAGTTGCTCCGGGGCTTCACACTGGGAATCGTCGACTGGACGATGCTGGGCCATGCCGCCTACCTGGTGGTCATGGGCATCGTCGGAGCCGCAATCGCCGCCCGACGTCTCGACGGCATGCTCCGCAAATAGATCCGCCGTGCAGAGGGCACGTCGGGAGTGCCGCCCTGCACGAGAGATCTAGGCTCCGCCATGTGCTCGATCTGACGTTCCCACTGCGGGCGCCGCGCGGTGCGGACCTCAACACCAAGGGGTGGCTCCAGGAAGCGGCGTTGCGGTGTCTTCTCAACAACCTCGATCCCGAGGTCGCCGAAGATCCAGAAAACCTGATCGTCTACGGGGGACGGGGCAAAGCTGCCCGCAACCTGAAGTCGCTCCACGCGATAGTGCGCACCCTGGAGCGTCTCGAAGACGATGAGACGATGCTCGTCCAGTCGGGAAAGCCGGTTGGTGTGTTTCGCACCCATGAAATGGCGCCTCGAGTGCTCATCGCCAACAGTCTCCTCGTCCCCCGCTGGGCCACACTCGACCACTTCTGGGACCTGGAAGCACGAGGTCTGATCATGTACGGCCAGATGACCGCAGGCTCCTGGATCTATATCGGGACCCAGGGGATCCTTCAGGGGACCTATCAGACATTCAGTGCGATCGCCGAGAAGCGTTTCGGTGGGTCACTGGCAGGGACACTCACCCTCACCGGAGGTCTTGGCGGGATGGGTGGCGCTCAGCCCCTGGCGATCACGATGAACGGGGGTGTGGCGTTGTGTGTGGATGTCGACCCGAGCCGGATGCAGCGACGGATCGAAACCGGCTACCTCGATGTGATCGCCGACTCGCTGGAGGACGCCACAGCGAGGGCCACTGAGGCGAAGGCTGCCCGTCGGGCACTGTCGATCGGTCTCGTCGGCAACGCCGCCGACGTCTTCCCCGAGCTGTTGAAAAAGGGGCTCGACGTCGACATCGTCACTGATCAGACCTCGGCCCACGATCCCCTCTACGGTTACGTGCCTGCCGGGTACAGCCTCGAGGAGGCATCCCACCTCCGCGATGACGACCCCGACACCTACATCAAGTCAGCCCGGGAATCGATGGCCGTCCAATGTGAGGCGATGGTGGGGTTCCAGGAGGCGGGTGCCGAGGTCTTCGACTACGGGAACAATCTCAGAGGTGAGGCCGAAATCGCCGGGTACGCGGACGCCTTCTCCTACCCCGGCTTCGTACCTGCCTACATCCGAGACCTGTTCGCCGAGGGTTCTGGGCCGTTCCGCTGGGTGGCGCTCAGCGGCGATCCCGTCGACATCGAAGCAACAGACCGGGCCCTCGCCGAGCTCTTCCCCGAGAACGAGCCACTGCTTCGCTGGCTGACGATGGCAAGAGACAAGGTGCACTACCAGGGTCTTCCCGCTCGTATCTGCTGGCTCTCCTATGGTGAGCGTCACCTCGCCGGGCTCCGCTTCAACGAGTTGGTCGCCTCCGGTGAGGTGTTGGCGCCGATCGTGATTGGCCGTGACCACCTCGACTCAGGCTCGGTCGCATCGCCGTACCGGGAGACCGAGGCGATGGCCGACGGGTCGGACGCCGTCGCCGACTGGCCGATCCTCAACGCGATGCTCAACGTGTCCTCCGGGGCGGCCTGGGTCGCCGTCCACCATGGGGGTGGCGTCGGAATCGGCAACTCGATCCATGCCGGAGCCCAGGTGGTCGCCGACGGCACCACCCAGGGGGCTTTCCGGGTGGAACGGGTGCTGACAAACGACCCCGGCACCGGCGTAATGCGACACGCCGACGCCGGCTACGAAAAGGCTCAGCGGGTTGCCCGAGAGCGTGGTGTCGACATTCCGATGCTCGATGCCGATAGTTGACCAACTCTGGCCCCGTGCCGACGTCTGGCTCGCCCAGGAGAACCCGGATCCTGACGTTCTGGTAGTGGGCGTCCCCAGCTCGAAAGCGAGTCTCTCTCCCTCTCGTGCAGACCTGACCCCGCTCGAGGTCCGCGACCGTCTCCATCGCTTCTCGACATTTCACGGTGAGGCGGGGATCGACTTGGCCGGGGTCACGGTGCGTGATATGGGGAATTGGCCGGTGTCAGAGCTCGCCCCGGACGCTCTGATATCGGAGCTGACCTCGCTGGCCGAAAATCTCCCCGAATCCTCGCTCAAGCTCTACCTCGGAGGTGACAACGCGATCACCCGCCCCCTGGTGGCTGCAGAGTCGGAAGATCTCACCAGCGTCGGTCTCATCACTTTCGATGCCCATCACGACGTTCGTACCCTGGCGAACGGCCCGAACAACGGCTCCCCGGTACGCGGACTCATCGAAGACCACGGTCTGCCCGGTAGAAACGTCGTACAGATCGGGATCCACTCCTTTGCCAACTCCAAGGCCTATCGCACCTATTGCGACGAAGTCGGAATCACCACCGTGACCGTCGAGCATGTCGAGCGGATCGGTATGAAGACGGCTGTGGAACTGGCCTTGATCCAGCTGGGCGCGATCTGCGAAAAGATCTATGTCGACGTCGACATCGATGTCCTCGATACTGCGTTTGCGCCGGCTTGTCCCGGCGCCAGGCCAGGTGGTCTGACCGTCCGTCAGTTGTCCGAGGGTGTCCTGCGTTGCGGCACCGACCCGTCGGTCAGCGCGATGGATTTCGTCGAGGTAGATGCTTCTCGGGACGTTGCGGGACAGACCCTCGACGTGATGGCGCATCTCCTGCTCACCGCGGTCAGCGGTTTCGCGATGAGAGAGGCGACCGAGGCATGAACCCCGCCGTTCTGTGTCGAAAAACCCGTAGGAGCAGCGCGTAAATCGACACAGAACGAGAGCAATCCGCTTCCCCCGTCAGCCCCCGCTGATCACCTCTTCTGCTTCGCGCCCGAGACGATCACCACTGCGGTCGGCCAGAAAGCCGTGGGGAAGGCGCACGGGGCGCGGACCGTGAGAGTGGCCCCGCACCATGCGGTTCGCGTCCTCGGGAAATGAAATCTCCCCGTCGAGTCTGCCCACCAGGTCGGCGAGTTCGTCGACTGATGAGACCCGGGCCATGGCGTCCCGAAGTGCCGGACCGGCTGGAAAACCCTTGAGGTACCACGATGGGTGCTTGCGGAACAGTGGCATTCCGAACCGCTCCCCGAAATGGTCGGTGAGGAGCTCGGCGTGCCGGAGCATGATCCGACCCACCTCTCCGAGATTGGGCGGGGTCTGCGGATCACGTCCGGCGAAGATGTCGGCGAGATCGCGGAACAACCAAGGTCTGCCGAGACAGCCCCGGCCCACCACTACACCGTCGCACCCTGTCCGGCGCATCATCTCGACCGCGTCGGATGCAGTCCAGATGTCACCGTTGCCAAGGACGGGGATGGTGGTGACGGTTTCTTTCAACCGTGCTATCGCATCCCAGTCCGCCTCACCCGAGTAGAGCTGACGGGCAGTCCTGGCGTGAAGTGCCACGGCGGCCGCACCTTCTTCTTCGGCGATCAAGCCGGTGTCCACGTAGGTGAGGTGCTCGTCGTCTATCCCTTTGCGGAACTTGACGGTCACCGGGACCTCTCCCGAGTTCGACACCGCGGCCCGGACAATCGAACGGAAGAGATCGACCTTCCAGGGCAGTGCGGCCCCGCCACCGTGACGGGTCACCTTTCCCATCGGGCACCCGAAGTTCATGTCTATGTGGTTGACACCTTGCTCCTCGACGAGCATCGCCACCGCTTCACCAAGGGCGGTTGGGTCGGTGCCGTACAACTGGATGGAACGTGGAGACTCGTCCTCGTCGAACCTGGCGAGGGCAAGGGTCTTCTCGTTTCTCTCCACCAGGCCCCGGGCACCGATCATCTCCGAGACATACAGTCCCGCTCCGAACTCCCGACAGAGACGACGGAATGGCGCGTTGGTAACGCCTGCCATGGGGGCGAGGACCACCGGAGGATCGACTATGAGAGGGCCGACGAGGAGAGACATCGCTCCCACATGGTATTTCGCTGGAACCCACAACCCGGAGCCGACGTCCAAACGGTCGATGAGGAGAACAGTCACCACACTTGTGGTCCTGGCCGTCGTGATCGCGGCGTGCGGCACCGGGGACGCAGGCACAGCTGCCCCGGTTGTCGATGAAACGATCCCGATGTGCGCCGACCTCGCACCGATCACGGCCGATCCATCGTTGTACCGCGATACGCCCAGATATGGGGGGAATGAGATGCCCGTCGATGAAGTGATGACCTGGGCAACAGATCAGCCCGGGTATGCCGGAATTTGGATCGACCGGGATCACAATGGGTGGGTGACCGTGGCATTCACCGACGACGTCGATGCCCGTCAGACCGAGATCGACAAGTTGTGGCCCGATGACGGGGTCGTAGCAGTGGCCGTGGAGACCAGTGAGGCGGAGCTGGCCGAACTGCAACAGCGCGCCCATGAGAAGCTGCCCGAGATCCTGCAAGGTTCGGGGACCATGATCAACTACGGAGTCCTTGCCCTCCATGTCGGCTTTCTCACCGAGGAGAACATCGCCGCCGTTGAAGAGGCGCTCATTGGCGAGGCGGTGTGTATCGAAGGCCAGGACCCGTCTCTGGCCGTGCCAGCAGGTCCACAACCGACGGAGGGTGACGGCTGGCGTCTCCTCGTGGCCCATGATGAAGTTGGTGAGACTTATCGCACAGGCATCGCCTGGGACGAGGAGAGCTTTAGCGATCTGATCGCAGCGATCCCCGGTCTCGACGTCGAGTTGCCCGTCGTCGATTTCGAGACCGAGGTCGTGATCTGGTTTGGTGCGGTCCACGGCTCCTCATGTCCCAACCTGCGTCTCGACGACGTAGTCGTCACAGGGAGCCGGGTCCACGCCGAGATCGTCGAGACCAGCAATCAGATGGCCTGCACGGACGATGCGATCCCCCACACCTATCTCGTGGCCTTGGACAGAACCCGACTTCCCGAGCCTCCATTTCACATCCAGTTGGGTCCGGAAGACCCACCGGCCGGTGTTCCCGAGGAGCGGACCATCGTCGAGGCCGATCTCCGTCCGGCAGGCTCGACAGCCTCCCCCGATCAGGTGGTCTCCGGCGGCTGACACGTGGGGCACCAATACGTGACCCGCTCGTCGATCCAGCCCATGTCGATCGTCGTGCCACATCGTCGGCAACCGTGTCCGACCTGCCCGTATACCCAGGTGTTCTGGGCACGCTCGGATGAGCCTGTGGTCGACCGAGGCCGGCCGACATTGACGGCGAGCAACTCCGAAGCGCGTCGACCGATTCTCAACAGGACGTCATCCCCGATGCGTTCGCTGGAGGTGTGTGGATCGATGCCCTCGAGAAAAAGCAATTCTGATTTGTAGACGTTGCCGATACCGGCCCAAACCCTCTGGTCGAGGAGCAGTCTCGCCATCGTCACCGGCCCGATGGCCCGGGCACGTCGCACGAATTCGCTTGGTTCGAAGTCGCCGAGCAGGTCGGGACCGAGCCGGCGCAGTCTGCGGTCGATGGCGGGAGTCCGATCCACGTCGACGGTGGGAGCTGAGTAGAGGGCGACCGCATCGGTCGACGTGGCCAACACGAGACGGGCAGATCCGTGGGTCCGATCCGGGTCGACTCCGAACCGCCACCGCCCGTTCATTCCGAGATGGATGAGCACCGAGAACCCGGTGGAGAGATCGATCATCAGGTTCTTCCCGAGCGTTCGAACCGAAGTCACAGTGGCACCGAGGATGCGGCCGGAATTGACCCGGACCGAAGGTGCCGTACCAGCCACCAGTTCTATTTCGGACCCGACCAGCACGGGACGGAGCCGCTCGGCGTGCCCGGCAACGGTGTCGCCTTCGGGCATCGGCTCGTCCTAGAACTCGGTCGTGTTCACGTTCTGCAGCCGGACCTGGCCCTGAGCCACCAGTTTGCCGTCACTCTCCCTGGTGACGTCGACCTGCCAAAGCTGCTGACTCCGTCCGCGATGGATCGGGGTTGCCTTACCCAGGAGCACCCCGTCTGTCGTGGCCCTCAAGAAGTCTGTCTTGTTGGAGAGACCCATCGCTCCACCCATGCCGTTCTCGATGGCCCAGAGCGCGGCGCCGGTCGACGCCAAAGTCTCGATCATCATGCAGTAGACGCCGCCGTGCACCGCCCCGTACGGCTGGTGGTGGTTCTCGGTGATCGCGAGACGACCCTCGGCCTGGTCTGCGGATGCGTCGGTGAGTTCAAGACCGGAGTATGCGACGTATGTAGGCCGACTGGTGAAGAGGTTCTGCATGTCGTTCAAACGCCACATCCCATCTGAAGAGCCAACGTCAACCCGAGGACGTCATCCACGTATTCCCAGACAGTTACAGCCAATGACTCGAAGAAGGTACCCGAAGTCACGATCTCCATCTTCCGATCACCATTGAGGTCGGCGACAGTACCGACCGAGTAGAGACCGCCGAAGGAACCCTGTTCGTCGACCACCACCGTCTCGTCGAGCACCGAGGTCTGCACTTCGCCGTCGACGACCTTGCGCATGAACACGATCGAGTAGTCACCGACCTCCATGATGAATCCGGGGGTGATATCGGAGGCGACGGCAAGCACCTCTTCGACCCCGTCACCCTCGAGGTCGGTACGAATCAGCTGGGTGATCAGCGGGTCAGGCACGTCGAGACCGCGCTCTGCAAGGAGAGCTGATGCGAAGCCAGCGTATGTGCCGTCGTCAGTCACTACCTCGTAGAGATGAGGCTGAAGAGGCCAGGGGGCCGAGATCGCGACGCCAAAGGGACCGGGCAACTCGCCGAGGAGCTGAGGATCGGCGAGCTCCACCCCGATGAGTCCTAGTGGCTCGCAGGTGGTGGTTTGAGGACCAGCCGTGGTCCGGCCGAGCGCATCGCCCACGATCGTCTGGTAATCCTCACCGCCAACAACCGGAATCGCCCCTTCGGTGTCGGCGTCGAGCCAACCTGCACCGTCCCACCAGCCGAGAGCTCCGAACTCGGTGACGACCACAGGACCGTCCGCCCAATTCCCCTCCACGAGGGTCGTCGTGGTCGGAGGTGGGAGGGTCGTCGTTGTGGGGGACGTGGTTGTTGTAGCTGGTGGGAGGGTCGTGGTGGCGGGCGTCGTGGTGGGAGTGACCATGGTCGTGGATGAGGAAGAGGTGGTGGAGTCGACTGCGTCCCCCGGGCTGCATGCCACGGCTAGGGCCAGCAGGCCAATGAGTGTGCGCTTCACCGTCTAGAACCTATACCGGTGCCAGCACCACATCGGGATCGACCCCGACGGCTCTGATCAAACGGGGGAGGAGATGAACGGGGAGACCGATGACGGTGAACGGGCTGCCGACGACGGTGGAAACGAACAAACCACCTCGGCCCTGGAGGGCGTAGGACCCAGCCTTGTCCATCGGTTCTCCTGTGGCGACGTACGCCTCTATCTCGTCGGCTGTCATCGGAAGCATCTCGACCACGGCGACATCGACGGCCGAAGCCACCTCCTCACCTCTTCTCACCGCGACACCGGTGAACACGTCGTGTCGCTCTCCCTGGAGACGAGTCAGCATCGACCGCGCCTCGGCCGGGTGAGCCGGCTTGCCCATGATCACACCCCCTGAGACCACGGCGGTATCGGCAGCCACAACCACATCCTCAGGCCCACCGCAAGCCTGCGTCTTCTCACGGGCGAGACGTTCCACATACACACCTGGAGGCTCGTCGGGCCACCGGGTCTCGTCGAGATCGGCCGGTGAGACATCGAATTGCACACCGAGTCGGGCCAACAGGTCGGCTCGACGTGGTGAACCTGAGGCGAGAACGAGCTTCAGAGGAGTCTCCCCCGCCTCAGGATGTGTTGGGGATGACGGAGGATCTCGAGGTTGGTCGCCGGGTCATCGGCAAAGAGGACAACGTTCGCCGGTGACCCAGGTGTGAAGGCTGTGTCCCTACCCGTCGCGGTGAACGCCGCAGTGGATATCGCTCCAATCACCTGGCTGTTGGTCAGACCCAGTTCACCCATCCGGATCGCCTCAGATGCGATGTTCGTCGGAGAGCCGACGAGGTCGGTGCCGGCGAGGACCCTGACACCTGCCTCGACCGCGGCACCGAGGAGACGACGCGTGTTCTCCAGACCCGCCGCCAGGAGACGCCCCCCACTGGACTCGGCGCCCAGTTGGGCCACTGTCTCCTCGATCCGCAACACGGTGGGCACCCACATCCCTTCACGCTCGCCTAACGCAGCCAGATCGTCCTCGCTGAGGAACAAGCCGTGCTCGATCGAGTGGACTCCGGCCGCCACCGCCTGGCTCGGGACATCGGGCGCCATCGTGTGGATCGCCACCCGGGCCCCTGCCGTCTCGGCGGCGAGAACCGCATGGCGAAGTTGGGTTGTCGTGAAGTTGGCTACAGGCCCGAGTCCACGTCGTGGCCAGTCACCGATCAGTTTCACCCACCCGGACCCGGCTTCGGCTTGTCGTGTGGTCGCCTCGGACAACAGATCGGGACCGACGACCATCCCGAACCCGGGGAAGTAGCCACCCTCTACGGTGAGGATCTGCTCGGCTGCTTCGAGATCGGGGCGCTCGTCCAACGAAACTGAATCGGCGGCCCGGATTGCGGTGTCGTCGGTCCATCCCTTGTCGAGAATGAGCATGACACCGGCTGGCAGCGCAGCACGCAATCGTCCCGCGGCAGCCGCGATGTCGCCCGGGGCGAAGAGAGTGTCTGACGCGATGTGAGCGTGAGCGTCGACAAGACCTGGAAGGCCCCACGACTGCTGCCCTATCACCATGTCGGCTTTCTTCGAGCTCGGCTCAGCCCACACGCCGTCCACGACGTCTCGGATCAGAACGTCGTCTCCCAAGCGGATATGGACGCGAAGACTCACGAACCTGACGCTAATTGCCGATGAGTCCACATAATGCGCTCGGTGAAACTGATCGCACTCGCCCTTTGTCTCTCCCTCAGCGCGTGTGGAGGGCAGACCGCGCCTGCCACGACCAACCCGCCAGTCACTGCGACCGGGCCAGCTGCACCAGTTACGACCACCCCCGAGATGCCCGTCGAGCTGCAGAGTTGCGCCAGCCCCCCAGTCACCTTCAGCCCTCTATGTGAGATCTACGAGCTGCTCCAGACCTGGTACGTGGATGCGCCCATCGACGCCGCAGCCCTTGCAGAAGTGGCGGTGAGGGGACTCCAGGAATACGAGAGCACCGAGACAGAGGAACCCCCGAGAACACTCTTCTGTGCCATCCCCCACGAGGCGTTCACACCGCTCTGCGACGAGCTGGCCACACGGGTCGAGGAGTCCTCGATCGCGATTGGCCCTGCCATAGAGGCGGCGATGGCCTACATGATCGACCTGGGACTGGATCCTTTCACCTACTACCTGCCTCCCGGGCAGACAGGGTCGATCCGTCTCAACGGCGTCGTCGGTGGGATCGGCGTCCTCCTCGACGCGCGCGATGCGGTCGGCTCCAAGTGCACGACTGTCAACGAGACGTGCCGACTCGAGATCGTGACCGTGCTGGAGGACAACCCTGGCTTTGCAGCGGGTCTCGCGGCGGGTGACGTGGTGACTGCTGTCGACGGTGTCCCGGTCGACGGACGGGGTTTTTCTGCAATCGTCTCTCAGATCGCAGGCGACGAGACAGGTCAGGTCGAGGTTTCGGTGGATCGGGCCGGAGAACAATTGACGTTCCAGATCGAGCGCGCCGAGCTCGCAGTTCCAACAGTCGAGTACGGAGTTCCCCTCGACGATGTCGGATATCTGAGGATCCCCGATTTCGAGTTCGATGTCCCCGCTCTGGTCGCCGACTCGCTCGCCGAGATCATGGCAGAGAACCCGTCTGTCCTGGTGGTGGATCTGCGGGACAACCCCGGCGGCTACGTCGATGCCTTCGTCGAAGTGGCTGACGAATTCGTCGACAGTGGTGTGGTGATGATCAGCGACGCGCCAGGCGAACATCTCGAGTACGAGGCTCTGCCCGGCGGGGCGGCCACTGATC
>DASTBQ010000126.1:0-4578 GCA_035711995.1 Acidimicrobiia bacterium | reverse complement strand
TGCTCTCGTTCCTGATCAATGACGCCTGGCCATACGTCTTGCCCGAGATCGATCTAGAGGATCCTGTGCCTCGCTTCCCCGTGATGAGGGTGGCGCTGGTCACCGCGATCCTCATCGTCGCCAGCCCGTCTGTCACTCGGCCCCTACGCCGCTTCGGCTGGCTGGCGATTGTCACGACGGGCTTTGCCTCAATCAGTCTCGGGTATGCAACGCCCTCACACACCATTGGCTCGTTTGGAATCGGGCTATTCACCGCAGGGCTCTTGCTAGCTGTGACCGGGTCACCTCGCGGCTATCCAAACCCGGAGATGGTGGCCGCCGCCCTGACCCATCTCGGTGTCCCGAATCGAGAGATGGGCCACGCCCCGTACCAAACCTGGGGTGTCGTCCGCTTCGTGGCAACCGACGACGTTGGCGAGCTCGTGGAGGTCAAAGTGCACGGCCGAGATGCCTTCGACTCCCAACTGGCGGCCAAGGTTTGGCACACGCTCTGGTACCGCGAGACCGGGCCAGCAGTCAGCTATTCACGACCCTGGGCTACATGGCCGAAGGACGATCGAAT
Organism: Acidimicrobiia bacterium; assembly: GCA_035711995.1. Lineage (GTDB taxonomy): Bacteria > Actinomycetota > Acidimicrobiia > Spongiisociales > ZC4RG35 > JANQRA01. Next base: position 4,016 of record DASTBQ010000126.1, on the reverse strand, counting down.
GCCGGGATCGCCAAACAGATGGGGGTGAGCGAACGGACTGTTGAAGCCACTACAGCCCAGGTATTCATCAAGCTCGACCTCGCGCCTTCATCTGATGCCAATCGCCGGGTGCTCGCCGTGTTGACCTTCCTTCGCAGCTGATGATGACTCCTTCGACGAACCCGTGCCCAGGTCGGCTCCCTCTGTACACGCGATGTCGTCCCATCCTGTAGTCCACCTTTGGAGCGCGGTGTGGCGCGAGTGGGCTCTGAAACGCCTTTCTCGGCACAGATCACGCCCAGGCATTTCTTCAACTCGTACACGGCGAAATCAGTGGAGCTGACAGGATTTGAACCCGTGACCCCCTCGTTGCGAAAGATGCGGTCAAACCGCCGTGACCAAGGGACAATGGCCTCCGATTCCGCGTTTGTGGAGCGGCTGTGGGGCGAGCGACGTGAGACGTCGTGAAACGGACGTGAGTTGAGGGGGGTGAGATCAACGGAAGGATGATCAGGATCGGTATGGCCCAGATGAACCGGAAGAAGTTGGTGAGCCGGTCGAGTTTCTCCGGGTAGTCGATGTCCAATCGGGCTGCGTAAGAGTCGTAAACCATTCGTTGCTCCTTTGGTCATGGCCCCCACCGTCGCGGCGCCCCGCGGCGGCTTGAGCCAGTCTCTGTGTCGATTTGGTACGGAATTTCCGTAGCAAATCGACACAGAATGGGGGGTCTGTGCGCTCCCTACTGGTAGGAGATCGCTCGCAGGATGTCGAGGCGGGAGGCTTTGCGGGCGGGGCCGATGGCTGCGATCACTCCGGCCAGGGCGGCCAATGCCACCCAAATCCCGAGCTGGCCGAAGGGGATGGCGAATGACGCCAGACCTTCGTCCTCCAGGGAGCGGACGAGGGCAAATCCCAGTCCGGTGCCCATCGCCAGACCGAGCAGGGCGCCGAAAACAGCCGTCACCGAGGCCTCGATGCGGACCATCGACCGCACCTGACGGCGGCTCATGCCCACCGCCCGCAGCAGCCCGATTTCCCGGGTGCGCTCCACGATCGACAGGGCCAGCGTGTTGGCGATGCCAAGCACGGCGATGATCAGGGCCAGCCCGAGTAGACCGCTGAATAGCGACACCAGCTGATCGATTTGAGCCTCTGCAGTCTCGATGCTCTCCAAACGGGTCTGCACCTGGAGGTTGGGGAACCCGGCCAGGTCGGCTTTCGCCGCTGCCTCCCCCGCCTCCAGACTCACTCCTTCGGCGAGCTGGATGCTCGCGAAAGAGGCCGGCCCATGCCCGACGTTTCTGCCGTAGACCTCGTGCGATACCAGCGTGTTGGCGAGGAGCGAGGTCTCGAACGTACCTACTATCTCCGTGGGCACTGTCCCGGCGACATATTCCACATCGACGACGTCTCCCACGGCCCAACCGTTGTCTTCCATGACAGTGATGTGGACCATCAGCCCGTCGCCCATGTCGGCGAAGTCGATACTCGGCGCGCCGTTCCACACCCGGGAGAGGGTCGCCGGGTCGACCGCAGCGACGTCGAGGTCGACTCCTTCGATGGAGTACCACCCGAACGTCACGGGCGATACGACATCGAACTCCGGCGAGGCTTGAAGGTTGGCCAGAGCGGTGTCAGTCACCTCGGTGGACAGGGGATCGGCAAAAGAGTTCACGTTGAGATCCCACGGGGAGCCACTCTCCATGGTGTCGGAGATGCTCACCTTGATGGAGGCGGCGAACACCGAGACGAGAGCGACCAGGGTCACCCCGATCATCAGGGCCGACGCCGTCGAGGCGGTTCGTCGCGGAGCCCGCACCGTGTTCTCTCGGGCCAGCTTGCCGGTGATCGACCGGAACGGCGATGAGATGATCCTTGCCACGGGGCCGGCGATCAACGGCGCCAGGGTGGAGATGCCGAAGAACACAACCGCGGCACCACCACCGACCAGAGCCAGCGATGCACCATTCTGAACCGTCAATCCGCCAACCAGAGCGCCCGCTCCAGCGAGGGACAACAAACTGCCGACGATCGCTCGATTGCGCAAAGACTTGCGGGGCGTCCGGGTGTCAACCGCCGCGATCGCCGCCATGGGTGACACCGAGGCGGCGCGTCGTGCCGGGAGAATGGCGGCGACGAGGGTGACACCAAGGCCGACAGTGAATCCCACGATCACGGTCCGCGGCTCGACCCGCAGCGGGCCGTTGGGCAGAGCAATGCCGACCGCATCCAACCCGACACGGACCAGTTCGGCGACACCTATGCCCGCGAGGACGCCGAGCGCCGACGCCAGCACAGCTAGAACCGCCGCCTCGATCAGAACCAGCCGATTCACCTGACTGGTGGTGGCTCCAACCGCCCGGAGGAGGCCGAGCTCGCGAATGCGCTGGGCGACCGTGATCCGGAAGGTGTTGGAGATGACGAAAGCGCCCACAAACACCGAGATGCCGGCGAATGCGAGCAAGGCGACGTTGAGGAAGCCGAGACCGGCAGTGACATCGTCGAGTTGCTCCTGGGTCTGCTGCTGACCGGTGACCACCTCGGTTCCGGTAGGTATGACTGTGGCAAGGTCGGCGAGCAACTCCGACTCGGCTACATCGTCTGCGGCTACCACGTCGATGGTGTCGAGACGGCCTTCCAGACCGAAGAGACGCTGTGCCTCGTCGAGGCCGAAGGCGGCGATGGTGGCCCCGGCGAGGTTGTCCTCGGTCCCGAAGGCGGCCACGCCGACCAGCCGATAGCTGCCCACACCCTGCTCGGTGAGCACCTGAATGGTGTCGCCGACTGCAAATCCGTTGGCCTCCGCGGTGTACTTGTCGATGACGACCTCACCCGGGCCGACCGGGGCGCGGCCGTCGCCATCGCCGATCCGGCCCACGTTGAGGGCGGTGTCGGCGACCCAGGAGAAACCCAACGTCGGTGAGCCGATGCCTCCCAGGGTCTCGCCGTTGCGATCGAGGATCTGGGCAGATCCACTGACCGAGCCCTCGGCCCGGTCGACACCGGGCACAGCCCGGACTTCGGTGAGATAAGACTCATCGAAGGACGTCTCCACGGTGGCCGTCTCGTCGATCCTGACGGTGGCGTCGACACCGGCGTAGACGTCGTCGAAAAGGGTGTCGAAACGCGCCTGGATCGTGTCCGTGAACACGAACGACCCGGCGACGAAGGCGACTCCCATGACCACCGAGAGAGCGGTCAATCCGAACCTGAGCTGGTTGGCCTGAAGGCTGCGTAGTGCTGTTTTCAACATGTCACGCCCCCAGGAATCGCATGTGGTCGATGACCTTGTCGGCCGTCGGATGGTCCATGTCATCCACCACCTTGCCGTCGCTCAGAAACACGACCCGGTCGGCGTATCCGGCTGCAACAGGATCGTGGGTGACCATGACGATGGTCTGACCCAACTCGCGGACGGCCCTTCTCATAAACTCGAGGAGCTCGGTACCCGAGCGGGAGTCGAGGTTTCCGGAAGGCTCGTCCGCGAAGATGATCTCCGGTCTCGAAACCAGGGCGCGGGCGGCGGCGACCCGTTGTTGCTGTCCCCCGGACAACTCCGACGGCCGGTGATCCAGCCGGTCCCGAAGGCCGAGGATGCCGACCACGTGGTCGAACCAGCCCCGATCCTCGTCCACACCGGCGATGGCCAGAGGCAGGACGATGTTCTCTTCGGCAGTGAGGGTGGGGATGAGATTGAAGGCCTGGAAGATGAAGCCGACCTTCTCCCTGCGCAGCAGCGTCAGCTTGCGATCACCAAGCGCTCCCAGCTCGACGTCGCCGATGTAGGCCGAGCCTTCATCGAGGGTGTCGAGACCGGCCAGGGTGTGGAGCAGGGTCGACTTGCCGGAGCCTGAAGGCCCCATGATGGCGGTGAAACGGCGTACCTCGAATCCGACGTCGACATCGTCAAGAGCCCGGATGCTGGCGTCGCCGAATCCTTATCTCTTGACGCCGCCTTCCATGCGGGCCGCGGTCGTCGTGATGCGGTCAAGTGCGATTGTCATGTGGTCTCCTTCGTACTTCTTGTCGGCGTCTGA
>DASTBQ010000125.1:0-2480 GCA_035711995.1 Acidimicrobiia bacterium | reverse complement strand
CGGGCGAGCACACCATCACCGTGGTCTGGAACACATTCACCGGTCTGCCTGACACCGGCAGCTTCGAATGGACCTTTCGGGTGGGGTGACCGATCCCGAAGGTGATTGCCCTCGACACTTGATCGGACAGGCATGGTTCCTGGTGAGCGTGATTCTCGCGGACCACGCCGGAGAACGTATCGACGAAACTGGGGCGTAACCTCGTCGCGATGACGTCTGACTCCATGTCCGTCCCCGTTGCTCAGGTTCGTCGTCTCGGGCACTTCAGGCCGCCCTGGCGCGCCTTGTTGCTCGCCGTTGCCAGCTCGTTGGTTCTCGTCCTTGTCTCGACGATGATCCATCTCGCCGTCCTCGCCCCAACTGGGTCACACGCGATCGGACGGGAGCGTGTCGTCTTGATCGATACCGCAAGACCCGAATTGCATACCCCGGCGACCGACGATGTGCGTTCGGTTCCGGTTCAACTCTGGTATCCAGCTGTACCCGAGACCGGGGTGCCCGCTCGATATGTGGATGACCTCGACAACATCGCAGAGGGGTTGGCGGAGAGCGGGGCGCTGAGCTTTGTCGAGGTGGCTGCATTGCCCCTGGTCAGGACGGAGGCGCGAGTGGGTGCGGCAATCGCAGACGGAAGCCATCCGGTCGTCATCCTGTCACCGGGCAACCAGACGAACGTCGCCTTCTACGGGTCCCTGGCTGAGGAATTGGCGTCCCAAGGGTTTCTGGTGGTCGGCGTCGACCATCCGTTTCAGGTGGCGGCAACGACGATTGCAGGTGGTGAGGTCGCGGTCTACGACGCCACCATGGACACCGGACAAGCGGGTTCAGTCGTCCCCAAGATCGAAGAGAGAGTCGCCGATGTGGAGTTCGTGCTCGAATCGCTTCGGGCGCCTGATTCGGAACTCTCCTCTTTCATGACAAGTGCTGACCTGAGCCGGATCGGGGTCGTCGGTCATTCCAATGGAGGTTTGACCGCCTTCGAGATGTGTCGTGTCGATCCTTCGTTGCAGGCCTGTCTCAACATGGACGGTCAGGCCGCCGGTGGCCCTTTTGGCACTGAAGTGACTGCGGGGCCACCACCCCAGCCGTCATTGTTCCTCACCAAGGAGACGCAGCTTCATGAGGAGATCGGTCGGCGATTCGAGAGGGCTTCCGCCTCAGTCGTCCGCGCCGTTTTGCCCGAGGCCTCACACGACAGCTTCACTGATGGGCCCTTGTTTCAACCGGGCCTCAATCCGACCACGACCTCGGCACAGCGGGTCATGACCAGCATCAGGTCAGTGACCGTGGCGTTTTTCGACCAGTGGCTGCGAGAGGCCGAAGACCGCCCTTACGACGGTCTGGTCGCACCATCTGACATCTACATCAACGTCTACCCGCTTGGCGACCTGGAGCCGATTCCGGGTCGGTAGTGGGCGACTATCCCTACTTCGAGGTCCTGTCGCCGCCCTTATCGGCAAGCTCTTCCCGTTGCCACTCATAGATGCCGGGCAGCCAGTCCCTGCCGAAAGTGGCCGAGGGGCCAATCCGAGGATCGTCGACATCATGACCGTCACGTAGGGAAATCACGTAGTCTCGGTCGAGGTCGATCCGTGCGCGGAGCTGACCGGCACCGCCGACCGAGCCGTGACCGGGGATGACCACTTCGACGTGATCGGACAAGCCCTCGATCCGTTCCAGCCCGATGAGATAATCCTCGACCGGGTCGTCCGCGGACAGGTCGGGGAACGGAACCAGGATGTCCGAAACCATGTCGCCGGCCACGAGAACGCCACTCCTCTCGATCAAAAGAGCGGCATGGCCTTGGGCATGGGCCGGATGCTCGATGATCCGGATGTCGGGACCGTCCCATGGGATCATCGAAGTTCCACGGGGCAGTGCGGTGATGAGACCGAAGAGGTCCAGCGGTATCTCGTCGGCAATCTCCTCAGGTAACCCTTCAGCGACGGTGATCTTCCAGTCGCGCTTCGACAGAACCTCCCCCATGAATGCCGCGCAATCTGCCGTGCCGTAGCGGGGTGCTTCGCCAAGATCCGCGTGCCAGAGCACGTGATCCCAGTCGGGATGGGTCGCAAAGCCCGCTACCACTGCCTTGCCCTGGTCGCGTAGGTCCTTGGCGACGCAGGCCATCTCGTCATTCGTTATCCCAGGATCTACGAGGATGGCACCCGTCTCGCCATGAACGACCACCGTGTTGTTCTGAATCAACTCACTCTGGTGGACGAACACACCGTCCCCGATCTGATTCAGCATGAGGATTCTCCTGCTCGATAGTCATGCTCAAGGATCACTTGTCCCCCTCTTGATAGTCGGGTTGTCGTGGGCGCGAATTCTTCCGAATCTCGGTGAGGAACCTCTTGTTTCTGTCGATGGGCGAACTCCAGCCAGAGACTGCGACATCCACCCCCGACCACTGGCCAAGGAAAGGCGACCACCCCGATGCCAGAGTTCAGATCCACTCACCCCGGGCGGTGAGCTCG
>DASTBQ010000124.1:0-11109 GCA_035711995.1 Acidimicrobiia bacterium | reverse complement strand
ACGGGACAATGCTTGGAGCCGTCTACAGGGCTGTGAAGTGGGACGTCCCGGTTCTTGGCTTCAACTTGGGGACTTTGGGCTTTCTCACCGAGGCGGAGCCCGAAGATGTCGAGAGGGTCGTCGCTCGTCTTCTCAGCGGCGACTACGAGGTGAACGACCGATTGACCGTCTCCGCCAAGGCAGCAGGAAAGAATGTGGACGGGGTGAACGATGTGGTGGTGGAGAAGATCGATAGCACACGTCTCGTCAACCTCGAAGTGGTGATAGACGGCACGACATTCGCCACCTACAGGGCGGACGGGCTGATCATCGCAACTCCAACCGGGTCGACCGCCTACTCGTTCTCGGCAGGGGGGCCAGTCATCGATCCCACTGTCGATGCGCTCGTGCTGACCCCTGTTGCGGCACATTCACTCTTCGACAGACCAATAGTCCTCCCTGCCGATGCCGAGATCACGGTCACCGTGCGTGGGGATCGCCCGGTGCGAGTGAACGTCGACAAGGAGGTGCTCGGGCACATCGGTGACGGCGGTCACGTCTCGATCGGTCGAGGGAGCAGACCGGCTCGATTCGTGACGTTCGGGACGATCAGCTTTCCGGGGTTGGTCAGGGACAAGTTCGGGTTGGAGTGATGCTCCAGCATCTTCGCGTCGCCAACCTCGGCGTGGTCCAGGACGCTTCGGTCGACCCTTCCCCGGGGTTCACTGTCGTCACGGGTGAGACCGGCGCGGGCAAGACGTTGCTGTTGGGGGGTCTGCGCCTTGTCCTGGGTGGCACCGCCGATTCGACGGCGGTAGGCCCGTACGGCGATGAGGCCCGGACCGACGGGCTGTTCAGAACCGGACAAGCCGAGATCGGAACCAGCCGCACCATCCCTCGCAACGGTCGGAGTCGGGCGTATCTCGAGGGTGCAATCGTATCGGCGGCCGCGCTTCAGGAGCAGCTGGGACAGCTCGTGGAGATCGTCGGACAGCACGACCAGTTGCAGCTCACTCGACCGTCACATGTCCTGGAGATGGTCGACGGGGCTCTCGACAGTGATGGCAGGAAGACGCGTGAGTCATATCAAGCTGCGTGGGAGAAGCTGCAGATCGCCAGGGACCGCCAGCGACAACTCGGTGGCGACCGGATCGCCCTGGCGCGTGAACTCGACCTCGCCCGCTATCAGGCGAATGAGATAGAGACGGCGAGGCTCACATCCGGTCTCGACGATGTGCTGGAAGCGTCGGTGTCCCGTCTTCGCAATGTAGAGGAGATCAGAGAGCATCTCGCCGAGCTCATGCGTCTCGCGGAGACGATGTCGGAGGCGTCCGGGGAGATGGTCGCCCGTCTCCGCAAGGCATCAGGTCTCGATCCGTCTCTCGCCGGGCTATCCGCTCAGGCCGAGGGTCTGGCCGCAGCGGTCGCCGAAGTCGCCTCGGAAGCCAGGGTCGCCACCGATCACCTCGATGTCGACCCCGGGAGTCTGGTCGAGATGGAGGATCGGCTCACTGCCATCGGGGAGCTGAAGCAAAAGTACGGACGCACCATCGACGAGGTGCTCGACTACGGAGAGACCACAGCCGAGCGGGTCGCCGAGATCGAGTCCCTCCTCGATGATGCCGACAGGATCGACACCTTGATCGTCGATTCGGTCGGTGAAGTCGAGGCCCGGGGCGCCGCCCTTCGAGACGCACGGGCGACGGCAGGGAGGAAGATCGCCGAGCATGCAGAGTCGCACCTCGGTGATCTCGGACTGGATTCGGCGCAGGTAGTGGTGTCGGTCATTCCTACCGAGCCAGGTTCCAGTGGCAGCGACCGGATGGAGTTGCTGTTCGCATCGGATTCCCGGCTCGAACCCGGCCCGGTCGGATCGGTCGCGTCCGGAGGCGAGCTCTCCCGACTGGTGCTGGCGCTGCGGCTCGCCACCGGAAGTCAGACGTCAGCCACGTCGGTGTTCGACGAGATCGACACCGGCATCGGCGGCGCAACCGCCCTTGCCATGGGCGCCAAGCTGGCGGAGTTGGCGCGGTCCCGCCAGGTGCTCTGCGTCACACATCTTCCCCAGGTGGCAGCAAGGGCCGACACCCACTATCTCGTGGAACGCGACGGGGCCGGAGTTGCCTCCGTCAGACTCGTGGAAGGCGAGGACCGGTTGGCCGAAATCAGCAGGATGATGGCGGGCCAACCGGAGAGCGTCGCCGGCAAGAAGGCGGCCGAAGAACTGCTCTGGGGCGGCTAACCGTTCTGTGCGGGTTTGCCCCGACACCGGCTGGGTAAACCCGCACAGAACGGTAAAACGGGGCATCTCTCGGGTCCGTGCTACTCTGACCTTCCGTCATGGACGGGCCACTTTTCGGACAAGAGCAAGCCTCACCGGACCGTCCCCCGACCCAAGATCCCACCAAGTACGTATTCGTGACAGGTGGCGTCGTTTCCAGTCTCGGCAAGGGAATAGCAGCGGCGTCGTTGGGTCGTCTTCTCAAGAGTCGGGGTTTGCGGGTGGTCAACCAGAAACTCGACCCGTACATCAACGTCGACCCGGGCACGATGAACCCCTTCCAACACGGCGAGGTGTTCGTCACCGACGACGGCGGGGAGACTGATCTCGATCTCGGTCACTACGAACGATTCACCGGCGAGAACCTTCGTCGCTCCTCCAATGTGACCTCGGGGTCCGTCTATCTCTCCGTGATCCAGAAGGAGCGGAGGGGCGATTACCTCGGCGATACGGTCCAGGTCATCCCCCACGTCACAAACGAGATCAAGGAACGGGTGCGCCGGGTTGGCGGACGCGATGTCGACGTGGTGATCACCGAGGTGGGCGGCACCGTCGGTGACATCGAAAGCCTCCCCTTCCTCGAGGCAATCCGTCAGTTCGGAAACGAGATAGGTCGGGCCAATGTGATGTTCGTCCATGTCACCCTGGTCCCGTTCATAGCTACTTCGGACGAGCTCAAGACCAAGCCGACCCAGCATTCGGTGGCCGAGCTCAGGTCGAAGGGAATCCATCCCGACGTGATAGTCGTCCGCTCCGACCGGCAGATCGATGACGGGGTGCGCAAGAAGATCAGCCTGTTCTGCGACGTCGAGCCCCGGGCGGTTATCGCAGCTCCGGACTCCAAGGACATCTACGAGGTCCCACTCGTCCTCAACGCAGGTGGGCTCGACGAGGTGGTGTGCGACCGGTTGGGGCTCGTGACAGGTCCACCGAACCTGGAGAGCTGGCGAGCGATGGTGGAGAAGGCATCCGCAGCCACCGATGAGGTCACCATTGGCATAGTCGGCAAGTACGTCGACCTACCCGACGCCTACTTGTCGGTGGCCGAGTCACTTCGTCATGCCGCCTCCGGCCACGGTCTGAAACTCGACCTCCGCTGGGTTCCATCGGACGAGCTGACCGGTCTCCTCGCCGACTCCTATCTGGAAGATCTCGACGGCATCGTCATCCCCGGCGGATTTGGATACCGGGGGGTCGAGGGAAAGATCCAGGCGATTCGATTCTCCAGAGAGAACGGGGTCCCGCTCCTCGGTCTGTGTCTCGGTCTGCAATGCGCCGTGATCGAGATCGCTCGATCCGTACTGGGTCTCACCGAGGCCAACAGTACCGAATTCGACCCTTCGACACCCGACCCCGTGATCGACCTGATGGCAAGTCAAGAGGGGGTCGAGGACATGGGTGGGACCATGAGACTGGGTCTCTACGCGGCCAAACTCGCCGAGGGCTCGAAGGTGAAAGCGATGTACGGCCAAGAGCTGGTCTATGAGCGGCATAGACACCGCTGGGAGGTCAACAACCGCTACCGGAAGGACCTCGAGAAGGCCGGGATGCGGTTGTCAGGCTTCTCGCCCGACGACAATCTTGTCGAGTACATTGAGTTGATCGACCATCCGTTCTTCGTGGCTACTCAGGCGCATCCGGAGTTCCGATCACGCCCCGACGACCCTCATCCGCTCTTCGTCGGCTTGGTGGAGGCAGCGGCGGCCCTGAGGGCCACCAAGCCGGTTCACGAGTCGTCGGAAAGCAGCGTGAGCAGTTGATCGTCGGAGTTCCGCGCGAGATCAAGACAGAAGAGCACCGGGTCGCCATCACCCCGATCGGCGTCCGTGAGCTGACCGAACGCGGGCACTCGGTTCTCGTCGAGAAGGGTGCCGGTGATGGCTCGACCATCCACGACGAGGAGTACGCCGCGCAGGGCGCCACCATCGTTCCCACAGCCGACGATGTCTTCGCCGGGTCCGACATGATCCTCAAGGTGAAAGAACCTCAGGCCTCTGAGGTCGAGAAGTTCCGCGAGGGTCAGGTCCTGTTCACCTACCTCCATCTCGCCGCTTATCCCGACCTCGCAGCCGGGCTGCGCAAGCGGGGGATGGTGGCCATCGCCTACGAAACTGTGCAGATGGCTGACAGATCGCTGCCACTGTTGGCTCCGATGTCGGAGATCGCGGGTCGTATGGCGACTCAGGCCGGTGCGTACTTTCTGGAGAAGCCACAAGGTGGCAAAGGAGTGTTGCTCGGAGGGACCGCAGGGGTGACACCTGCGAAGGTCGTGGTCATCGGGGGCGGGATCGCCGGAGGCAACGCCGCCGTCATCGCGATGGGAATGCAGGCGTCTGTGGCCGTCCTCGACAACGATCTGAACAAGCTGCGGGCGATCGACGCCCTCCACGAGGGCCGGGTCGTCACTATCCACTCCAACAAGCTCAACATCGAAGAACAGGTGCTCGGGGCCGATCTGGTGATCGGTACGGTCCTGGTGCCGGGTGCTTCCGCTCCGAAGCTGGTCACCGAGGACATGGTCAGGGCGATGAAGAGGGGGTCCGTGCTCGTCGATGTGGCAATCGATCAGGGAGGGTGTTTCGAGACCTCTCGGGAGACCACACACGCCGATCCGGTGTATGTGTTGCACGACGTCCTCCACTATGCGGTCGGCAACATCCCCGGGGCGGTGCCTCACACATCGACGTACGCGTTGACCAACGCCACCCTCCGCTATGCGGTCGCTCTGGCGGATCGAGGCGTTTCAGGGGCCATGACCGCCCATCCCGAGTTGCAGGGCGGGGTCAACGTCGTCGGCGATGCGGTCTGCCATCCCGCGGTCGCCGAGAGCCTTGGTGTCGACCATCTCCCCGCAATGGAGGCGCTGGCCGGCGTGTGAGCCGTTTGGAGACCCCGCTCTCGGCGGGGGTCGATGAGTATCTGATCTCACTACGGGTCGAGCGCGGCCTTTCGCCAAACACGATCGCGGCGTATGAGCGCGATCTCGATCAATATCTCGAGTTCCTCGAGGGTGACGAACCCGGAGACCAACACGTCGGCGAGTTCGTGTCATTATTGAGGGCGCGAGGGCTGGCCGACTCCACGATCTCACGGAAGATCGCTTCGGTTCGAGGTCTGCACAGATTCCTGGTCCTCGAGAACATACGCAGTCAGGACCCCACCGTTCTGATCGATGCACCACGGCGACCTGATCCCTTCCCCAAGGCTCTCACGATCGAAGAGGCGATTGCACTAGTCGAGGCACCAGGATTCGGGGACGCCGGGTCGAGACGGGATTCGGCTCTCCTCGAGTTCCTGTACGGCACCGGTGCCAGGGTTTCGGAGACGATCGGCGTAGATCTGGGGCATCTCGACCTCGAGGACAAGGTGGTCAGGGTCACAGGCAAGGGGTCGAAACAGCGTCTTGTGCCGATGGGAGGCAAAGCAGTCGAGGCCATCACCGCCTGGCTCCCGGACCGACTGTCCCTGATCAGGAGGAACCTGGCCGGCGATCCGCTGTTCATAAACATGCGGGGCCGCCGTCTCAGCCGGCAGGGCGTGTTCGACATCGTCAAGAAACATGCTGTTTCGGCCGGGATAGATCCGGGAAAGGTGTCTCCCCATGTGCTTCGTCACTCGGCGGCGACGCACATGGTCGAGGCGGGGGCCGATCTACGAACTATCCAGGAAATGCTGGGTCACGCTACGATCAGCACAACCCAGGTCTATACACGGGTCAGCCCCGCCCATGTGATGGAGATCTACGTCGAGTCACATCCGAGGAGTAGGTAATGGCGCTCGACATCGCCAATGCAGAGAAGGCGCTCCGCAAGGAGCGGGAACAACTGGTCCACCAGCTCGACGAGTTGGGTGCAGCAGAGTCAGGCGACCTGCGCTCCGATCTCGACTTCGGTGGAAGCTTCGCTGACGCCGCTGCAGTCACTGCTGAGCGGACCGAGGTGCTCGGTCTCGTTGAATCGTTGAAAGGCCAACTCGACGACATCGACGATGCGCTCGCCTCTATCGAGGACGGCACTTACGGCATCTGCAAGCGGTGTGGCAGCGAGATCGGGGCAGACCGGCTGGAATTCAGGCCCGAATCCGTCCTTTGCGTCGACTGCAAGAGCAAGGCCGTCTCCTGACTTGCCAGGTTCGCCGGTTCACCTCGCCCTTAGATTCTTCGACGTCGCCTTTGCCAAACCGCTGAGTCGAACGGAGCGGGAGGCCGTCGTCTCTTGGCTGACACCTGAATTAGGGAACATGTTCTTCGCCCAGCCGGAGGTCGACCAGCGTCACGGCTACCACGCAGCTTTGTCGGTAATCGCCCAAGAGGTGTCGGATCCCGATGTCATAGTGGCCGCACTGGTCCATGACGTCGGGAAGCGGCATTCCCGTCTTGGCCTCTTGGGTAGGACTTTCGCCTCCCTGGTGATCCTCGTCGGCATCGAGCCCTCCGAGAGAATGCGGGCCTATCGCGACCATGACGTGGTCGGCGCCATGGAATTGGGGAATGCACTGGCCCCTGCCCTGGCAATCGATTTCGCTCTCCATCACCACGGGGACCGACCGACGACGATCGACCAGAAGACCTGGGAGATCTTGGTCGCAGCCGACCAGCCACCAAAGACATCTGTCTGGGAGAGGCGGCGGATAACCTCAGCCAACAGATGACATTTCATGTCAGAACCACAGTCTTCGAAGGGCCACTGGACTTGCTGCTTCAGTTGATAACCAAGCACCAGGTGGAGATAACCGCTGTGGGTCTCACCGGATTGGTGGGGGAGTACCTGACTTTTCTCGATGAGATGAGGGAGCTCGATCTCGACGTTACGTCGGAGTTCTTGCTGATCGCTGCCACACTCGTCCAATTGAAGGCGCAGACCCTGCTCCCGACCTCGTCTGATATCGATCTCGACGACGAACTGGCCCTTGCCGAGGAGCGTGACCGGCTTCTCGCCCGGCTACTGGCATCTGTCACTTTCAAAGACGTGGCCGCGGTGCTCCGACGTCGTCTTCAGGAAGGCAACCGCTATGTGCCAAGAGTCTCCGGGCTCGACCAGAGGATTCAGGTGCCCCCTCCAGAGATCGTCATCCCGGCGAGCCCCGAGGAGTTGGCGGGGATAGCCGACCGGGTACTGGCCCGAGCCGCACGAGAGCCTGACCTCGATCACCTGGACCTGGATCTCCCCAGTGTCGAACTCGCCATAGAGGACCTGAGGGCCCGGATGCGAGAGGTCGCCGTGTCTTCCTTCGAGGATCTCACCGAGCACTGCGGACGGCCGGTCGAGGTCGCCGCCTATTTCCTGGCTCTTCTCGAGCTGGCCAGGTGGGGGCTGATCGAAGTGAGTCAGGAGGACTGGGCTTCTCAAATCGAGGTGCGCCAGCACGACGATGGCTCTGTCGACCTCACCTCGGAGTGGGCATCGTGAACGATCTCGCTGCACTCGAGGCGGTGCTGTTCGTCACCGAGCAACCCGTCCCGACACGTGAGCTGGCCGAAGTGCTCGAATTGCCGGTTTCCAGGGTCGAAGTGCTGTTGGAGGAATTGGCCGAGAAGATGACGCAACGTGACGCAGGTTTGGTGCTGAAGTCGGTTGCTGGGGGTTGGAGGCTCTACAGCCACCCTGACGCCTACCCGTACCTCGAGCGTTTCGCCTCGTCTGCCACGGCAAGGAAACTCTCTCCGGCTGCGATGGAAACCCTCGCTGTGGTTGCCTATCGGCAACCAGTGTCAAGGGGCCAGATCTCCGAGCTCAGAGGTGTCGACTCTGACTCGGCAGTGAGGACTCTGGAAAGACTTGGCCTGGTCGAGGAGAAGGAGCGCCTCAACATCCCGGGGAACCCCGCCGTCTACCGCACCACTGATTTGTTCCTGGAGCGAATTGGGCTCAACGAGTTGGGCGAGTTACCCCCACTCGCCGACCACGTGCCCCCGGCTCAGTTCGTCGACACTCTCGAGGAGTCGATCCGCCCCCGGGGTGGATCACTCGACGACTGACTCATTGAACGATGGCGGAGCGCGTCCGCATCCAGAAAGCGATCGCCAACTCTGGTCTGATGTCGAGACGCGCCGCCGAAGAAGCGATGAGCGAGGGACGGGTTCGTCTCAACGGACGATCCGTGGTACTCGGCGACAGGGTGGATCCCGACAACGACATTCTCACCGTCGATGGTGCTCCGATCCCGATCTCCGAGGAGTTGGAGACCCACCTCCTGTATAAGCCGGTCGGTGTTATCAGCACGGCCGACGATCCCCAGAATCGCCAGACCGTGGTCGACCTCATTCGGTCTTCCAGACGTCTCTACCCCGTGGGACGGCTCGACGCCGACTCCGAAGGCCTGATACTGGTCAGTAATGACGGTGAGCTGACTCATCGGATCACCCATCCCAGCTTCGGCATCACCAAGACTTATCTCGCCGAAATCCATGGCATTCCCAGCAGGGAGGCACTGAGACGGCTGACGAACGGTGTCCAACTCGAAGACGGGCCCGCGGCCGCGTTATCGGTGCGTCTCGTCGATTCGCACGAGCAACGTTCTCTGGTTGAACTGACAATGGTGGAAGGCAGAAATCGGGAAGTGCGTCGTATGTTCGACGTGATTGGTCACGAGGTGGCCCGGCTGGTGAGGACGGCGATCGGAGGGCTCGTCGACACGACTCTGCGTCCCGGCGAGTCGCGACTACTCACAGTGGCCGAGATCCACGACCTCCTGGAGACATGAGGAGGCAACCGCGATCAGTCCCGGTGATCGAGGGTCCCGTGGATGCGGTGATTCGGCCCCCCGGCTCGAAGTCGGAGACCATCAGGGCAATTGCAGCGGCCTCGATGGCAGAGGGGCGCTCGCATCTCTACTCACCACTCGACGCTGAGGACCCGTCGGCGATGGTCGCAGCCGTACGGGCCATGGGCACGGCGATAGAGGACAGATCCGATCCGTGGGTGGTCGACGGTCTCGGTGAGCCTCGCCATGGAGATCTGGTTCTCGACGCCAATGAGTCGGGCCTGAGTGCACGAATCTTGCTTGCGATGGCCGCTTCCTCGCCGAATTCGATCCGGATCGAGGGCAAGGGTCGTCTTCCCGAACGACCTATGTCGGGGCTGATCGACGCCCTCCGCTCCCAGGGTGTCGTCGTCGAGGGTGAGCGCGTACCAATCGACGTCACAGGCCAGGGACGTCTCTGGGGTGGTCACCTCGTGGTGGATTGCACGGACAGTTCTCAATTCGCTTCGGCTCTGATGTTGGTTGCACCGATGATGGAGAACCCATGCCAGTTGGAGATCACAGGTCTGACCGGTTCGGCGGGGTACCTGGAGGGCACCGTCTCTGTGATGACCCGATTTGGCGCCAGCGCGGTCAAGACCGTGACCGGATACGAAATCGACAACACCGGTTATCGGCCTTCCGACGTCGTCATCGAACCGGATGCCTCATCGGCGACCTACCCGATGGCGATCGCCGCAATCACGGGGGGACGAGTGACTGTCGAGGGCCTGGGAGCCGATAGCTGGCAACCCGACGTTTCGATAGCGGACGTGTTCGAGGAGATGGGCTGTCTTGTGGAGCGGGGCAGGAATCGTCTGGTAGTGGACGCTCGATCCAGGGAACTCATCGGGCTGGAGGTCGACATGTCGCATGCTCCCGACGGAGCCCTGGCAGTCGCAGTGGTGGCCTGCTTCGCCTCGTCTCCAACCACCCTCAGGGGGCTCGGATCCCTGCGTCCCAAGGAGTCCGACCGGCTCGCCGCCCTGGCCAGTGAGATTGGGCGGGTGGGCGGCGCGATCAAGGTCGGCGGGGACAGTTTGGTGATCGAGCCGATGACGCTGCAGGGCGCAGTCATCGACCCTCATGGCGATCACCGAATCGCCATGGCGTTGGCCTGTGCCGGATCTCGTGTGCCGGGCATCTCCGTCGCCGACCCCGATGTCGTCAACAAGACCTGGCCGAAGTTCTGGGACATGTTCGACCAGTTGTCGAGATAATCCGTCACACCTGGTGCGAGGTCACTATGTTTCCCGGTGGGAGGGCCCCGGTCTCCGACTTTCGCCCCCATTGTCCGAGTTCCCCCCAAGTCGGACAACCCCTCCGGAGCCGGGGGTCCCTCCCAACGTCACGCGTTGCGCCCTTCTAGTCTGCCGCTCTGTGTCAGGTCTGATCGTGACCATCGACGGTCCCGGCGGAACCGGGAAGAGCACTGTGAGCAGGGTGGTCGCCACCAAGGCCGAACTTCCTCATCTCGACACGGGCGCCTTCTATCGTGCCGCCACGTTGGCCGTGCTCGGGGCGGGAGTCGACCCCGAGGACGCCGAGGCCGTGGAAAGGGTCGTGGCCGACCTGGAGATGAGTCAGGAGCAGGGACGGATGTTCGTTGACGGGAGGGATGTCTCGACGGAGATCAGGGGAGAGGCCGTCACCTCCGCGGTATCGGCTGTATCAGCCCATCCTGGAATCAGACGGCGTCTGGTCGAGATGCAGCGGACCTGGGTCGTCGAACATCGGGGCAGAGGCATCGTCGAGGGTCGGGACATCGGTTCTGTCGTATTTCCCGATGCCGACATCAAGATCTACCTCGACGCCACCCCAGAGGTCCGGGCCAGACGTCGGGCAATCGAGACCGCGGAGGACTACCACGAAGTGCTCGAAGACCTCGAGCGACGTGATGGTCTCGACTCCACCCGGCCGGCCTCGCCTCTCCAGGTGCCAGAGGGGGCGGTCGTGATGGACACCTCGTCGCTGAGTCTTGATCAGGTAGTGGAGGGGATCCTCCGCCTGATTCGTGCGAAGTCCTGAAATCGCCACCGGCACCTACCATTAGCCGGGATGTCAGTGGAACGAGTGCTCCTCGCCGAGCCACGGGGGTTCTGTGCCGG
>DASTBQ010000123.1:0-16162 GCA_035711995.1 Acidimicrobiia bacterium | reverse complement strand
AAACTCAGTGAACTGATTAGAACCACCAACACGCTCAGCCAACGTCTTAGTAATCGCAGCCGTCAAAGTCGTCTTCCCATGATCAATATGACCCATAGTCCCAACATTCACATGCGGCTTCGTCCGCTCAAACTTCGCCTTGGCCATCGCTTGGCTTTCCTTCCTTTTTCCCGATCCGGCCGACAAGGCTACGCGTCGGCATTGATGTAGCGGCGGGCAGACTCGAACTGCCGACCTCTCGATTATGAGTCGAGCGCTCTCACCTACTGAGCTACGCCGCCGCGGTTTGTATGCAAGCCGTCGGCAGTTGGCTCCGCCAACTACAGCGTGTTCGGCTCCGGCCGAACACGCGTGAACGGCAGAGCCACTCACGCCGAGCCCCGTTCCGGATTTGAACCGAAGACCTCTTCCTTACCATGGAAGCGCTCTACCGACTGAGCTAACGGGGCGCCGTCTGACGCCTCACGGCGTCGGGATGGAGAGTCAGCTCTGTTCTGCTTCGCATCACGCCGCGATTCTCCCGCCTACTTTGAATTGTGAATTTCTGACACCTGGTGGGACGTCAGCGTGCCGGGAGAAGGATTCGAACCTCCGTAGGCGTTTGCCGGCAGATTTACAGTCTGCTTCCTTTGGCCGCTCGGACATCCCGGCGCATACCGAAACCGTGCGTTTTGACGCACGGTTTCACCCGAAATCTTAACCAGCGCCCGTCACAGTGCCCAATGCCCAGGATCCGCCTGGGTACGTCAGCGATGAGGAATCGAGGACGGCCCTAGGTGATGCCCATTGCCATCTGGTGGAGACGCTCGATGCGCTCCTCGACGGGAGGGTGGGTGCTGAAGAGTTTCGAGACGCCACGCCCACGTATCGCCTTGAGCGGGTTGTCGATGTATAGCGACGCGGTGGCAGGGTTGACTGGCATCGGGATCCGTGCGGTGCCCGCCGAGATCTTCTCCAGGGCGCTGGCGAGTTGCAGGGGACGACCCGTCATCTCCGCCCCCGACTTGTCTGCCTGAAACTCACGGGTCCGCGAGATGGCGAACTGAATGAGCATGGCGACGATGGGGGCAATGATCACCGACAGCAGGGCGCCGATGGCACCGATGGGATTGTTTCGATTGTCCCCCCCGCCAAACCAGAACCCCATGCGGGCCACGATCGACAAGGCGGCACCGATCATCGCTGCCACCGACCCGATCAGGATGTCGCGATTCTGGACGTGGGCGAGCTCGTGGCCGAGCACCGCCTCCAGCTCCTCGAAGTCGAGCGTCTGCAGGATTCCGGTGGTCACCGCGACAGCTGCATGACGTGGGCTTCGGCCGGTGGCGAATGCATTCGGTTGGGCCGATTCGATGACATGGATCGACGGCATCGGCATATCCATCTGCGCCGTCAGCCGACGTACCGCCGCGTACACCTGGGGCAGCTCCTCCTCACTCACCGGGCGGGCGCGACTTGCAGCCAGGGCCATTTTGTCGGAGAAGAAGTAGGCGAGGAGGTTGAATCCGACGACGACTGCAAGCATCAAACCGAAGTTGTCCCAACCGCCGAGCCATCCGACCACCATGGCCAGAAGGGCCGACAGAAGGGCCAACAACCCGACTGTCTTGACGTTGTTCATGTCACCGATTCTAGGAAGACGTGGCGGATTAGTGATCGGCGTGACGGCCACTCAGAGTGTTCGCTAGGGTCTTCGACTGGCATGGGCCGTGGGCCCGGGCCCGGAGGCAAGAGCATGGAGGATCATGTGAGACGAGTATTCGTTGTCCTCACTGCGATGGCGATTGCGCTGGCGATCATGGTGCCGGTCGGCTCCGCCCAGGAGGCGGACGATCTGGCGCCCTACGTAGTGATAATGGACGATGCACCGGTAGTCGCCTACGAGGGCGACGTTCCCGGTCTGGCTGCCACCAAGCCGGGCAAGGGAAACAAGGTCAATCCCAATTCGGCAGCAGTCCAGAATTACCAGAAGCACCTGGACAAGCAACGTGCCAACGCACGTTCCGGCGCCGGAGTTGACGAATCACAGGTGGTCAACACCTTCGACTTCGCTCTCACCGGGTTCACGGCGTTGCTGACCCCAGGCGAGGCCGAGAAGCTGCGCACCCAAAAAGGAGTGGTGACAGTCGTTCGCGACGAGCTCCGTCAGATTCACACAGACAGATCCCCTCAATTTCTCGGCCTGACCGACGGGGGCGGGGCCTACGAAACAGGCATCACCGGTGAAGGTGTGATAGTCGGTGTCATCGACACCGGCATCTGGCCCGAGCACCCGTCGTTTGCGGATGATGGGAGCTACCCCGCTCCACCCGTGAGCATCGACGACGTCGACGTCAATCCGGACCCCGAGGTGGAGGAGATCCTCCCGGGATGTGACTTCGGGAGCACGGAGCACAACCCCGAAGATGTTGCTTTCGATTGCAACAACAAGCTGATCGGCGCCCGCGACATGCGCTCGCTCTACAACTCGATCATCGGGCCCGAGCTCTACGACTCGGCGCGTGACTTCGATGGTCATGGCAGCCATACCGCGAGCACTGCGGCCGGCAACGCCGATGTGCAAGCCGAGATCTTCGGCATCGACCGGGGCACGATCTCCGGGATCGCCCATCGAGCGCACGTCGTCATGTACAAAGGATGTGGTGACCTCGGCTGCTTCGGTGGCGATCTAGCCGATGCCATCGACCAGGCCGTGGCCGACGGCGTCGACGTCATCAACTATTCCATCGGAAGCTCCACCCCGAGTCTCGACGGGCCGGACGACATTGCCTTCCTGTTCGCCGCGAACGCAGGCGTATACGTGGCAACTTCGAACGGGAACGCTGGAAACGGTGCGAGCACCGTGGGCGGCCCCGCCTCGGTGCCCTGGATCACCGCGGTCGGCGCCAGCCATCACGACAGGATGTTTCAGGGATCGGTTGTGCTTGGCAACGGCTCCGAGTTCTTCGGTGCCTCGGTGACAGCATCGCTTCCGGCGACCGAGATCGTCGATGCCGCCGAATTGAAGAACGAGCTGTGCAGTCTCGATGTCCAGTTCAAGCCGCCCCCGAAAGACAAGATCGTGTTGTGCAAGGGTGCCGTCGGTCGTGCGGCCAAGAGCCATGCCGTGCTCGACGCCGGCGGCGTCGGGATGGTTCTCTACAACGATTTCGCACATCAGACGCTGCCCTCGGACAATCACTATGTACCGACCGTTCATGTGAGCAACGCCGACGGTCTGGCGATCAAGGACTACATCGCCTCGACCAAGCCGGGACAGGGTGGGGGCAAGGCCCTGGGCAAGAAGGCAATGGCCGAGATCAACGGTGGTGTCGCCGTGGACCGACCGGTCGACAGCTTCATGGCCTACTTCTCGTCGCGTGGACCGGTCGGAACCCCGGCCTCCCCTGACATCATCAAGCCCGACGTGACGGCTCCTGGTGTCCAGATCCTGGCGGCGAACTCACCGGCCGAGGGCTTCGACGTCGGCGGCGAGCTCTTCCAGGCCATCCAGGGCACGTCGATGTCCAGCCCGCACGCGGCGGGACTGTTCGCTCTCATCAAAGACGCCCATCCCGAGTGGACGGCTGCCGAGGCGAAGTCGGCGATGATGACGACCGCGCGTCAGGACGTGTTCAAAGAGGATCAGAGCACACCGGCCGACCCATTCGACATGGGTGCGGGTCACGTCGATCCGAGCGGACCGGCAGACGCCCCCGGCTCGATGTTCAACCCGGGAATCGTGTACGACGCAGGAGTCTTCGACTACCTGGGCTTCCTCTGCGACACACCGAGTGCCTATTTGACCGGCGCCCTCATGGGAAGGGCGGATGCATGTGAGGTGCTCGCCGCCAACGACTTCGAGACGCAGGCGGAGAATCTCAACTACCCCTCGATCGGTGTGTCTGCGGTGGCGGGGACGAAGACGATCACCCGGACCGTGACCAACGTATCGGGCTCGGCACTCGATCTGTCAGCGAACGTGGAGCCCCCGGAGGGCTACGACGTCACCGTCACGCCATCCGACCTCAGCGTCCCCGACGGGGAATCTGCCACTTTCGAGGTCACCTTTGACAATGTGAGCGCTCCTCTGGACGAGTTCAGATTCGGCTCTCTGACCTGGGAAGGTGACGGGTACACGGCGCGGAGCCCCATCGCCGTGGCCGCGGCCCAGATCGAGGTCCCGGAGTCGGTCGAAGGCACCGGTACCGAAGGCGAGGTCAGCTTCGACGTTCAGTTCGGTTACACCGGCGAGTACGACGCCGCGGCCCATGGGCTGGCGGCCAACGTGCCGATCGTCGGCACCGTGACTCAGGATCCCGACCAGTCGTTCGACCCGAGCGACGAGGGTGCCGGGGCGACTGCACACGACATCACGTTGAGTGACAGCGCCTTCTTGAGGATCACGCTGACCACGGCCGATCTGACTCCGCCCAACAGTGCGATCGACCTCGATCTGTACCTGTACCTGGGCGATGAGCTGGTGGCGCTGTCGGGCTCGGGCAGTACCAACGAGATCATCGAGTTGGCCCAGCCCGAGGATGGCACCTACACGCTCTTCGTCCACGGATGGCAGACCACCGGCATAGAGGTCGGTTATTCGGTGAACACCTGGGATGTCCCCTTGGAGGCCGACAACGGATCGCTTCAGGTGACCGCCGAACCCGAAGACGCCACTAAGAGCGCAGTCGAGACGATCACGGCCGCGTGGTCGGGTCTCGAGACGGGTGGTGACTATCTAGGTGCGGTCTCGCACAATGACGGAGACGGCATCATCGGACTGACCCTGGTCGAGGTGAGCACCGAGTGAGCAGGAGCTCGACCGAATGAAGGGGGCGCCTTCGGGCGCCCTCTTCATTTCTCGTCGAACCCGGGTGGCGGCACGAAGTCGTAGCCACCGTCTTTTTCTTCCGAGGGGCACAGCTCGACGTTCCCGGCGGCGTCAGACCTGTAATCGAAGATCCTCCCATCGAAGTCCAAGAGGACCTGTCCACCTTCGACGATGGCTTGGGTGTAGACCTCCCCCTCTCGAGGACACCCGAGGGCTCCATCGGTCCATTGAACGGTCCTGAACTCGATGACGGAAATCGCAGAGACGTCCACCCCTAGCCGCTCGCTCAAATCGGCAGTGGCTCGTTCGATGGCGGTCGACTGCAATGACATTGGCTCGCTAGTGACGGGCTGGAGAGGCTGTGTGGTGGGAGCGCCGGTGGATGACACGATATCCGGGATCGACGAGGTCGGCATAGAACCGTCGTCCGCCCCCCCACAGCCGGTGAGGACTATCGAAAGGGCAGTGGCGACGCGCAGGAACCTCTTCATCCTCTCCTTGGACGGTCGGTGATCGGAAGTAGTTCCGGTCAAAATTGCTGACCTTCGCCAAGTGGCCACCTTCCTGTCTCTTCAGACGATGATCTCGAGGACTCGAAAGTCGCCGAGACCACGGGGATGCAACAGTGTCTCGGCCTCAGTCTTCAGATTTCGCAGACGAAGTCGCTCAGGGTCGTCACCAGAGCGTGCCGCCTCCAATTCAGTACGGCGAAGATCGGCGAGCCGGTCGCGCAAGCCGAGAGCGGAGAGGAAGTCGTCCTGACGATGCAGGACGGAAGTGGGGGCGAGGTCCAGCAGCGCCGAGAAGTTCACGTCGGCCGTGATGTCGGTCGCCCCCGGGTCGTCGAGAGGGTGTGGGCCGAGATGATGGGCCCTGTAAGTGCGGAGCGTGCCGTCGCGTCGGCGCGGCACGAGGTTCTCGGCAGTGTCCCCGTAATCGAAGAGCAGAACCGAACCCCGTTCCATAGAGGCGACCGCAGCGCCTAGCCAACGTCGAGCTTCGAGTTGGACCTCGACCCACCCTCCATCGTCCACCGGACCGGCGTACGAGTTGAGCCATTCCAGGACCTCCGGGCGTGGCTCCACGTCGACAAAGACGAGGTTCCGTCTGTCCAATCCCACCCATCGTTCCCGCCATTCCCCACTCACCTTTTGCGCCAGAGCCATTGGAAGATTGTCGAGCAATTCGTTTGCGATCACCACGCCTCGAATCGACTCGGGTAGCCGATCCGAGACAGGGACGAGGTCGGTGATCGAGTCCCGGGCCGCTGGTGAAATCTCGACTGCGAGGGCGTCGACTCTCACGGATTCGAGCAATGGGCGGAGCAGGGATCCCGAGCCCGACGCCACCTCGACCAACTCGAAAGGCTCCCCGATGTCAGACCTGACCTGGTCGACATAGACCGCCAAAGTCTCACCGAAGAGAGGGCTCACCTCGGGAGACGTGAGGAAATCGCCCCCCTTCTCGGAACGCAAGACATCACCCGAGAAAAACCCTTCAGGCCCGTACAAGGCGGTATCCATGAAGACCTCGAACGGGATCGGACCGGATCTTCCTATCCGCTCGATGATGTGTTGCCTCACTGCCATCGGATACCGTCGGTGTGGATGTATCACGGAGTGTTCATGTTCCCAACCGATACGCCAATTCGCCCCGATCATCGGGGCAGGCGTCGCGAAAGCCCGTGTCGAGTCGTCGAGGCTCTCCGAGCACTGGCCCTTCTCGACCTATCGAACGTCCCCTGTAGCGGCGAGCCGGGCCCCCGCCTTCCCGTGCCCGACCTACCCACATACGATCGGTTCGCGGCCCAGGCGAATGCGTTGCTACGACGTCGACTTGCGGAGGGCAACCAATCCGGAGAAGGGGAGATGCGAGCAACCGAAAAGACCATGACCCTGACCGGTGTGGTCTTGGATGACGCCGTGGAGAGAATGGCTCGCCACGGTGATCAGCGATGGAACGTTCAGTCTGACCGGACGGGTCGGTCATGATCATCGTTGGACTCGGAGTCGATATGGCCGACCTCGATCGAGTTCTCCGGCTGATGGAGAAATACCCTCGCTTTGCCTTGCGCTGCTTCACCGACCACGAAAGGGAATATGCGTTTCGATTTGCTCGCCCCGAACGCCGTCTGGCGGCCCGCTTCGCTGGCAAGGAGGCGGTGATGAAGTCGATGGGGACCGGCTGGCGAAGAATTGGGTGGCAAGATGTCGAGATCACCGGAGGAGGAAAGCCGACGGTGCGACTCTACGGGCGAGCGGCGCAGCGGGCTGCAACTCTCGGGGTCAGCGAGATCCTGGTCACCATCACCCACACGGACACGTCTGCCCTAGTCATGGCGGTAGCCGTGGGAGAGCACGACTAGATGAGGCCCGTCCTCACCGCCGAGGAGTACCGCCGTGTCGACCAGGCCTACGAGGGCAACATGACTGAGGCTATGGACCGCGCTGGTCACGCTGTCGCCCTGGCCGCCGTCAGAGCCGGGGCCGGCTATGGGAAAACCGTTGCGGTCCTGGCCGGGCCAGGTAACAACGGCGGGGATGGCTATGTGGCAGCTCGTTACCTGAAGAGTCGTGGCGCGATGGTGAAAGTCCATGCACTCGCAAAGCCGAAGACGGAACTGGCACGAGATGCCGCTGCCCAAGCCGAAGGGGTCGGCGTTGCCACGGAGGCACTGGGACCGCCTGTGACCGTAGACCTCATCATCGATGCCCTCTTCGGCGGGAGAATGCGCAGCCCGGTCGGAATCGACGTGGCTGCCTGGATGAAGTCAGAGGTTCCTGTGATCTCTGTCGATTTCCCGACCGGTCTCGACCCCGATACAGGCATTGTGGAAGAAATCGCATTCCGTGCCGCCGAGACGGTGACGTTCTCGACGCTCAAAACCGGCCATGTGAGAGGAAACGGGCCCGATCACTGTGGGGTCATAACCGTCGCCGACATCGGGATCAACGGCGGTGAGCCCTCGATGTTCATCGCCGAGGAGATAGACGCTCCTAGACCCGGACGTCGACGAACGGCTCACAAGTGGTCAGCAGGATCGGTACTGGTGCTTGGTGGATCTAAGGGCATGATCGGGGCCGTCGCACATACAGGCAAGGCGGCATTGCGGTTCGGGGCGGGGTCGGTCGCTGTTGCTGCACCTGATGTTGATGCGATACAGCAGGCCGCCCCTGAGCTCGTCGCACATACGTTCGAGGAGGCTTTGAGGAGCTTGCCCCGGTTCGACGTGGTGATAGCTGGTCCGGGACTCGCTGACGGCGATGTTGAGTCGCTACGGCCACTGGTCGCCCAGGCCCGGCGGGTGATTCTCGACGCCGGCGGGCTCACTCGGTCCCTGGTTGAGACGGCGAAACATGACGACTCCGAAGTCATCGTCACGCCGCACGATGCCGAATTCGCCCGTATCGCGGGTGTTGACGCCGGCGCCTATTCCGTCAGAGCGTTCGCTGCCTCGGCGGGAGTTACGGTCCTGCGTAAAGGGAATCCGACGATGATCTCAGATGGTGATCTACCCATCCTGGTCGCCACGGGTGGCGCCGAGTTGGCCTCTATCGGCACAGGCGACGTTCTGGCTGGAATGGTCGGTGCGCTCATGGCGCGAGGTCTCTCTCCGATGGAAGCTGCGGTCTCAGGGGCCTATTGGCACGGTGTGGCCGGGGCGACGCTGGCCGCCAAGGAGACCGTCACCGCTCCCGGCTTGATCCAGCAAATCGGGAACTACGCCTGGTGAGACCAACCTACGTCGAAATCGATCTCGAGGCCATCAGTCACAACGTCGCGGCGTTCAGGGACCTCATTTCGCCATCGGCGGTCTGCACTGTCGTGAAAGCCGACGGATACGGCCACGGCGATGTGCCGGTGGCCAACGCAGCCCTCGCGGCAGGGGCGCAGTACCTGGCCGTCGCCCTGGTTGAGGAGGGGGTCCGACTACGCGAGGCAGGAGTCGACGCTCCCATACTGCTTCTCAGTGAGCCGGTGTTGTCGGCGACGGACGACGTGGTGAGATGGAACCTCGAACCAACCGTCTACACGACCGATTTCGTCGAGGCGCTCGGCGCCACCGGAGAGAGTGCCCTTGCCCACGTCAAAGTGGACACCGGAATGCATCGTGTCGGCGCCAATCCAGAGGTGGTAGGCGACGTGGTTAGAGCAGTCGAGTCGGCTCCCAACCTCGAGTTGGGGTCTCTATGGTCTCATTTCGCCGTTGCAGACGAGGATGCAGGATTCACCCGGATCCAGATCGATCGATTCGACGAACTTCACAGTCGGTTCAACGCGCCGACATGTCATCTGGCAAACACTGCGGGTGCCGTCCTCTTTCCCGAAGCACGACGCGACATGTGCCGAATCGGTCTGGGGACTTACGGGCTACACCCATGCGAGCGGACACGACCGATCATCGATCTGATCCCCGCAATGCGTCTTGTGAGCCATGTCTCCCACGTCCGGCGTCTGGATGCGGGTGAGCGCCCCTCCTACGGCAGACTGCGACCGCTCGCATCCGAGTCAACCGTCGTAACCGTCCCGATCGGATATGCCGACGGGTTCTGGCGTGCCCTCACTCGAGAGGGACATGTCCTGATCTCAGGTGAGAAGTTCCCACTCGCAGGAACGATCACGATGGACCAGATAGTCGTTGACGTCGGTGACGCCGATGTGGCAGTGGGAGACGAGGTGGTTCTGTTGGGGGCTCACGGCGAAGAAGAAGTGGGCGCCGACGAGTGGGCAAAGCGCGCCGGGACCATCTCCTATGAGGTGGTTTGCTCCATCGGCCCACGGGTACCGAGGCGATATCTGTGAATCGATCGATCACTGCACTACCTGGAGTCAGCGTGGGACATTGGACCGACCTCGAGGCCCGCACCGGCTGCACGGTCGTGGTGCTGCCAGAGCCAAACGTCGTCGCCGGTGAGGCACGTGGCGGTGCCCCGGCAACCCGTGAATACGCGCTGTTGCAGCCGGGCATGAGTGTCCAGCAGGCCCAGGCCATTCTGCTCACGGGAGGCAGCGCTTTCGGTCTCGCCGCCGCCGACGGCGTGGTCGCCGGTCTCGAAGCCGACGATCGTGGGCATGAGACCGGGGTCGGGATCAAGGTCCCGATAGTCCCCGCTGCAGTGATCTTCGATCTGCTTCCCGGTGACCCTTCGGTGCGGCCCGGGCGCGAACAGGGGAGGTCCGCCTATGAGGCGGCAACCGACGACGAAGTCGTCTCCGGTCTAGTCGGAGCGGGCACGGGCGCCACGGCCGCAAAGTGGCGCGGGTTCGACCACATGACACCCGGTGGCCTTGGCTCGGCGTTGGCTGATGCCGGGACGGCGCGTGTGGGTGCCCTCGTTGTCCTCAACCCCGTGGGCGATGTGTTCACCGTGGAAGGAGAGTCTCTGACCGGTGGCGATGCGGTGGCCGGCCCCCCCAACCTGGTGCCTTCCGACCTGACCAACACAACCCTTGTCGTCCTGGCGACAGACGCCGACCTGAGTCGTGTCGAGTTGGGACGGCTGATAGTGCGTGCCCACGACGCTCTCGCCGCCTGTCTCCGGCCCGTCCACACCAGGTACGACGGTGACGTCGTCTTCGCAGCCTCGGTCGGGCCGGTGGACGAGGACAAGGCGACCGTCGCAGAAGGGGCGTTCGCAGCAACGGCTGCGGCAATAGAAAAGGCGGTACGGGCGGCCAACGCATGAAGTCGTCCTTTGCCACAATGGAACACCCGTGACCAGCCCCGCCTTCATCGAACTCCGCGATGCCGCCATGGTCTGCACGGCGTGCCGTCTCGCCGAGACACGGACCAATGTGGTCTTCGGTGTTGGCGATCCCCAAGCTCGGCTGATGCTCGTCGGCGAGGCGCCAGGTCAGAACGAGGACATTCGGGGGGAGCCATTCGTGGGCGCTGCAGGTCGGTTGCTCGACGAGTTGATGGCCTCGATCGAAGTGCAACGAGATGAGGCCTACATCGCCAATGTGATCAAGTGCAGGCCACCGGGCAATCGTGACCCTGAGCAGGACGAAATCGACTCTTGCAAGGGGTATCTCCGAGAGCAGATCCGGATGATCCGGCCGGAGGTCGTCGTGACACTCGGCAACTTCGCCACCAAGCTGTTGGTTCCGACCGAAGTCGGGATCACCCGGATGAGAGGGAAGGTGATCGACTGGTGGCTGGGCGCTCGCCTCATCCCAACTTTCCATCCGGCTGCGGCGCTTCGGGGCCGGCCTCAGGTGAGACATCAGATGGCAGAGGACTTCCAGCTGGTGCGTGGTGTGCTCGAGGGTCGGCCTTGATAGTCGCCACCTGCCCAACCGCCGAAGACACCGAAGCTCTGGGCGGGCGGATCGCCGCCAGTCTCAAGCCAGGTGACATCGTGGTGCTCGCCGGCGGGCTGGGCGCTGGCAAGACCCTTCTCACCAGGGGTATTGCCACCGGGCTCGGGGTCGACGAGCCTGTTCTCAGCCCTTCCTTCGTCCTGGTGCGCGAATACAGGTCCGGGTTCATGCCGGTGTTCCACGTCGATGTCTACCGTCTCGGCTCACTCAACGAGTTCGAGGACCTCGACGTTCTCGACCAAGCCCGCGACGGCCTGCTCATCATCGAGTGGGGCGAGGCAGTCGAGACTCATCTCCCTCCTGACCATCTCAGGATCGAATTCTCGGTGGGTGAAGACGCCACCCGAACACTTCGATTCGTGGGTGAGGGAAGTTGGTCGCAGCGCCAACTAGGAGGTGTGGCTTGAAGCTCCTGGCGATCGAGACTGCGACGCCAGGATCATCGGTGGCCGTGGTCGAGGACCGACGCACGCTGGCCGCTGCATCTCGTATAGACAGGGCCGGTCACGCCACTTTCCTGGTGCCTGCCATCGACTTCTGCTTCGACCAAGTCGGCTGGTCGCCAGAGGATCTCGATGCGGTGGCAGTCGACATCGGCCCCGGCCTCTACACAGGCATTCGAGTCGGTCTGGCCACGGCACAGGGGCTCGCCGCCGCCTTCGGCATACCGATCATTCCCGCCGTTTCGGTCGACACACTCGCTCTCGAAGCCAAGACCGGGCACAGGATGATCTGGGCGGTGGTCGACGCGAGACGCGGTGAGCTCGCGGTCGCACGATACAAACCCGTCCCCGGTGGCGTGGTGAGGGACTCGCCGACCGAGCTGACCAACCCGGAGGAGCTACATGCGATGCTCGAGTCGACAGCAGAGGACAGCCTCATCGTCGGTGAGGTCGACGTCCTCCCCGAAGGGTTCTTCCTGGGCATGCATCACGTCAAGACGGGCCGACCCCGATTTCCCTATGCGGTCGCCCTCGCCGAGATCGCCGCCGGCAAATACGAGCGCGACGAGTACCCGCCTCCCGACGAAATCAGACCGATGTACATGCGAGAGCCCGACGTCACCATCAACTGGGAGAAGATCCGCCAGGAAGGGCCGTGGGGATGAACACGATCCGGGACATGACGCCTGAAGACCTCCCGGCGGTCGTCGCGATGGAGTCCGCCAATCAGCCGACACCATGGAGCGAGAACGTGTTTCGGGAGGAAATCGCCGCCGACAATCGCACCTATTTCGTGGTGGGCGAGCCAGTGGTTGCCTTCGGGGGGGTGATGGTGATCGGCGAAGAAGCGCACGTCACCAATCTCCTCGTCGCCCCGGCATCACGCAGACAGGGTCTGGGTCGGGCTTTGCTGGTTGCGCTGGTCGAGGCGGCGGTTCGTCTGGGGGCCAAGCATCTGACTCTGGAGGTCAGAGCGGGGAACACCGGAGCACGAGCGCTGTATGCCTCGGTCGGTATGGCCCCGGTCGGAATGCGACGCGATTATTACGGGGACGACGACGCCATCATCATGTGGGCCCATGACATCGATGCCGAGAGCTTTCTGTGGTCCCTGACATGAACCCCACGATCCTCGCTTTCGAGACCAGCTGCGACGAGACCGCCGTCGCGGTGGTGCGTGGGACCGAGGCCCTGTCCAATGTGCTGTCGTCGCAGGTAGACCTGCATGCCAGGTTTGGCGGTGTCGTTCCCGAGGTGGCGGCCCGAGCCCACGTCGAGGCGATCAGATCACTCACCCACAAAGCTCTCACCGAAGCCGGTGTGCACCCTTCCGATCTCGACGGAGTCGCCGCAACGGCAGGCCCGGGTCTGGTGGGAGCGCTCCTCGTCGGTCATTCTTTCGGGAAAGCGACCGCATGGGCCCGGCAGCTTCCTTTCGTCGGGGTCGATCACATGGAGGGCCACCTCATGGCGCCACGTCTCCAGTTCCAGGACTTCATACCGCCGGCCGTGGTCTTGCTGGCGTCGGGTGGACACTCTCAAATCGTCCACGTCACCGACTGGGGTGAGTACGAGACCCTGGGGCACACCATCGACGATGCCGCGGGGGAGGCTTTCGACAAGCTGGCTCGGGTGATGGGTCTCGGGTTCCCGGGTGGGCCAGCGATCGACAAGGCTTCCGACGGCGGCGACCGGGCCGCCGTCGAGTTCCCCCGCGCCCTTCCCGACCGCCCTTATCACTTCTCGTTCTCGGGTCTGAAGACTTCGGTGGCGACCTACGTGCAGAGAGCGGCGGCCTCAGGCGATCTCCCTCCACTGGAAGACGTCGCCGCCTCGGTCCAGGAAGCGATAGTCGACGTCCTGGTGGACAAGACCTTCGCCGCCGTCGATGCCACCGGCGCCGGTGTCGTCGCTGGTGGCGGTGGGGTACTGGCCAATCGGCGGCTCCGTCAGCGTTTCGCCGAGGAGGCCGACAAACGTGGGATCACCCTGGCCCTCCCCGAACCCATCCTCTGCACCGACAACGCAGCCATGATCGGAGTTGCCGGCGCTCATTGGCTGTCCCGTGGCCGGCTGACCGACTGGGCCGAGAACGTCGACCCTTCGATGCTGCTCTCCCGTGTCTAGGGGTGTCTCATCCAGGGGTGGTCATCTAACTTGAGCGTGGGTGACTCACATTCGGTTTAGCACTCATCCAACGAGAGTGCTACATTCATCTAGCACTCGACATGAGAGAGTGCTAACAGTCGGGTAATCGCCTGGTGCCGTGAGTTCATCTCAGGGTTGTCAGGCTCCCGCAGGTAAGCACACGTAGATGCTCAAGGAGGAGCTACGGATGAAGCTTCAACCGCTCGGCGACCGAGTGGTGGTCACACCCACAGAGGATGCGGAAGCCCGCACTCCCTCGGGGTTGGTCATCCCGGATACCGCCAAGGAGAAGCCGCAAGTAGGAGAAGTCATCGCAGTGGGCCCGGGTGCCCGTGACGACGATGGCGAGCGGATCGCGATGGACGTATCGGTGGGGGACAAGGTCCTCTACTCCAAGTTCGCCGGCACCGAGGTCAAGCTCGATGGTGGTGAGTACCTGGTCCTGAGCGAACGCGACATCCTGGCCATCGTCAACTGAGGAGCTGAGAGATATGGCAGCGAAGGATCTTCGCTTCAACGAGGAGGCCCGGAAAGGTCTCCAGGCGGGAGTTGACAAGCTCGCCGACACCGTAAAGGTGACATTGGGCCCCAAAGGCCGCAACGTCGTCCTCGAGAAGAAGTGGGGTGCCCCCACGATCACCAACGATGGTGTGACCATCGCCAAGGAGATCGAGCTCGAGGACCCATACGAGAACATGGGCGCCAAGCTCGCCTACGAAGTCGCCAACAAGACCGACAACGTCGCCGGTGACGGTACGACCACCGCAACGGTGCTCGCCCAGGCGATGGTGCGTGAAGGTCTCCGTCAGGTCTCCGCGGGCGCCAATCCGATGGAGCTCAAGCGTGGCATCGAGGCCGCGGTCGAGGCCGCTGTCAAAGCCATCGGCGAGATGGCCCGTGACATCGAGACCACCGAGGAGATCGCCCACGTCGCCTCGATCTCAGCGAACAACGACTCGTCGATCGGTGAGGTCATCGCCGACGCAATGGATCGGGTGGGCAAGGACGGCGTGATCACGGTCGAGGAGGGCCAGACCTTTGGTCTCGAGCTCGAATTCACCGAGGGTATGCAGTTCGACAAGGGCTACATCTCCCCGTACTTCATCACCGACCCGGATCGCCAAGAGGCAGTTCTCGACGATCCGTTCATCCTGATCGCCAACCAGAAGATCACCTCGGTCAACGACCTGGTGCCGGTGTTGGAGAAGGTGATGCAGACCGGGAAGGGTGTCCTGGTGATTGCCGAAGATGTGGAAGGCGAGGCTCTCGCCACCCTCGTGGTCAACAAGATCAGAGGCACGTTCCAGTCGATCGCCGTCAAGGCCCCAGGCTTCGGCGAGCGTCGCAAGGCGATGCTCCAGGACATCGCCATCCTCACCGGTGGCACTGTCATCTCAGAGGAGGTCGGTCTCAAGCTGGAGAACGTCAGCACCGAACTACTCGGTCGGGCCCGCAAGGTGGTCATCGCCAAGGACAACACCACGATCATCGATGGTGACGGCACCGAGGCCGACGTCAAGGCTCGTATCGCCCAGATCGAGCGCGAGATCGACAACACCGACTCGGACTGGGATCGTGAGAAACTCCAGGAGCGTCTCGCCAAGCTGTCCGGTGGCGTCGTGGTCATCAAGGCCGGAGCCGCCACAGAGGTCGAGCTCAAGGAGAAGAAGCACCGTATCGAGGATGCCGTACAGGCGGCCCGCGCTGCGGTGGAAGAAGGTGTCGTCCCCGGTGGCGGTGTCGCACTCCTTCGTGCTCAGTCCGCAGTCGACAAGGTCCGAGGTGGATCCGACGACGAGAAGGCGGGCCGCAACATCGTCAAGAAGGCGATGGAGGAGCCGATCCGCCAGATCGCGGTGAACGCCGGGTTCGAAGGGGGCGTCGTCGTCGAGCAAGTCCGCTCGGCCGAAGGTGCCAGCGGATTCAACGCAGCCACCGGCAAGTACGAGGACCTGCTGGCTGCCGGTGTGATCGATCCCGCCAAGGTGACTCGATCGACCCTGCAGAATGCGGCTTCGATCGCCGCTCTGCTCCTCACTACCGAGGCCCTGGTCGTCGAGCAGCCCGAGGACGCCCCCGCCATGGGCGGTGGCCACGATCACGGGGGTGGCATGGACTTCTAGGAGTCCTGTCTCGAGGACATGAAGGAGGGCCCTTCAGGGGCCCTCCTTCTTCTTGCGCCATGATGGAAAGGCGAGGCTGGACGAGTTGGCCGTCCAACTTTTCTCACCCCGATACGTTGTATGGTGAGCGAGGCACACCAAACGCTGGAGAGGCGTGCCGATTGGGAGACTGACAGTGGGCGAGAGCGTCGGGCGTGAGTACCGGACGGTCGATTTGGACTGGGGCAGAGCATTCATTTCATCGCGTCATCGACCCGATGGCGCGCCGGGACCGGAGCCTTATCTCTGATGTTCGTCGGAGTCGTCTCCCTCAG
>DASTBQ010000122.1:0-3038 GCA_035711995.1 Acidimicrobiia bacterium | reverse complement strand
GGGTATCGCCGGCGCTGTGGGTGGCGTCCTCTACTTGCTCAGCATGGACGGGCCGAAACGGCTTCGGACCAAGAGGACCCGGCTCATCGGTTGGTTTCTGATGCTGGTGTCTGTCCTGCTCCCGACCAGTCTCACGTTCATGCTCGTCCCGTTGGTCCTGCTGCTTATCCCGAACCTGTTCAAGGCGCCGGGTGAGGAACCAGTCACATCCGGGTGATATCCCGAGCGCCGAGCCGAGGCCCGAAGCTCGGCTCGTGGCCCAGGATGTGGAGCAGACGGATCACCCGTCCCCGGTGAGGGCGGAACGGTTCCAGCAACTCCAGCATCTCCTCATCTGTGCCCCTGTCCCGACCGGTGAGATGATGGACGACTATGTGCTTGTAATGAAAGTCCCCGACCGCCACCTGGTCGGGATCGCCGTGGGAAACGGCGAGTGTCTTGGCACTGGTCCACTCGGCGACGCCTGGAAACGCCTCGAGTAAGGCCGAAGCCTCTGCCGGAGACCGGTCGGCGAGTGCATCGATCTCACCGGCTCTGGCTGACACCGTCCGGACGACTTCGGCCCGGCGCCGCTCCAGGTGGAGTGGATGAAACTCGTGATAGGCGGTGGCGGCCATCCGTTCCGGGTCCGGAGGCAGACGTAACCGCTCATTTGGTCCTGGTGCCGGATCACCGAAACGCCTGTATAAGCCGCGCATGGCCGCGCTGGCCTCTCTTCCGGTCACTTTCTGGCCACAGATCGCGACGAGCAGGGAGTCGAAGACGAGGTCGGTGCGTCCGAATCGGCGACCGGGATTTCTGCGATGTACGTCGGCAACTTTCGGATCGTCGGTTACGAACGCGGATGGGTCATCTTCGAGACCGGAGATAGCCCCGAGTCTGTCGAGAAGCCACCCCGCACCGTCACCCCAGGCTCGCCCTTCCACCTCGTCGGACGTCCTCCTGATCTGCAGAGTGCCCGCCCCTGCCGGCGTTCGGGCGGTGAGCCACCAACCGTCCTCTGCAAACCTGCCATGTAGCGGTCGCAGAGTGTTCCGCAGATCGAGAGGACCACCGACGGCTACTTGGTGAGATTCCACCGGGTCCATCTTCGTCGGGTGAACCAGACTAGGGCTGCCACCGAAGAGAGTTGAGACGTCGAGCGAGACGACAAGACAAGCGGCGAGAGTGACGATGTTTGTCGATTCACCGTCTGCGCCGGCCTCCTCGCGACGGGATCGCTTGTCGGGTCAGTGGTAAAGGCCGCGGCCTAGGGTCGCCTGCGTGCTCGAGCTTTCACGCCAGCAGATCCTGGCTCAGCGCCGGAGAGTGTCGGGGCTGAACGAGAGACTCACCCACTCCAGCCGGTCTCTGGAGCGGGCGGCGTTCGGTGGGCTTCAGGACAGCATGCCGCGTGCAGCCCAGTTGTCGATCCATGCCCGGGTATCAGGGATTGGTCCGGACGCCTGGCAGCAACCCCCGCTGGTTCAGGTATGGGGACTGCGCTACAGCGCCTACGTGATCGCACAGCGTGATCTGGCACTTTTCACCATCGGCCGTCTGTCGGAGAACCCCGAGCGCCGGCAACGAGCCGAAGACACCGCCGACAGGTTGGAAGCTGCTCTTGCTGACGAGCGCATGGATGTCCGGGATGCGGCCCGCCTCGTCGGCCTCGATCCCAACAAACTGCGCTACGCCGCTCCGACCGGACGGTTCCTCATCTACTGGGACGGGGCCCGCCAACCCCTGATCTGGAGTGTCCCCGCCCCTGATGTCGACCCCGTTGATGCTCGACTGGAGCTGCTGCGACGTCATCTCCATGTCTTCGGCATCGGCACTTTCGACTCGTTCGCCTCGTGGGCCGGACTGCGACCCGAGGCGGCAGCGGCTGCCTTCGAGTCGCTCAAGGGCGAACTGATCGAGGTACAGACACCTATCGGCGAGGCGTGGATCCTGGCGAAAGACGAGTCGGCGCTCCGCTCCGCAACCGGGGCCCCCTCGACGCGTCTTCTTCCAAGTGGCGACACCTACTACCTGCTTCAGGGCGTCGACCGCGAGCTTCTCGTCCAGGAAGCGAGCAATCGCGAGAGACTCTGGACATCCCGTGTCTGGCCGGGAGCTGTTCTCGTCGCCGGCGAGATCGTAGGGACCTGGCGGCGCTCGGGGCACAGAGTGTCAGTGGAGTCCTGGCACCCGATCGACGATGCGAACAAGTCCGAAATAGAGGAGGAAGCAGCCTCGATGCCCCTCCCCGGGATCGGCCAACCCACGATCGTCACCTGGGTCGATTGATAATGCCCGACTGGCGCTGGACCAACTTCCCGGTGCCTGAGGCGCATCTGATACTTGGCGCAGCCGGTGTCGGGCTCGGTTTGCTCTGGCCGTTCCAGTTGGGATGGGAGGGCCCATGGCCGATGTATCTGGGTCTTGCCCTGGCAGTCCTCGGTGTCGGATTGATCATCTGGGCTACCGCATCGGCCGGCACGGTTGTCCTCGCCGACCCGAACGAACTGGTGACCACCGGCCCCTACGCCACCTCCCGACACCCGATGTACGTGGGTTGGACCCTGGCCTATCTGGCCCTCATCTGCATCTTGGATTCGGCTTGGCTGTTGATCCTCTTTCCCGTGCTGGCGCTCTGGATCAACTCTGAGTCAGCCCGTGAGGAGCAGCGCATGGTCGAGAAGTTCGGAAGCCGCTACATCGAGTACCAGGCCAGAGTCAGACGCTATCTCTAGGGCCAACCGAGGCTCTACGTTCATCGGCCACCACACGATCCCCGCCCCTCCCTACCGGAGCAACGCCTCGAGCTGACGCCTCTCCTCGGCCAGTTCCGACTTGAACCGTCTCGGGATCGGCTCGAACTCGTCGAGCTCGACCTGACCATCTCTCTCACGCCAGGTGCCCCGCACTCTCCCGTCGACTAGGTAGGTGGCGAACGACTGGGGCGCTTTGGTGTGGAAGATCCTGGTGCGATGCTCCTCGGGCAGGACATCGGCGCGACGACAGTGGATGAGGAGGATCGCGTCCCAATGACCAATGAAGCGAACCGGAGCCCC
>DASTBQ010000121.1:0-6355 GCA_035711995.1 Acidimicrobiia bacterium | reverse complement strand
GGAGGCGAACTGGTCACCGACGACTTTCATCCCTGCCAGTAGAAAGTCGTTGATGATGTCGAGGGGGCGGGTGCCTTCGGTGAGGGCGATGTCGAGATCGGCGATGATGTTCTTCTGGTCGCCATCGACGATGCGACGGGCCAATCGGTCACCCGTGTCGAGACCCTGGTAGTGGTCGATGCTGTCGTCACGGGCTGTGACACCCGAGAAGAGTTCCAGGATCTTCTCGAGCGGGTCATAACCCTCGGACCGACGGTCATAGACGAGATCGAGACACGCTTGACGCTGATCCCCATCGATCTTGGTCAGCGGCTCGATCTTGCCGGCATGGACTATGGCCGCATCGAGACCCGCTTCGACCGCCTCGTGGAGGAACACCGAATTGAGGGCTTGACGTGCCGCCGGGTTGAGACCGAATGAGATGTTGGAGACACCGAGCACGGTGCGCACACCGGGAAGCTCCGACTTGATTCGGCGTATCGCTTCCAGGGTCTCGATGCCGTCACGTCTCAGGTCTTCGCCACCGGTCGTGAGCGGGAAGGTGAGGGCGTCGAAGATCAGGTCCGACGGGTCGAGCCCGTATCTCTCCACCGCCAGGTCGTGAATCCGGTGAGCGATCTCCAGCTTCCAGTCGACGGTCCGGGCCTGTCCCTTCTCATCGATGAGCAGACAGATCACAGCCGCGCCATGCCGGGCCGCAAGGCGGAATACGCGATCGAGCCGCGACCCCTGGGCCTCACCGTCCTCGAGATTTGCACTGTTGAGAATCGACCTTCCCCCCAGGGCTTCCAGCCCGGCCTCCATCACCTCGGGCTCGGTCGAATCGAGCACGACAGGAGCCGCCACATCCGTGGCGAACGCACGGGCCAGCAGCTTCATGTCGGCGACCCCGTCCCTCCCCACGTAGTCGACACAGAGGTCGACGAGATGGGCACCCTCCTGGAGTTGGGCCTGACCTATGGCGATGCAGCCTTCAACGTCTTCGGCAAGCAGAGCGTCGCGGAAAGCCTTGGAACCGTTGGTGTTGGCGCGTTCGCCGATCATCAGGAACGACGTGTCCTGATCCAGGGCCACCTGGGAGTAGATAGACGATGCCGCGGGGATCGGTTCCGGAGTTCTGTCGAGTCGATCGACCCCATCCAAGGCTGCGATCACCGCGGCGAGATGCTCGGGTGTCGTGCCACAACACCCGCCGACCACTGACACCCCCAGTTCGGTCACGAAGTCGTGGAGATGACTGGCCAGCCCTGCAGGGTCGAGGTCGTAGGCCATCTCGCCATCCACTACACGGGGCAGGCCGGCGTTTGGGATCACCGAGATCGGGACCCGGGAGTGACGGGAGAGGTGTCGCAGCGGCTCCCACATCTCGGTGGGCCCGGTGGCGCAATTGAGCCCGATCAGGTCAGGACCGACAGCCTCGAGACTGGTGAGAGCAGCTCCGATCTCGGTGCCGGCGAGCATCCTTCCGGTGAGCTCGATGGTCACCTGGACCTGGACCGGAAGCTCGACTCCGGCACGGGTCATCGCAGCACGAACTCCTTCGACTGCAGCCTTGGCCCCGAGCAGATCGAACTGGGTCTCGATCACGAAGAGATCGACACCTCCGTCGATCAGACCGGACGCCTCGACGTCATATGACGTGACCAGGTCGCGATACGTGATCTGACCAAGGGTTGCGAACTTGGTCCCGGGACCGATCGATCCGGCTACCCAGCGCGGTCTGCCGTCTGATCTGTAATCGTCGACCACCGCACGGGCGATGCTTGCTCCGGCGGCAGCAATCTCGTAGGCGCGATCCTCCAAGCCGTATTCGCCGAGCGGAACCGAGAAGGCGCCGAAAGTGTTGGTCTCGACGACATCCACTCCGACGTCGAGGAAGGAGCGATGGAGGTCGGCCACGACTTCCGGTCGAGTCAGGTTGAGCAGGTCGGTACAGCCCTCGAGCTCGTCACCACCGAAGTCTTCGGCGGTGAGACCGCGGGTCTGCAGGTTGGTCCCGGTAGCGCCGTCGAATACGACTATCCGATCCGAAACTGCATCGAGATAACCCTGATCGAATTTTCTCCGTTGGTCAGCCACGTCGTGCTCCTCTGTCTCTTACGAAACGCTGTGAGCACCACGAGTCTTCGACCCGGGCCACTCATCGAATCCAGGCATTGGCACCGTGCCGGTTCGCCTCTTGGCGGGTCGGTTGCCGCGGCTTCAACGGGCCTGTTCCCTCAGCCGCTCTAGATGAGCGTTTCTGCCTATCAGATTATCCCCATGACCCTGCAATCGGCAAGGTCTGGGTTCAGGTTGATCAGTCCGCGAAGTTCTCGAAGTCCGGCCACGCCGCGATATCGACGCCATGGTTCTCCGGCGAAACGAGCGTCCACCAGTGCGGCGCATTCGACTCGTCAACGATCCGACCACCCGCTTGCAACGCGGCGGCCACTCGGGATTCGGCCTGATCTGCGGGGACACTGATGTCGATGTGAAACCGGCCGCGTCCCGACTTTGGTGGATCCAGAGTGTGGAACATCAGGTGCGGGCCGCGACGCATGGGATCCACCGCGTCAGTGGCGTCCAAGGGTGTGTATCCAAAGGCGGCTGCGAAGAATGGTCGCACATCGACACCGGAATCCTGGGCGACGGCAATACCCACGGCCAGGAGCTGGGAGGGATCAGGGTCGAGCCCGAGGTCTCGAGCTACCGCCGAGACGCGGCGGGCAAGCTCGATGTCGCGTTCGCTGAGCGCCCCGAAATCTCCCGAGAACGTGCGGACGGTCACCCCGTCGGGGCGAAGGTCGATGTCGGGGAAATGCCCGGTCGCATCGGCTACCTCGGCAACGGCAGCAACGAATTTCGCAGCATCGGCGAACGACCGGGTGCGGTAGTGGGCGCAAGCACCCCAGAAGAGGACCCTCCAGTCTTCGACCCCTCCGGCGTCATGGAACATTCGGGCGGTGGTCCTGCTCTCGCTCACCGATGTCCTCCTCTGTAGATGACAGCCGGACCGGAACCATACCGATCCGCCCGCGGCGCCCCACGTTCGGCCGTTGTGGAGTGGGCCTGAATGCGGCGGGGCCTTCAGCGCACAGCTAGCTGAGGGCCTCGGTGATGGGCATGACCAGTGCGACGACCACAAACATGAGGTGCAGAATGAACCCGATCCAGCCACGGGACTCTCCAAGTCGGATAGCTCGGAAGCCGTAGTAGGCGCCTATGGCGAAAGGTGTGGCCAGGATCAACGCCAGGGGTACCACCTGCCACAGGGGCCAGGATGCCGCCAGGAGCCAGCTCCCCGCCGCGAACCCGACGACGACGCTGAGCGGAATCCACCACAGCAGCCAGACGGACATTCGGGCGGCGCGCTCGCCTGTAGTCCCGACTGATGGCGGCTTTGTCGTGAGTGTCATGGGTTACCTCCTTCTCGATCACTCCTTTCTGTGAACGTATGCGCGAGTCGCCAACGGCGAATAGAGGATTTCGCCCTTTTATTCAGCAGCTCGACGGACCTCCCGACGTGGGCGGTGTTTCAGGCGAAGCCGAACAGAGGCGGAAGCACGACCACGACGGCTGCGGCCCAGATCGCGTACACGGGGAGATAGTCGGTCTGCCAGCGCTCGAGGCGGTGGAACGTGCCACGTCCTGTGACGAATCTCGCCGATAGCCATGCGGTGACGGCCAAATTGATCAGCAGGACGACGTTGAGGCCGAGCACGGCGGCCCGATTGGGGGTGAAGCCGAGCTCGCCGACCCGGGCGACCATGACCCCCAGCACCATGGCGTCGAGGGTCAGGGCACTCACGACGGCGATCAGCTGGATGCGGTCTGGCCATCCCGGCGGCGCCAAGCTGTCGCGAGCCGAGATCTGGTAGATCACGAGGCCCAGCACGACCACCAAGAGGGCGTCGAAGATGCCGAGCAGCTCGCGGTCGAAGACACCGCCGAGCCGGGCTAACGCATAGACGGGAGTCGCCACAACAAGCATCACGGCGAACAGCGGAGTGAAGATCATTGTGAGGACCGGGGCCATGTTCTCGATCACCCGTTGTTTGGTCTCGACGAGCCACGCCGCCACAATCACGGCGCCCGCAGCGCCGCTGGGCAGGATCCATTCCACGAGAGACTCGGGGTCGACTCCCGCCGGTTCGAGCACCAGAACCGTCAGGACCGTGAGCACCCCGCCGCCGAGAGCCAAGAGTACGTAATAGATGAACCACTCTCCGGTGAACCGAACGAAGTCCATACGTCGCTCGTGAGAGGACAGGACCCCGCTCATGTACGGGCAAGCGACGACGAACCAGAGCATGACCGGGAGGTGGGCGGCGACGAGAAGCTCGGTCGACGAATCTTCCGTGAATGGATAGACATTGACCACCAATGCCGCCATCAGGAATGGTATGGCGGTCGCCAAGGCGGTTCGCATAGGCAGTTGTCGCCTGCGGAGGAAGTAGGCGGCGAGGAACGGCAGAACCAGCAGGGCGAGATTTCGAACGAACCACGACGACTCGTCCAGCGGAAACCCCGCTGCCAGCCGGGCCACCTGGATGGCAAAGGCGACAGCCAGGGCGAAAGCCAGGGCGTCCCTCCCCCAGCGATCGCCGTCGCGCTCGGTCTCGGCGGGGAGGACGAACTGGCGCCATAGCCGGCTGCGCTGCTCCCGGCCGAACTCTCGTGACATCTCATCGACACTGCCGATGCGCTTCACTGCGATCAGGAACGCCTCGTCGTCTGTGAGACCCGTCTCGGTCAGTTCGGCGATCTGGTCCCGAAGATGGATCTCCAACTCCTCGACGTCGCCCCCGGTCAGACCATGGCTCTGCTCCACGAAGGCACGCCACTCCCCGATCTCCAGGTCGAGCTGTGACACGTCATGCCCTCCCGAAGGCCAGCGGCAGTACGTCGGTGCCCCCCCAGACGTCACCGAGCGCCCGAGCGACGATCATCCACTGACGCTGGTGCTCTGCCAGCGCCTCCCTGCCGTCGTCGGTGATGGCGTAGTACCTGCGACGGCG
Organism: Acidimicrobiia bacterium; assembly: GCA_035711995.1. Taxonomy (GTDB): domain Bacteria; phylum Actinomycetota; class Acidimicrobiia; order Spongiisociales; family ZC4RG35; genus JANQRA01. The sequence goes on along the minus strand of DASTBQ010000121.1, from coordinate 1,355 downwards.
TCCCTCTGGCGGGACCCGCCACTCCCTGGTCACATAGCCGAGGCGGTGCAAACGGTGCAGGAGTGGGTAGAGCATCCCGTCGCTCCATTGCAACTCGCCCAGGGAGATCTCCCGGACCCGCTTGAGGATGGCATAGCCGTAGTTCTCACCCTCGGCCAGGATCGACAGGACTAGCGGAGTCGCGGACGCTGCCACCAGATCCTTGTCGATGTCCACCTGGTCTCCTATGCGTAGAGGTACTAGGCATAGAAGCAGAAGGTGTGTAGATGAGCAAGGAACAAAAGCTACGACAGCTGGCCAGGTCCCATAGACCTGTGGTGGTGGACTTACGAAGGTGTGTCGAACACTGGGCCAACGGAGGCACCACGTCAGTCGACAGAAGCCAGACTCTTCCGCCGACCCTGTCACACCACCGAACACACCAAACACCACAACCAGAGGCGAAAACCCCAATAGTTCGTGTAGGACCGATTCGCTATAGGGAACCCTTTGACGTGATCACGACGTTTGAATACCTGTGCTCAGGGAGGGCACCATATGCGGGGTGTGAAACGACACGTCGGCCGGCTCGGTTTGGGACTCTGCCTCGCGTTCCTTGCGACATCACCCGCCTGGGCCCAGCAAACAGCATCGGCGTCAGCGGGGGCGGACCCACCGTCCATCGCCACAAGCGGGGAGATCGTGCGGTTCTGGCTCGAGATCGTCGTGCCCGATTCCGCGCTACCGGTCACGATCACCGCAGTCGAGTCCGATCTTCACGGGGACATATCAGACCCCGTCAACCCGACAATCCTCACTACCTGTGCGCTACCCGCCGACTACTCCGCACCGACACCGGGATGGACGGGTTGGGTCTGTGAGTACGAGGCCTTGGTCAGCGCCGGACCCGGAACGGTGACCAACACCATCTCGGCGACAATTCGATTCAGCGACAGCACCGAGGAGATCGTCTCGAGTGCAGCAACCGTAAGCGTCGACGATCAGCTCGGGACGATCACAGGGACATTGCTCGACTCCGACACCGGTGAGCCGATACCCAACATGTTCGTTTTCGGCACATGCGAAGGCTGCGGTGGCTTCACCGACGCGGCAGGTCGATTCACCTTTGTCGGCGTGGAGCCTGGTACCTATCGACTTCGCTCGGGCAGCGCACCTGCAGGCGGGTGGGATCCTGCGCCTCCGGGTGACTACACCACCGCCTATGCGTTCGAGTGGTACGACGAGGAGCCGACCGGACCCGCACCGATCGAAAACGCCACCCCGGTGGAGGTTCTTCCAGGAGGGGCGACCGACATCGTCTGGGAGCTCAGTATCGGCGGTGAGATCACAGGTACTTTGACCGACTTCGAAGGCAA
>DASTBQ010000120.1:0-7987 GCA_035711995.1 Acidimicrobiia bacterium | reverse complement strand
GCAAAGAGCCGGAAGGCACGGACGTCTAGCAAGGAGACTCCGTTCCAGTCGACGTCACCGGGGCGGCCTCCACCTCCCTCGGCGAACAGGACCACCGGAAGACCGGTGTCACCCGCCAGAGCGAACAGTCTGTCCTTCTTGTGATGGTTTCGGGCTCCCTGGGTACCGGCGAGCACTGTGTAGTCGTATGACACGACTATCGCCCTGTCGTCCCCTTCGGTGCCGGTGTCCAATCTCCCGACACCACCGATCATCCCGTCCGCAGGCGTGTTTCGTATCAGGTCATCGAGTTCGCGCCGGCTGGATTGCGCCGCTACCGCGAGAGGGCCGTACTCGACGAATTCGGTGCAGAGATCGGCGACGTTCTCCCGGGCGGTGCGCCGCCCCTTGGATCTGCGCGCAGCCACCGCTTCGGATCGCGAAGTGTCGAGGGTCATCTCGTGTCTCTCCGCGACCAGATGCAGGGAGGTGAGGTCGATCTGGTCCTCTCCGGCGTGGTGGCCGGCGTGGCTCTCACTGAACTCCAGGGTGGCGAGGAGCTGTCCCGTAACGACGCGGTCCCCGACATTCACTTTCACCGAGCCCACGACTCCGGAGGCCACCGCGCGGACAGGGTGCTCCATCTTCATCACCTCTAGGACGACGAGAACTTCACCCCTGGCGACGGTCGTGCCTGCTTCGACTGCGACGTGAGCCACCCGGGCAGCGACCGGGGCGATGACCTCCATCGACCCGATGGTACGAGAACACTTATGAGGGGGCGGCTCCGGAGAGCCACCCCCTCAGCTCCGGGTAGGGAGCACCTGGTAAATCTGGGTGCGGTGTGAAAGTGGGCGCGTGCGACTGCAGATCGGTCCCGGCGGCATAGCAATCAAGACCAGCGCACGTCTCATTGCCACACAATCCTCTCGCTCTGCTCCCGGCCCATTGCCCCTGTCTCAGAGAGAGACTATCTCGCGCAGAGGGTGGTGACGTATGGGTACAACGACCTATCGGTGTCGGCGACTCAGACCTGATCCAGTGCTTGTTCGAGATCGTCGAGCAGATCGGCGACATCTTCGATGCCCACCGAGAACCTGATCAACCCGGGTGTGACCCCGATCTCCAACTTGTCGGCCTGCGACGCCGAAGGCGGGCTCATCGTCCACGGATGGGAGGCCAGCGATTCGGTCCCGCCCAGAGAAGTGGCCAACCGCACCACGTTCATGGAGTCGAGAAACCGGAAACACTCCTCTTCCTCACCCGCGATCTCGAAAGAGATCATCGCCCCGGGGCCAAGACACTGCCGCTTGTAGATGTCATACCCGGGATCACCGGGCTCGAGAAGGCTGAGATGGGAGACGCGCGAGACCTTGGGGTGGTCCCTCAGCCAACCCGCCAGCACGGTTGCGTTCTCGGTCTGCTTTTCCACACGGAGACGTAGGGTCTCGAGACTCCGCCCCAGCAGCCAGGCCGTACCCGGGCTGGGCGTTGTCCCCACCTCGTATCGGGTTCGACGCAGAGCGGCGACATCGTCGACGCCACCACAGACAGCTCCGGCAGTGAGGTCACTGTGCCCACCGAGATACTTGGTTGCTGAATGCAGTGTGAGGTCGGCCCCGTGAAGGAGCGGCCTTTGCCACACCGGTGACAGGAAAGTGTTGTCAACGACGACCCGGGCGTCGTACCGGGACCCGAGCTCCGCAATGGTGCCGATGTCGACGAGATCGTTCGTCGGGTTTGCCGGGGTCTCGATGTAGATCATCACGAGATGATCATCGCCGATCAGCTTCTCGATCTCGTCGGGCGACGCAGAAGCACGGAACGACCTGGTGACCACTCCGAATTCGCTGAGCAGTCCCTTCATCAGGGTGGCTGTGCCCCCGTACGTGGGCATCGAATAGAGGACCAGCTGACCAGGCTTGAGAAAAGTGAGGAGAACACTCGTGATCGCACCCATCCCGCTGGCGAAGATGGCAGTGTCCTCTGCTTCCTCCCACGCGGCGAGCCGAGCCTCGGCAGGAGCGAGGTTGGGCGAGTCCAGCCGGCTGTAGATGTATCCCGGCGCCGAGACCTCCGGGCCATAGGCCCCCTCGAAGAATCTCTTTCCTTCCGCAGCGTTGGCGAACACGAAGGTCGAGGTCTCATAGACGGGCGGTTTCAGCGAACCCAGATGACGCAGGGCATCGTGACCCCCGCCGACCGACTCCGTATCGGGTCTGCGGCGGCCGGATGCTTGGGGCATCCGGCGAGCCTACCGGTCTGATGTCCCGGTGAGACCGGGCATGGCACCCCATAACCGGGGTGTGGATCAAGTCGCCGAGAACCTGAGGATTCGGCTAGACAGGGGTTGATGGACGACACCGTGACCACGGCGGCCACCGTGCTCGCCGCCGCCGAGCAGATTCTCGTCTTCAGTGGTGCAGGTCTCAGCACCGAGTCGGGCATCCCCGATTTCAGGGGCCCTGATGGTTTGTGGACCAGGGTCGACCCCGACGATTTCACGATCGACAGGTACATGACCAACCGCGACCTGAGGGTGCGGGGGTGGCGGATGCACGTCGACGGCGAATTATGGGGGGCACGGTCCCGGGTCATGCCCAACCTGGGCCACGAGGCGATCAAGAGACTGAACGAGGCAGGGAGACTGGCCGGGGTCGTCACTCAGAACGTCGACGGTCTGCACTACAAGTCTGGTCTGGAGGACGATCTGGTCGCAGAGTTGCACGGCAACGTCCGAAACAGCCACTGCGTGACCTGTCAGAAGTCATGGCGCACCGAGACCGTCCTGGAGTGGGTCGAGGCCGGCGAGGACGACCCGAGATGCCCGAAGTGCGGTGGGATCGTCAAGACCGACACGATCATGTTCGGTGAGATGCTCCCCGAGCAGGAAGTGCGTCAGGCCTCCCTCTTTCTCGCCATGTGCGATGCGGTACTCGTCGTCGGGTCGACCGTGTCGGTGTGGCCCGCCGCCGACGTCGTGATGCGTGCCGCCGCGCAACAGAAGCCGATCGTGATCGTCAACAAGGGCGCCACCGAGGCGGACCATCTCGCGGCAGTGAAGATCGACGCCGGGATCGGTGAAGTCTTACCCGACCTCGTCGACCAAATTCTCGCCTGATCCACGTTCCGTGCGGGTTGACCCGGGACAGTGAGGATGAACACTCACAGAACCGTTGGGCAAACCCAATAACTAGGATTTTGAGTATGTCCTCATATTTGCCGCCATTGGAGGAACACAATTTCGTCCTCAACCACGTGGCTGGTCTCGAGGAGATCTCAAAGCTCAACGGATACCAACATGCCGACCCGGCAACCGTCGCAGTCGTGCTCGAGGAGGCCGGCCGATTCTTCGCCGAGGTGATGGCTCCACTCAACCGGATCGGCGACGAGCAGGGCTCGACACTCGACGACGAAGGTCAGGTACACACTCCGGACGGCTTCATCGATGCATACGACAAGTTCGTCGGCTCGGGTTGGCCCGCTGCACATCTTCCTCAGGACTTGGGTGGCGGTGGTTTCCCCTACACGGTGGGGGTGGTCATCCAGGAGATGTTCAAGACCTCCAACATGGCTTTCTCACTGTGCGGGATGCTCACTCAGGGAGCTGTCGAGGCGGTGCACCGCCACGGCTCGGGTTCTCTCCAGGAGAATTATCTGGAGAAACTGGTCAGCGGCGAGTGGACCGGCACGATGAATCTCACCGAGCCCGAGGCCGGCTCCGACGTTGGCGCCCTGCGAACCAAGGCGATACGCCAGGACGACGGCACCTATCGAATCTTCGGTACCAAGATCTTCATCACCTGGGGTGATCAGGACATGACAGACAATGTCATTCACCTGGTGCTGGCCCGCACCGAAGACGCCCCACCGGGGACCAGGGGGATCTCGATGTTTCTGGTCCCCAAGTTCATCCTCGACGACCAGGGCCAGCCCGGCAAGCGCAACGACTATCGCATCGTCTCGCTAGAGCACAAACTGGGAATCCATGCCTCACCAACCTGCGTGGTGTCGTTCGGCGACGATGGCGAAGGCGCCGTCGGATACCTGGTGGGGGACGAGATGGCTGGGATGCGCAACATGTTCACGATGATGAACGTGGCTCGAATCGGGGTGGGCATGGAGGGTCTCGCCCTCTCGGAGCGGGCATATCAGCACGCCAGGGCGTACGCCCACGAGCGGGTTCAGGGGAAGACAATCGGTGCAGACGGCGGCGAGCGCGTGGCGATAGTCGAACACCCCGACGTGCGACGGATGCTGCTCACGATGAAGGCCTACACCGACGCGATGCGCTGTCTCCTCTATGTCGCAGCGCGAACCGGCGACATGATGCTCCACGGCGAACCCGAGGAGCGTCGTGAAACGGAGAGCAAACGTCTCGCCCTCCTGACCCCGATCGTGAAAGCGTGGATGACCGACGTCGGCGTCGAGATGACCTCTCTCGGTATCCAGGTCCACGGCGGCATGGGATACGTCGAGGAGACCGGAGCGGCCCAGTACTTCCGGGACTCCCGCATCGCACCCATCTACGAGGGGACCAACGGCATACAGGCGATGGATCTCGTGTTGCGAAAGCTCCCGGTGGACAATGGCAAGGTGGTGGAAGACCTGATCACCGAGATGACGGGTGTTCTCTCCGATATGGGCAAACACGAAGATCTCGGCGCATTCAAAGACCAGCTGAGCACTGCACTCCAGGGTCTCGCAGACACCTCGGTCTGGCTGGGAGCCCGTCTCGCCGCCGGCGACATCGACGATGCGCTGGCGGGGGCCACTCCGTATCTGACCCAATTCGGCACAGTGCTCGGCGGGTGGCTGATGGCGATCTCCGCGGTAGCCGCCAAGACACGCCCGGCCGAGTTCAGCGATGACTTCCTCACCCAGAAGGTGGTCACCGCACGTTTCTACGGCGAACATCTCCTCCCCCGGGCCAACGGTCTCATCGAGACCATAAAGGGGGGAAACGACCTGCTCGCCGCAGCTGACCTCTGAGCGAGCTCGCCCACTCCGTCCTAACCTCGACGACGTGCAACTCGCAGACAAAGTCGTCGTGGTCACAGGAGCCGGGAGCGGGATAGGCGCCGCCCTGGCCCGCCGGTTCGCCAAGGAATCTCCCGCCAACTTGGTCGTGGCCGACATCGACATCGAGGCTGCCCGCACCGTGGCCGAAGAGATCGGAGGTGTCGCCGTCCTCACCGACGTCTCCGACGCCGAAGCGAATCGCGTGTTGATAGAGGGGACAGAAGAGCGGTTCGGCCCCATCGATCTATTTTGCGCGAATGCCGGCATCGGCACCGTCGGTGACGAGCAATCCGATCCGGTCGTCTGGGAGCGGATGTGGAGAGTCAATGTGATGAGTCACGTACATGCTGCAAGTCATCTGGTGCCCTCCTGGCTGGCACGCGGGGAGGGGTACTTCCTGGCCACGGTGTCGGCTGCTGGACTCCTCACCAACCTCAAGGCGGCGCAATACTCGGTAACGAAGCATGCAGCCCTCGCCTTCGCCGAGTGGCTGTCGGTCACCTACGGCGACTCCGGAATCAAGGTCAGCGCGCTGTGCCCCCAGTTCGTGAACACCCCGCTGCTCGCCGACTCCGAGGCATTCAAGGCACTCGGCGGCGGCCACACACTCGAACCGGACGACGTCGCCGAGACCGTCGTCCAGGGGATCGGTGACGAATCATTCCTGATCCTGCCCCATCCTGAAGTGGAGAAGTACTTTCAGAACAAGGCAAACGATTACGACAGATGGCTGGCGGGAATGAGGAAGCTGCAGCGAACTGTTTTCCCCGAAGGATGAATCAGGCAGAATCAAACCCATGAGCAAGAGACGAGTCGTAATCACCGGGGTCGGAGCACTGGCTGCTCCGGGCATCGGGATGGACGACCTGTGGAAGGGTCTCCCCAGCCAACCGGGTCCCGCTCCCCGCGTCATAGTCGACTGGGACCCCGAGCCCTGGATCCCGAAGAGGGAGCATCGCCGTCTCGACAGATTCACCCAATTCGCATTGGTGGCAGCACACGAGGCGTTCGCCCAGGCGGGAGAGTTCGAGATCGACCCCAACAGGGTCAGTGTGTCCCTGGCGACGGGCATCGGTGGGCTCGAATCGCTGGAAACGCTTGTTCACGAATCGGATTCAGACAACCCCAGGGTCTCCCCGTTCCAGATCCCGATGATGATGGCGAACGCCGCCGCGGCTGCTATCTCGATCAAATACGGGTTCGGTGGCCAGGTCTCGACTCCAGTCGTCGCTTGTGCCGCCGGCAGCCAGTCGATCCTCGATGGTCTTCGTCAGATCCAATGGGGCTACGCGGACGCGGCAGTCGTCGGTGGCACCGAGGCCGCAGCCCGCAAGTCTGCACGTGAGGGGTTCGCCGCGGCACGGGCTCTATCGTCGACCGGGTACGCCCGGCCCTTCGACATCGAACGTGACGGCTTTGTGATGGGAGAGGGTGCTGCGGTCCTCATCCTCGAGGCCGAAGACGTCGCCGAGAAACGTGGGGCGACGCCGCTCGCCGAGATGCTCGGTGGCGCGTCCACGGCCGACGCCCATCACATAACCGCCCCACACCCACGAGGGGACGGAGCCGAGCGAGCTATGCGTCTCGCCATGGAGGACTCAGGGATCGCACCGGCTGACGTTGCCTATATCAACGCCCACGGAACCGGCACCGACCTCAACGACAAGACCGAGGGTGCTGTGATCCAGCGGATATTCGGAGACGACCAGCCAGCAGTGTCGTCGATAAAAGGCGCAACCGGTCACGGTCTCGGCGCCTCCGGATCCATCGAAGCGGCGATCGTGGTCGAGGCGATCCGCCGGGCCGAGTTGCCCCCCAACACAGGCCTCACCAACCAGGACCCTGAGATCCCCCTCAACGACATCGTTCGCGAACCCCGTTCGTGGGAACCCGGGCCGACGCTCTCCAACTCCTTCGGTTTCGGCGGCCACAACACCGTTGTGGTGATCTCACCTCTGTAGCAAAGGGGTCCAACCCTGTCCGCTTGGTAACATTGAAACGACACGGGAGCTCGGTGACACCGGGCTGAGAGGGAGTCTGGAAGGCTCCGACCGCTTGAACCTGAGACGGATAATGCCGGCGCAGGGACTCGGACGCTCATCGCTCCCGGAAGGAAAGGAGACGATGAGACAGATACGAACCCTGGTCGTTCTCGCGTTCGCAGTGCCGATGCTGGCCGCCGCATGTGGGGGTGACGAGCAGACCGACACACCGGAGACGATCAGACTGATAACCCACGACTCGTTTGCCGCATCGGTCGACGACACCACATTCGCCGCCTTCACCGAGGAAACTGGCGTTGCAGTCGAGGTGATCCCGGCACAGGATGCGGGATCGATGGTCAACCAGGTGATCCTCAGCAAGGACAACCCCCTGGCCGATGTCCTCTTCGGGATCGACGACACGTTCCTGTCGCGGGCTGTGGAAGAGGGCGTATTCGCCCCTTATGAATCGGCCAACATCGGAGCTGTCGACGAGTCTCTGCTCGCTCCAACCGACGATGTCACCCCGATCGACTACGGAGACGTCTGCTTCAACTATGACAAGGAATGGTTCGAGCAATCGGACTTGGACGTTCCTGACGACCTCGACGACCTTCGAGCCGACACCTACGCGCCACTGGTCACCGTGGAGCATCCGGCCACCTCCTCACCCGGTCTGGCCTTCCTGCTGGCCACCATCCACACTTACGGCGAAGAAGGCTGGCTCGACTGGTGGACCGCGGTGCGGGACGCCGGGATCAACGTCGCCACAGACTGGGATACTGCATACCGAGGCGACTTCACGAGATACGGTGGCGACAGCCCGATCGTGATGTCGTACGCATCCTCGCCACCGGCCGAGGTGATCTTCGCCGAGGAACCACTCGACACCGCTCCGACCGGGGTGATCGAGGCGGGTTGTTATCGGCAAATCGAGTACGCGGGAATCCTCGAAGGCACCGAGTACCCGAAGACGGCCGGGCAGCTGATCGACTTCATGTTGT
>DASTBQ010000119.1:0-3384 GCA_035711995.1 Acidimicrobiia bacterium | reverse complement strand
CGACGGCACCTTCACCGTGAGAACTGCGCCGACGACCACCGCGCAAACCGATGCGAAGAGGACGCCAGCCTCTGAGTCGATGTCGGTCTGGAGGACCAACCAGACCACCGAGGCGGACAACATGAGCAGCGCCCACAGCGCCAGGGCGAGGCGGGCAAACGTGCTCCTCATCGTTCTTTCACCCAGACCCCGGCGGCCGCCGGTTGCATCGTCTCCGCGACCACCGACACCCATCCACCGACGACCCTCTCGGGGTCGACCTCATCCCGAAGGCTGCCGGTGAAGCCGGACATCACTCTCTCCGCGTCGTAGCGGGAGCGGTTGAAGCGTCGATCGACCCCTGCCAGGACCCGACGACGCAGCGGGTTGAAGAGTGCTGCCACAGCGAGGGTGGAGCCGGCCACGGCGAGACTGCTGTCGGCGGACAGGATGGCGGTGAGCACCGCCACGACTGCGAAGTAGAGAGCGCCCAGCATGACGACTACGACGACATAGCCGACTGTCCGGGACAGGAGACGATCGATCTCGAATAACCGGTACCTGATCACGGCAACCCCGATCGAGATAGGGATCGCCGACCCGCCCAGCAGCCAAAGGAGCTCGCCCGCCGAATCTTCGGGCATGAACTGACCTAATGCCGAGATCCCAACGAACAGGGAGCCACCGAGCAACAACCATCGATACTGCAGACGCTCGATCCCTGAGCTACGCCGCAGCCGAAGGACGAGACTGATGACAGCCAGCACTCCCAGGATCACCACGACCATGAAGCCTGCTTCACCCGTGATAATGGTGAATACCGGCGACGACACTACGCCGAGGGGATTGCGGAGGCCGGTGTCGGTCAGGGACGCCGGGTCGACCGCGAAACCGAGGACTGCCCAGCCCCCAATGACCCAGAGGCTCCGGCTCACGAACCGCTCGAGACGTCCGGCAGGCTCACCTGTGGGGAAGTTGGCGAGAAGCCAAACGATGATCATCCATGGAACGACGCCCAGCATCGTGTAGGTGAGCTCTATCCAGGAAGCTGCGCTATCGGATATGTCGAGCACTATGGATTGCAGTGCGAAGGACACTCCCCAAACGAGGCCGATGGCCAGACATGCGATCCCGATCCTGTTACGCGGCTTGCGGAGGAGGATCACCCCGCCGACCAGTGGCCACGCCATCCAGGTCAGGGCCCAGAGACGGTCGCTGCTATCGGCGATGGGACCATGAAGCATTGCCATGACCGACCCCACGACCGATACGCCGACGAGAGCCCAGAGCAAAGTCTTTCTCATGACCGGCTCCGCACCCAGACCCCGGCCGATGCAGGATGCATGGTCTCGTTGACGACCGACACCCAGCCCCCCACGACCTTTTCCGGATCGACCTCATCCCTGAGTGTGTCGGTGAAGCCGGTCATGACCCGCTCCGCGTCATATCGGGAGCGATTGAACCGATGGTCGACAATACCCTGGACTCGTCGCCGCATTGGGTTGAAGAGAGCGGCCGCGGCCAAGGTGGAGGCAGCCACGGCCAATGGAGACTCGTTGTCGATCAGCGTGGTGAGCCCGGTCAGGCCCACGGCGTAGACCATGGCCAGCAGCGCGATCACGATCGCATAGGACACGGTTCGGGAAATGATCCGGTCGATCTCGTAGAGCCGGTATCGCAGGATCGCAACGGTCGCCGCGATCGGTATGGCGATGATCGATAGGTCGATCCACAGGTCCACCAGGAATGGTGGCTGGGCGATTCCGATGCTCTCCAAGAAGATCTCGGTCCCGAGGGCGGCGACGAAGGAAGCGCATGCGAGGAGGAACCATTTCAGCTGGAGCCGCTCCACGGTCTTCGCCTTCCGGTACCGGATGAACAACGACAAGACGGCGCCACCCATGAAGACGGGATACAGGGCGAACAGCGGGCCGGACAGCCAACCGAACTCCGGGTTGGGCATGCCCCGAATGCCGATTGGGTTGCTGACCCACTGCAGACACTCTCCGTCGGAGAAATCGGCGCAGAGCTGATCGGTGAAGGAGTAACTGATGAAGGTGAGCGCCACCAGAACCAAACCGAGCCACTGCAGCCATAGCCATCGTCGCGACGGAACGTCACCCGTAGGAAACCAAAGTACCAGGGTGCCCACACCGATGATCCAGCCCAGCCACAGGCCTCCACCGATGGCGGAGAACGCCAGATATCCTCGGTCGGCCAGACCGCCGGCTATCGCCGAACCGGCGATGAACAGCCCGATGCCGGAGAAGACCCAGCCCACCCGGTTCCCGTCGGCTTTCCAGAGGACGAGCGGGCCGAGGACCAGAAAGAGGGCCATCGTCGCCAGGTTTGCCAAGGTATCGGCGTCGAAAGACAGAGGATCCAGCCATCCGAGCATGCCGCCGACGATTCGAATCGACAGTAGAACCACCCCGACGATTGCCACCGCAAGGGCGCTCCTGGCCCCGGCGCGGGGCACTCCTACCTCTCCATCCCTCATGCAGGGCGCAGATTGGTATCGGGGCGTTACGTAAGTGAAACGGAGAAGCGTCACGGAACACGAAGCGTTCCGCGCTCAGCGGGGTTCCCGGTAGCCGTAACGCGCCCGCTACGTTGCCCGCTGCAACGCAGAAGGTGACGGGTCTTGCTGGAAGTCAATCTCTTGGGACGTCCCGAGGTCCTCCTGGACGGGAGGCCGGTCGTGGTCGACACTCGCAAGGCCATCGCCCTTCTCGCCTTTCTGACCGTCGAGAAGTCGGGATCGAGGGACTCACTGGCCGGTTTGTTCTGGGCTGACGCCCCACAGGAACGGGCCCGGGCCACGCTGCGACGCACTCTCTCCGCCCTTCGGGGGGCCACCCATCCCGATCTGATCGGAGCGGACCGGAACCTGGTCACCCTTATCGGCCCGGTGCGGTCGGACCTCGACGTCCTGGAATCCGAGATCGCCGCCACTTGGGAGCACGGGCATGACCCCCGTGATGTCTGCGAACGCTGCATCCCGCATCTGCGCACCGCTGCCGACCTGTATCGGGGTGACTTCCTGGAAGGTTTCTCGGTGAAGGCGTCGCCCGAGTTCGAGGACTGGGTTCGGAGCATGTCCGAAACGGTGCGGATCCGGATCGGGGAGACCTACCACCGGCTGGGCACCGCCCTGGCCGCAGCTGGTGATTACCCGGGTGCCATCACGACGGTGAACAGGTGGCTGGAGCTCGACCCCCTCCACGAACCGGCCCACCGCTTCCTCATGCTGCTCCATGCGTGGTCGGGGGACCGGCCCGGCGCCATCGAGGCCTATCGCGCTTGTGTCACGGTTCTCGAGCAGGAGCTCGGGGTCGCGCCGCTCGAGGAGACCACCGAGCTGTACGAGGCCATCCTCGACGAAGACCTGCCCCCGGCCCCGGG
>DASTBQ010000118.1:0-24452 GCA_035711995.1 Acidimicrobiia bacterium | reverse complement strand
GAGACGTGGGCGAAGACCGAGGAGTGACGCCTTCTGCTCGTTGAAGGAGAGGGCGAGGAACGACCTGTAGAAGACGATGGTGGCCATGAGTGTCACGATCACGAGGACGGCCAACAAGATCACGTCGCCAGCGGTGACGCCCAGGGCATCGCCGAACAGGATCGCGGTGAGACTTCCGGTGTACGACTCGGTGCGTGAGATCAGGATCACTCCTAGCCCGAGCATCCCCACGAACAGCAGACCGATCGAGGTGTCCTCGGAGAAGGTGGTCTGACGGTGAACCAGGTTGATCCCGGCGAGCATCACGCCGGCGGCGGCCAGGGCGCCGAGGAGCACGTTGAACTCGAAGAGGATGGCCAGTGCGATCCCGGGCACCACCCCATGGACGAGGGCGTCACCGAGGAAGCTCATTCCCCGAATCACGACCCATGTGCCCACGAAAGCGAGGGCGATGGCAGCCAGAGCTCCTCCCATCAGGGCCCTCTGCTGGAAGGCGAGTTCGAAGGGGTCGAGTAACCAGTCCACGCCGGGAAGCTAACTCTGACTCATCGCAAGGCGTTGGCGATCCTGTCAGCGTTCTCTTGGAGCATGCCGGCCAGAGTGTCGGCCGGGGGATCCCCCAGCGATTCGGTGTGCAGCTCGACTACCGCGATCTCCTCACCCACTTCGGTAGCGACTGCTCGAGCCAGGTCGTCGGGCTGGCTCGTCTCGGTGAAGATCGCACCCACCTGTTCGGTCTCGATCACTTCCACCAGCGCGGCGAGCTCGGCAGAGCTGGGATCGGCCAGAGTCGAGCCGCCGGGGATGACGACGCCCACGACTTCGAAGTCGAAGGTGTCGGCGAAGTAGCCGAGTGCCTCGTGATTCGTCACCAGCTTGCGTCGCGACTCGGGCACCTCGGCGAGAGTGGTTTCGATATCGCTCGAGAGCTGCACCATTTCGTCCCGGTATGTCTCTGCTCTTGTCTCCCAGTCGACACCGGGCTCGACGGCGCCGAGGGCCTCGGCGATGAGCAACGCGGCCTCTCCTGCGCGTGCCGGGTCGAACCAGACATGGGGGTCGAGATCCCCGTGGTCATCTTCATCCTCGTGCTCGTTCTCGCCGAATGGGAGTGGGTCGACCGCAGGGCCTACCTCCAGCAAGTTGGCTCCGTCGTCGTGAGCCGACTCCAGGACGTCAGACAGACCTTCTTCCAGCCCGAGACCGTTGACGATCACCAGGTCTGCGTCGATGAGACTCGCCACCTGGCGCGGGGTCGCCTGGTAGTCGTGAGCGTCGCTGCCCATGGGGATCAACACCTCGACAGTGCCGGCATCGCCGACGATCTCTGCAGCAACATCGCCCCAGATCGAGGTGGTAGCGACGACCGTCACCCCATCTCCTTCAGTTTGTCCGTCGCCACATGCGGCGAAACAGAGCGCGATGGCGGGGACCAGCAGGAGGATTCTCGATTTGCCACCAGAAATGAGACTCATTATCATTACGTTGAGAATCATAATCATTTGGAGAGAGTGTTGACCAAATCGGCACTGGACCGGCAGATAGAGCTCAGGCTCTTCGAAAACGAGATCCGCTACACCCGGGGACGTCGCTCGGTGGTCACAGCGTTGTCCCGGGCAGATGGCCCGCTCTCTGCGGCTGAACTGGCGGAGATCGTCGACGTGCCGCAGTCGTCTCTCTATCGGACCCTGTCGGTGCTGGAAGAAACCGGCGTGCTCACACACCATCTGGGGGCGAAGGGGCTGACTCGCTATGAACTCGACGAGTGGCTCACGGGTCATCACCACCACCTGGTCTGTGTCGACTGTGGCTCGGTCACCGACGTGGAAATCCTCGCTGAGAACGAGCAGAAGGTGCAAGACCTCGTAGCCGCTATCTCGAGCGCGGCCTCCTTCGTTCCAATGGATCACGCCCTTGAGATCGAGGGCTTGTGCAGACGCTGCGCATGACCGCGATCTCGGCCAGAGGGCTGGAGATCAGATACGGCCGCACCGTCGCTCTGGCCAGTTCGGACTTCGAGATCCCCGAGGGCAGCGTCGCCGCCATCATCGGACCCAACGGGTCTGGCAAGTCGACTCTCCTCAACGCGATCGCGGGCCTGGTCGAGCCGACTGACGGTTCTATCCAGGTGAAAGCTGACCGATCCCGTCTCGCCTATGTGATGCAATCGACAAAAGTCAACGAAAACCTCCCAGTCACCGTCCGCGAGGTAGTCGCAATGGGCCGATATGCCTCCCTTGGCGCGTACGGGAGGATGCGGGACGACGACAGACGGGCGGTCGACGAAGCCATCGAGCGCATGGCGATCGGCGATATCTCGGATCGCCATCTCCATGATCTCTCCGGCGGACAACGGCAGAGAGTCTTCGTAGCTCAGGGGCTGGCACAGGACCACGACATGCTCCTCCTCGACGAGCCGATGACAGGTGTCGACATCCTCACCGCGCAGGCCATCGACGAGATGGTCCATGCCGAGACCCACGATGGCTGCACCGTGGTGCTGACCACGCACGATCTCTCCGAGGCTAGGTCCGCCGATTGGGTGCTGCTGCTGGCGGGACGGGTCGCCGCCTGGGGAAGACCCGATGATGTGCTCACCCAGGACAATTTGCTGGCGGCATATGGTCCTTCGCTACTTCACGTGAACACCGGGCCCATCGTCCTCGACGATCCGGCGCACCGCCCTGTGGTGGGACGACACAGCCATCGTGATCGCTCGATACACACCGAGTCGGACCGAAGCGGGTTTCACGAAGACTGACGCCGTGAGCGTCTCCCCCGCAGGGAGTCATCCGACACCGGTTGCTGGTCATGCGTACGGTTGACGACGATCGATACCGAAAGGAGACATCGTGTCGTTCTGGGACAGCCTCGTTGACAGGCTGCAAACCTTCGGCGAGACCGTCATCGAGTGGACAATCCTCATTCTGGTAGCCCTTGCCGTACTGGTCGTGGGGAGGTGGTTGATCGGTCTGATCAGGACCTGGGTCGAGAAACTCCTCGAGATTCGGGCGTTTCAACCCGTATGGAATCGCTCCGGCGTTTCCACCGCACTTCAAGGCACCGAGCAGACCCCGGCCAAGATCGTGGCCACCATCGTCTACGCCTATTTGATGATCGGATTGCTGCTGATCGTCTTCCGGATCCTCCAGATCGTCACGATCGTGGAACTCCTAGAGAGACTGCTTGCCTGGATTCCACTGTTGCTGCTTGCCGCAATCATCATCATCGTCGCTGCGGCCGCCGCCAACTGGCTCGCCAATCTGGTTCGCCCATTCGCTGAGGAGCAAGGTGTCGGCTGGCTGGCTACGGCGGTTCAGGTCGGGACGATTCTGTTTGGCGTTCTCTTCGCCCTGGAGTTGATCCGGGTTCAGTTTGCCGAAGACATCGTGAAGATCCTGATCTTCGCGGTGGGTGCCGCTTTCGCCATCGCCTTCGGAATCGGTGGTATCGATGCAGCCAAGAAGTGGTGGGCAAAGTACGGGACACCGAGGGAAATCAGATCGCCCAGCCCGACGCAGCCATCTGCACCGCCGCCGCCACCACCACCGTCAACACCCCCCATGGGCTGACACTTTGCACTTGTAGAGGGGCACGTCGACGTGCCCCTCTACCAAATTCGCTGCGACCCGTCTCCGTCGGGTTTAGCGTCGTGTCTCCATGTGGGAGATCAGGACGATCGAGGCGGACGATGTCGAATTGTTCCGGTCGCGTCTGTCCCGTGGCTTTGGTCAGGACTTCGAAGACAGCGAGGCCGCCCGTGAGCGTTTCGAGAAGGTGTTCGAATACGACCGCACCTTCGCTGCGTTCGAGAACGGCGACATCGTCGGAACCGGTGCCGCTTTCTCTCTCGGGCTGACCGTTCCCGGTGGGACCGCGGTGCCGATGGGAGGGACCACTGTCATCGCCGTGCAGCCGACACATCGCAGGCGGGGGATATTGCGTGATCTGATGGGTCGTCACCTCGATGAGGTGGCGAGCCGTGGTGAGCCAGTGGCGGGTCTTTGGGCGTCGGAATCGGCGATCTATGGGCGTTTCGGGTACGGCCCGGCAACATACAGGTACAAGACCAAAATCGACGCTCCTCGATTGCAATGGGGCGGGAAAGCCGGCACCGACGGCGTGAGGTTGGTCGATAGCGAGGAGGCGCAACCATCAGTGCGAGCGCTCTGGGACGAGGTCAGGGCAAAACGCCCCGGCATGATCACCCGCAGTGATGATTGGTGGGAGCAGCGGGTGTTCGCGGATGTCGAGTCGTGGCGTGGCGGGAAGACTGCGTTCCGCTACGCGATCCATGAGGATGACGGAACGCCGACCGGATACGCCATGTACCGGCAGAAATCCTCGTGGGAGAACTTCATTGCCAACGGCGAAGTCGAGATCGAGGAGCTCTTGACCACTTCGGATCGGGCGCACGAGGCCCTGTGGCGATTCCTGACAAACATCGACCTGTTTCCAAATGTCGAGTTCTGGAGTCTCCCAGTCGACGACCCTCTCGCAGGGATCGTCGGTGATCCCCGCCGGATGGAGAGAGTCCTCTCAGATGCACTGTGGGTGCGGCTCATGGACGTCCCGGCCGCACTCGAGGCAAGGAGCTACGAGAGCGACGGCTCGGTAACGATCTCGGTGACCGATGGGTCGCGTCCGGCGACATCAGGCACATATCGGTTGGACGTGACTGATGGAACCGCGACCTGCGAACGTGTCGAAAAGGGAGCCGATCTCGCATGTGACATCGATGTGCTCGGGCACCTCTATCTGGGAGGGGGCAACGCCCTGATGATGGCGGCGGCCGGTCGTCTCCAGGGAAACTCCGAGGCCGTGAGGAACCTTCACAGGATCTTCAGATGTGATGTCGCTCCCTGGAGCCCGGAGGTCTTCTGAGGCCTGGTCTCAGATGGCTTGGACACGGGAGTTCCAGGTGCCTTCGTGACCACACCACGTGCCTCGGTTCCCGCAGTAGCAGGTGAAGTGAGCTACGAGCCCGTCCGGCTTGTTTTCGAGGGCAGTGATGGCGCTCATTGGAAGTAGCACCGTGCTGCCGTGTCTCTCGCAAAATGGGGCGAACATTGTCTTCTCCTCTGGTAATGGGCTAACGCCCGATCACTAATTACAGATTACAGCAATGTCAGTAAGCGGTCAAGAAGTTTATGACCCTTACAGTGTCACACCCCTCCACATCACGGATCGGTGCTGGTTACCGTTGGCTGCAAGTTTGAGTGAAAGGTCAAATACCGATGAGTGACACCGACCTCGCCCGTGTCGACGAGTTGGTGGACGAGCTGCTCGCCGAGTTCCCGCCCGACTCAACCCCTGAGATCGAGTTTTGGGGAGCCCAGTACGACAAGGGTCTTGCCTGGGCCTGGCACCCGGAGGGCTCTGGCGGTCTCGGTCTGCAGAGACGACATCAAACCAGGATCAATCGGAGACTCACGGAGGGCGGAGCTTCCATCGAGAACCGACATCGAAATCTGCTCGGTATCGCAATGGGCGCAGGCGTCCTCGACGCACACGCCACGGCGGAGCAGAAGCAGAGATGGCTTCGCCCCATGTTCACCGCCGAAGAGATCTGGTGTCAGCTGTTCTCAGAGCCGGGTGCCGGATCCGACGTCGCCGGGCTCTCCACCCGAGCCGTGCGCGACGGCGACGAATGGGTGGTGAATGGTCAGAAGGTCTGGACCACGCTGGCCCATCTCGCCAAGTGGGGAATGCTGGTCACGAGAACCGACCCCGACGCACCCAAACATCAGGGAATGACCTACTTCATCGTCGACATGGAGGCCGAGGGTGTGGATGTGCGGCCGCTCTATCAGATCACAGGTGAGGCCGAGTTCAACGAGGTCTTCTTCAACGACACCCGCATCCCCGATTGGAATCGCATCGACGACGTGGGGGCGGGTTGGCGTGTGGCCCTGACCACACTCATGAACGAGCGGGTCGCCATAGGAGGCGGCTCTCCGCCCCGGGAGAGCGGGTACATCGGCCAGGCGGTCGAGGTATGGCGTGAGACCGGCGAGGACGACCCGGTGTTGCGCGACGAGTTGCTCCATCTCTGGGCCGAGGCGGAGGCAGCCCGGCTCACGTCGAATCGAGCTGACGAACTGGCGAGTGCCGGGATCCCCGGTCCAGAGGGCTCGACCGGGAAGCTGGCGTGGGCGAACCTCAACAAGGAGATAACCGAGTTCACGTTGGACCTGCTCGGTCTGGACGGGACCCTCTATCCAGACGGCTATGAACTGACCCGGCCCGACAGCTTCGGGCAGCATGAGCCGAGCAAGGCCTTTCTTCGCACCAGGGCCAACTCGATAGAGGGGGGGACCTCGGAGATCATGCTCAACATCCTCGGAGAGAGGGTGCTGGGTCTGCCTGGCGAGCCCCGAGTCGACAAAGACCTCCCTTGGGTGCAGGTCCCCCGTGGCTGAGACCAGAGTCAGCTACACCCCCACCGAGGACCAGGAGCTGATCAGGTCCACGGCCCGGCAGTTTCTCACCGAGCGGTTTGACATCGAGACGGTTCGAGATCTGATCATGTCAGACGAGGGATTCGATAGGACTCATTACAAGGAGATGGCGGACCTGGGATGGACTGGGCTCGCCATCGCCGAGGAACACGGGGGAGCGGGTCTGGGATCCGTCGAAATGGGGGTTTTGCTCGAGGAGATGGGTCGTCTCCTCACCCCTGGCCCGTTCTTCGCCAGCGCCGTCCTCGCCACTTCGGTCGTCACCGAAGTGGGCACTACCGATGACCACGCCCGAATCCTGCCCCGTCTTGCCACCGGGGAGTTGATCGCCACGGTTGGTCTCTTCGACACCGCACGCGGCTGGTCGTTGCACCCCGAGCACACCATGGTGGCCCGACATGGGGGCAAATGGACGTTGACCGGTACCAAAAGGGCGGTCCTCGACGCCGGGATGGTAGATCTGGTGCTGGTGACCGCCGCTGAGGGAGACAAGGTCGTCTTGTTCGCTGTCGACCCGAATGCTTCGGGGGTCACCATCACACCGGAGTCGGTGCTCGACACGACACGCCGACAGTCCACGGTGGAATTCGACGGTGTCGTACTCACAGAGGAAGACCGTGTCGGCCAGGGCGACACGACACCCGGTCTGGTCCGAGCGCATCGGCTGGCCACAGTGGCGCTGGCCGCCGAGCAGGTGGGTGGTGCTCAGGCCGCGATGGACATGGCAGTGGAATACGCAAAGAGCCGCTACCAGTTCGGCAGACCGATCGGGTCCTATCAGTCGATAAAGCATCGTTGCGCCAACATGCTGATGAAGGTGGAGCACGCCAGGTCCACCGCCTACTACGGAGCCCGGGTCAGCCAGGACGATGATGAACTAGCGGTGGCGGCTCCACTCGCCGGCTCGGTTTGTTCTGAGGCCTTCACCTGGATCGCTGGAGAGAACATCCAGGTACACGGTGGGATCGGATTCACATGGGAGCACGACGCCCATCTCTATCTGAAACGGGCCAAGGCGTCATCTCTCCTACTGGGAAGCCCGCGTTACCAGCGCGATCTCCTCGGGCGGGCAATCGGGATCTGATGGTCTGATGCGACGCATCGTGGTCGCCCTGTCGGTGGCGGTCACTGCTTGCGGTGGGGTGGCGGATCTCCCCGCCGCGCCCCAGCCGGAAGAGTTCGAAAGTGGCCCCTGGGCAGTCGAGTTCAGTGCCGATCTCGCCGCGGGGTTCTGGACTGAGGGAGCCCATCGTTATCAGATCTGGCTCGAGTGCGAGCCACTCGGGCCACGGGAGTGGAGTCAGCACAACTTCGAAAGCGACACCACGACACCGCTATACAGCGCGGACGTCTACGTTCGTTTCCGCGGTCTGAGCGAGCACAAGACGGGGCCGACCGGAATCAAGCACATCAACGTCGAGCAGGAAACGACCGCGCTGGTGACGGTTCTCGGTCTGGAGCAGACCCAGGCGGAGCAAGCGGCCGCGGAGTGCATCGCCGAGCTCCGTCTCGAAGACGGGACTGTGGTCTCGATGCCTCCGACCGCGCCCTTCCGGGTTTAGCTGGTTTGCTCCTCGAGCCACTCGTAGATCTCGGGATCTCGATACACCAACGCGAAAGACTCGTAGTGCCCGATGCCAGGAAGGGTTGTCCATCTGACCTCACCACCACAGAGACCCTCCCATTCCGACACCTCGGCTCTGATGATGTCGTGCACCGCAATCAGGTCGTTCTCTCCATGGAGTGACCAGATCGGCACAGAGCTCAGCCCGCACGATGCCTCGCTGACCGCTGCCGACGAACCGAACCCGCTGCCAGCTACCGAGACCACCGCGGCGTATCGATCGGGATAACGGGTAGCCAGATGCCAGGCGCCCTGGCCACCTGTGCCGAAGCCCGTGAGATAGACCCGGTCGGGATCGATAGACAGTTCGGCGATGATGTCATCGACAATCTCGTTCACTTCCTCAGGCTGGCCTGTCGACCACCAGTCGACACCGTCGAGAGCCTGAGGAGCGAGGACAACGAAGTCGAAGCCTGCCGGCTGATCGTTCTGAGCGAGAACGGCGGGCAGACCCTGCTGCATCACGAACTCGGGCGTGTACTCGCCAGGTCCGGCGCCGTGCAATGAAACGATCATCGGATAGGCGCGTGCGTCGTCGAAGTCTTCAGGAAGCCAGAGCAGGTATGGCATGTCCCGATTCCGATCCACCTGGTGATTGCCCAGCAAATGTTGCTCGGTGCGATAGCCGCCGCCGCCACATGCAGTGAGGAAGGCGGTAACCGCCAGGATCATCGTGACGAGTGTCCGACTGATCCCGAAATCTTAGGATTCGCACCTGTATAGGTTTGGGGCCCATGACCGAGATCAGAAGACTCACCGACTCTTGTCTCCATGTCGTCACCGATGACGCCGCCACCCTCTTCGACCCTGGTTTCCACACCTTTCTCGAAGGTGAGGTCGATCTGGAGTCGATCGGAGAGGTGACCAGGATCCTGGTCAGTCACGAGCACGGTGACCATGTCCACCCCGACTTCATCAAGTGGGTCATCGACAGGGGCACCGATGTCAAGATTTATTCGAATCAGGCCGTCGCCGATTTGCTCGCTGAGAACGACATCGAGGTGACCGTGGATGCCCCGGAGGGGGTCTCGATCGAAGATGTGCTTCACGCCCGGGTTGCCAGCGGCGCCCAGCCGCCCAACCGTGCTTACACGATCGATGGGGTGATAACCCACCCAGGAGACAGTCGTGAGCCTTCATCGACGGCGCCGGTACTGGCCCTTCCCCTACTCGTCCCCTGGGACTCGGCCACAGGTGCCGTCGACTTCGCCAGGAGACTTCGCCCCAGCCAGGTGATTCCGATCCACGACTTCTATCTCACCGAAGGTGGGCGCTCGTGGATCCAAGGAATGATTCGCAACGTGCTCGCCGGTGACGAGATCGAGTTGGTCGAACTCGGCTGGGGCCAGTCCTACACCGTCTAGCTGGTCAGCCGGCAACTGCGGCGAGAGCGTCGGGGTCGATCTCGCAACTGGCTGTTCGCATCGAGTTCAGGGCGTGTTGAGTGAAGGCCCTTGCCTGCCAGTTGAAAACCTCGCCCTCGGCAGCGCCGATGCCGGCCACCCATTCGTCGAAGTGGGCGTTGAGCTCGGCACAGTCGGCTGATGCGTTGATCTCGACGACTGGCTCGGGCAGTTCCTCGTCCATGTCCCAAGCCCAGCGGTCACCGGTGCCACGCTCCAGCATCACTTCGTCGACCCAGGTCTCGGTCTCGATGCCGGCGGGCAGGTCCGCCTTGAGAGTGACCGTTTGCTGGCTCATGTCGGTGAGGGGGATCGACCATTCCGCCTGCGGTCCGACACTCTCCGGCGGTGGCTCCGTCGTGTCGTCGGCGAACCAGACGAAGAACAAGACAACAGCAGCGACTACCAGGATCGCTACCAGGCCCCAGAGAAGCCAACGACGCGTGGGCCAGTCGAGATCGCGGGGAGACTCGTCTGTCATGTTCTACTTGCTGCGCAGCTTGGGGTCGAGCGCATCACGAATACCGTCACCGATGTAGTTGACGCTCATGACGGTGAGGGAGATCATCACGCCCGGGGCGATCACTCGGATCGGAGACAGCTGGATGTAGTTGTTGGCGTCGAAGAGAAGGCGTCCCCAGGTCGGGAAGCTGGCCGGGAATCCGAGACCCAAGAATGAGAGAGCCGACTCGGTGATGATCGCCGTGGCAACACCGAGAGCCGCCGACACCATGACCGGGCTGAGGGTGTTGGGGATGATGTGACGGTTGATGATGTTGCGTTTCCGGGTCCCGATCGAGCTGGCAGCCAGCACGAACTCCTGTTCTTTCAGGGAGAGCACGTCGCCTCGGACCACACGAGCTGTCTGCATCCAACTGGTCACGCCGATGATGAAGACGACCAGCAAGAAGATGCCCAGTTCCTCACCGAACGCCGCACTGAGACTGTCCCGGAACAGCATGATGACCACGAGCAACAGAGGGAGTATTGGAAGGGCAAGGAAGAGGTCTGTGAAACGCATCAGAGGCCCGTCGAGCTTGCGGAAGTAACCCGAGATCACACCGATGGCGGTCCCGAGGAACAGGCCGAACAACATGGCGGCGAAACCGACCGAGAGCGAAATGCGACCACCGACCAGAACCCGGGCCAACACGTCACGTCCCAAGTTGTCAGTGCCCAGGGGATGAGAGCCGGATGGTGGGGCATTGGCGATCGTGGTGTCGATCTCATAGGGATCGAGCGGATAGAGGAACGGACCGAAGATGGTGGCGAAGACGATCAAGGCGAGGAGCACCAGACCCACTACCGCGCCCTTGTGACGTTTGAACTGACGCCACACGTCCTGACGCAGCGACCGATGCTGCTGAGACTCGGGGATTATCTCTGTCTGTTGCTCGACCCGTTCCTGTGTGGTGGCCATCTATCCGGTCCTCATCAGTCGTAGCGAATGCGTGGGTCCATGACGCCGTAGGTGACGTCGGCGACGAGATTGAAGACCACGATCAGCACGGCGAACATGAAGGTGAGCGTCTGCACCATCGGTACGTCCGATTGGCCGATCGAGACGATCAGGAGCTGTCCCAGCCCGTTGATCCTGAAAATCTGTTCGGTGATTATGGCACCTGCGAAGATACCCGGGACCTGCAAGGCGATGAGCGTCACCACAGGGATCATGCTGTTCCGCATCACGTGGGTCATCACGACCTTGTTCTCCTTCAGACCCTTCGATCTGGCGGTGCGGACGTAGTCCTCGTTGAGGTTGTCCAGCATCGATGCCCTTGTGAACCGGCTCAACGCAGCCGCGTTGAACAGTGACAACACGGCTATCGGCATGATCATCTGCTCGATCTGGAACCAAATGCTTTCCCAGCTCGTCCAGTCGACGACGTGAGTTGTCGTATAGAAAGACGGGAACCAGCCCAGCCAAACGCTGAAGATCACGATGGCGAGGACACCGGTGAAGAACACGGGAACCGAGAAGCCGACCATCGTCACGAACGTGCCGACGTTGTCGAACGCCGAATACTGCTTGTAGGCAGAGATGACACCTACCGGGATGGCGATGAGTGTGCCGATCACGAATGCGATGCCGAGCACCCAAAGGGTCTGGGGGAGCCGCTGCCAGATGATGTCGAGTGCAGGGGCCCGTGACGACCAGGAAATGATGCGGGGTCGGTTCTCGCAGTCACCGATACAGGTGTTGAAGATGGATTCGACGGTGTTGATCGGCTCGTTGATGAACATCAACTTCATCCAGTTGACCCACTTCACCAGGAAGGGGTCATTCACGCCCAGGGCCTCCTGGATCTGCTGACGGATCTCCGCGGGAAGAGTGAGGGGGAGGTTCGAAGTCGGATCGCCCGGAGCGAGGTCGAGGATGGCGAAGATGATCAGGCTGATCAGAATCAGCGTCGGGATAGCGAACAGCGTTCGCCTGACGATGTATCTGCCCATCGATCTACCTGCCCAGGTGTCTTTAGGAAGAGAGCCTTCCGGGTCATCCGGAAGGCTCTCTTGTCAATGCGTGGATATTACATCCGGGATCGGCCTAGCCGGCCCGGAACCACTCCTGGATGTTCCAGTATTCGCTGTCCCATCCGTTGAGGTCGCCAACTCCGTCCAGTGTGTTCGAGTAAGCGGAAACGCTTCCACGGTTCACGAGCGGGATGATGGCATACGAGACCAGCAAGTCGTTGAGCTCGATGATCAACTCGTTGCGAGCGGGATCGGTCAGGCTTGTGCCGGCCAATTCCGCAAACGTGGCGTCGTAATCGGCGTTGGCGAGACGCGGGATGTTGTTACCACCCCAAGCGTTCGCCTCCTCCGGGATCTCGGAAGTCTGCCAACCCTGGAAATAACCCTGGGCGTCGGTTCCGATCGCGGAGTTGGTGAACATCTGGATGTCCGTGAAGAACTTCCAGATCGAGTCGTCCGAAGCGTTGGTGCCGTCGAAGAAGAGTGCCGCGTCTGCGTTCCTCATCGTCGTCTCGACACCGATCGCCTGCCAGTAACCAGCGACCAGGTCCTGTGTGGCCTGACGCACTGCGTTGGTGGACGTCACGTACTCCCACGAGAGCGGGGTGCCGTCGGGCAGCTCACGGATGCCGTCGCCGTCGGTGTCGAGATAGCCGAGATCCTCATCGAGGATCCGGTTGGCCTCATCGACATCCTGGACGAGACACCAGTCGTTGTTCGTCGACAGTTGATCACCAGGCACCGGCCACATGTTGCAGGTGGGTGCACCCGCCGCGCCGTATCCGACCGCGACGATCTCGTCACGGTTGATAGCCAGCGAGAGTGCCCGTGCCAGATCAGCGTTCTCGAAGAAGAACGGGTTTGGGTTGTCTCCGCCCATGTATTCCGAGGGCGGGTCGCTGCCTTCGGGGTTGGTCTGGTTCAGGTTGATGTGCTCCACCGAGGTGTTGAAACCGACTTTGACGGTCCCGTTGCCAGCCGCTTCCATCGGCTCGAGGATCTCCGGGGCCACCTGGAGGTTCCAGGCGTAGTCGGCCTCACCGATTTCGAGCACGGAACGTGCTGCGGCCTCGGCGTCACCACCACCCTTGATCTCGGCTGTCGCGAAGTGGGGCATGCCCTCTTCGATGCCCCGATAGTTCGGGTTCATCTCGTAGAGGACGGTGTCCTCCGGGCGAAGCTCGGTCACCACGAACGGACCGGTTCCCACAGGCGAGAAGTTCTGATCGGTACAACCAGCGGCAGCCTCACCGACACAATCGGCGAACTGGGCCCGCTGGATGATCGGCTCGGTGTAACCCACGAATGGCACGTAAGGCCACGGGGTCGCGCCGGTGAAGGTGATGGTGACTGTCAGGTCATCCACCGCCTCGACGCTGGCCACGTTGCCGAACGCAGACGAGATACAGCCGGTGGCCGGCTCGGAGCAGTACTCCCAGCTGAACACGACGTCGTCCGCGGTGAGCGGTGTCCCGTCAGACCAGAGCACGCCCTCCTGGAGAGTCCAGGTGATCGATGTCAGGTCTTCAGAGATGCCGCCGTTCTCCACTGTGGGGATCTCGGTAGCCAGGGCAGGTACGAGCTCGCCCGCTGAGTTGTACTCGGCGAGGGGCTCGAGGACCAGCGAACCGGCCAGTAGGTCCTTCGTTCCCGTCGACAGGTATGAGTTCGCCTGAGAAGGCGCCTGCCACTGGAGAAGGAGAAGGTGCCCATCCTCACCGGCGCCGCCACCCGAAGGGGCGTCCGTCGGCTCGGTGGAATCAGATGTGGTGGTGGTGGCGTCACTTCCGCCGTCTCCGGCGGTGGTGGTGGTGTCACCCTCACCGTCGCCGCCGCCACACGCCGCAATGATCATTGCCAATACGGCGAGGAGCGCCAGCAATCTGGTTCTCTTCATATTGTCATTTCCTCCATATGCCAGAGCGATCGTCCGGCATCGGGGGAAACGCTACCAGCGTCTGAACACAGTGGGGCTGGAAAGCCCGGACAATTAGGTACCGAACGATCTACTCGGCGAAGTGACAGGCAACCCAATGACCGGTGCCCAGTTCCCGCCACTCGGGAACCTCCAAGACACAGCGCTCTTGCGCCTCCGGACAGCGGGTGTTGAAAGGACAGCCGGGGGGCGGGTTCGCCGGGCTGGGGATATCACCCTCCAGGATCACCCTTTTTCGCTGGGCCTCCACCTTCGGGTCGGGGACCGGCACCGCCGAGAGCAGGGCCTTGGTGTAGGGGTGTTTGGGGTCGGCGTAGAGGGTGTCGGAGTCGGCCAGCTCCATGATCTTGCCCAGATACATGACCGCCACCCTGTCGGCGATGTGCCTCACCATCGAGAGGTCGTGACTGATGAACAGATAGGTCAGCTCGAGCTTGTCCTGGAGATCCTCGAGAAGATTGACCACCTGGGCCTGAATCGACACGTCGAGGGCGGCGATCGGCTCGTCGGCGACTATGAAGTCAGGGTTGAGGGCAATCGCCCTGGCGATCCCGATCCTTTGCCGCTGGCCACCTGAGAACTCGTGGGGGTAGCGGTTTGCGTGTTTCGGTTCCAGCCCGACCAGTCTGAGCAGCTCCTCGATCCTCTCTTTGCGTACCTCACCTTTAGCCTTGTTGTGCTCGGTGAGCGGCTCCCCGATTATGGAGGACACGGTCATCCTCGGGTTCAGGGAAGCGTGTGGGTCCTGGAAGATCATCTGCATCTTCGGGCGCAACTTGCGGAGGTCATCGCCGTGGGTCTCGGTGAGTTCGACGCCCTCGAATTCGATCTCCCCCTCGGTGGCCGGGGTCAATTGGAGAATCACGCGTCCTGTCGTCGACTTCCCAGAGCCCGACTCTCCAACCAGTCCGAGCGTCTCCCCCTTGTAGACGTCGAAGGTGACCCCGTCGACCGCGCGGACCGACCCGACCTGACGGCGGAAAACGCCTTTCATTATCGGGAAGTGCTTCTTCAGCCCTCGAACACTGAGCAGAACCTGTTTCGACTTGGGCTCCGGAACAACCGGAGCGGGTGGGATCTCAGTTGCCATAACGGGGCCGATCGTTGTCGAGGTCCCACCAGCAGGCGGTTTTCCTGCCATTGCCGATATCCATCAGCGGCGGGTTCTCTTCGAGACACTTGTCATACACGTAAGGACAGCGCGGAGCGAACGGACAGCTGATGGGGAAGGCATAGAGGTTCGGCGGTTGGCCCTTGATGTTGACCAACTCGAGGCCCTTCTGGTCGAGACGGGGCAGCGAACCGAGCAGCCCTTCGGTGTAGGGGTGCTGTGGGTTGGAGTAGAGATCGTTTACCAACGCTTCTTCGACGATTTGGCCGGCGTACATGACAAGCACGCGCTCGGCGAGACCGGCGATGACTCCGAGGTCGTGAGTGATCCAGATGACAGCGGTGCCCAGTTTCTCCCGGAGGTCGCGGATGATCTCGATGATCTGGGCCTGGATCGTCACGTCTAGTGCGGTAGTCGGCTCATCGGCGATCAAGATCTCCGGGTCACAGGCCAGGGCCATGGCGATCATCACACGTTGCCTCATGCCTCCCGAGAGCTCGTGTGGGTAGTTCCTGAGTCGTGCCTCGGCGTCGGGAATGCCGACCAGGTCGAGCAGTTCCTTGCTCCGGATCCGGCACTGTTTGTCGCTGAGGGAGGTGTGAAGCGCCAGAGACTCGTTGAGCTGATAACCGATGGTGAGCACAGGGTTCAAAGAAGTCATCGGGTCTTGGAAGATGAAGCCGATCTTTCCTCCCCTGATGCTGCGCAACTCTTCGATGTCGATCTCGAGCAGATCCTGCCCGGCGAAAGTGGCCTCACCCGAGATGATCTCTCCCGGAGGCATCGGGATGAGACGGAGCAGACTCATCATCGTGACGCTCTTGCCGGAACCCGACTCCCCGACGACACCGAGGAATTCGCCGCGGCGCAACTCGAAACTGATCCCATTCACCGCGTGGACTGTCCCGTCCTGGGTGACGAACCGAGTTTGGAGGTCTTTGACCTCCAAGACCGTTTGAATCTGAGTTTGTGTCACACGCTGCCCATCGTGATTCGGATGGGGAGCGTAACCATTGCATGTGGCCTACGGGAGCAAAACTTGCCTACAGATCGTCCAGACCTCGCCGGCGGCCATATCGATGATCGTGTACGCCCTGATGACCGAGGGGGACGACCCCCTCGAACCCCCCGCTCGCTCCGCCTACAGATCGTCCCAGACCTCCCCGGCGGCCATATCGATGATCGTGTACGCCATGGCGAGGGCCCCGTCCCTGATGGCCCGGTCACCGCTCTCGGTGATGGTGGCGGCGGCGAACTCGTACTGATGGTTCACCGCGCCATCGGTTTCGATGGCGAGCATGGGGTGGATCGAGGGCAGGACCTGGCTGACGTTCCCCATGTCGGAGGATCCACCCGAGGCGCCGATGTCTGCCTCGAGGGGGAGGGGCCTCCCCAGCGAAGTCGAGTTCTCTTGGAAGATCCGGGTCATCACCTCGGAATTGACCATGTTCAGGTAGGCATGACCGATCTGGTTGATCTCCAGACGGCATCCGGTGGCCGAAGCGGCGGCTTCGAAGCAGGCGTGCACCTTTGGTATCAGCTCGGCCAGCCGCTCCGAGTCGGCTGACCTGATTCCCCACGTCGACCGGGTGTACTTCGGGATGATGTTGGTGGCATCGCCACCGTGGTCGATGATGCAATGAACACGATCGGTTGGCAGGATCTGCTGACGCAGCGTCGCCACGTTCAAGTACGCCTGGACGAAGGCGTCGAGTGCGTTTATCCCGTTCTGTGGGGCGAAAGCTGCGTGTGACTCCTTGCCGAAGTACTCGACGGTGAACGAAGTGCGTGCCTGAAAAGAGGGGTCGAGGAGATCGTGTGGGCTGGGATGGATCATCATCGACGCCACCGAGTCCTGGAAGGCCCCCTTGTCTATCAGGTCGACCTTGCCTCCACCACCCTCCTCGGCGGGGGTGCCCAGGACCGTGACCCGGATCCCAAGCTCGTCGACGATTCCGGCCAGTGCGACGCCGGCACCTAACGCGGCGGTGGCGATGATGTTGTGGCCACAGGCTTGCCCGATCTCGGGCAAGCCGTCGTACTCGCAGCAGATGACGACACGTGGGCCGGACTTGCCGATCGTGGCGGCGAAGGCAGTGTCCATCCCGTGTGTCGGGTGGTTGACGGCGAATCCATGTCCAGCAAGGAAGTTGGCGAGACGAGCCGACGACTCATACTCCTGATATTGGATCTCCGGGTTCTCATAGAGCCAGCGTGAGATGTGTCTCAGCTCGGGTTCGACGGCTGTGAAGGCTGTCTCTGCGGTTCCCTTGTGACTCATCAGCTGACCGTAACCCGTAACGAACTCCACAACTCCTGTTCGGCGAGATCGATAACGGTATGGGCCAGGGCCAGTGCCCCGTCACGCATCGCCTCCTCTCCGGACGGTGTGACGGTGGCGGCGGCGAACTCCGGCTGATGGTTCACCGCCTCGGTCTCGATCCTCACCGAGGGGTGGAGCGACGCGACGATGTGGCTCACGTTCCCCATGTCCGAAGACGCCGACGTCTCGATCCTCGACTCTGCATAAGTGGGCATCTCCCGGCCCAACGCCACAGAGTTGGCCGCGAACAGTGCTGTCATCGTGGGATCGGAGACCAGATCGATGTACGGCTCACCTTCATAATCGATCTCGAGAGTGCAGCCGGTAGCGGTAGAGGCAGCCTCGAAGCACGCCAGGATCCTCTCTCGTAGGGTCTCGAAACGATCGGCTGTGGCCGCCCTGACTATCCACTGGGACACGGTCAGGTCGGGTATGACGTTCGGCGCCCCTCCCCCCTCGTGGATCACACCATGGACCCGATCACTCGGGAGGAATTGCTGGCGGAGGGTCGAGATGTTGTTGTAGGCCTGAACGAAGGCGTCGAGGGCGTTGACCCCCATCTCCGGAGTCGCGGCGGCGTGCGCTGTCCTCCCCCGGAACGTGACCTTCAGGCCCTGGGCCGCGAGCAGACGCGGGTCGGCGAGGTTGCGCGGGCTGGGATGAATCAGCATCGCTGCTGCGGCGTCCTCGAAGGCCCCAGCTTGGATGAGGTCGATCTTTCCGCCGCCGCCCTCTTCGGCAGGAGTACCGAGGACTGTGACTCTGATCCCCAACTCGTCGGCGAGCCCGGCGAGTGCGACTCCCGCACCCAGAGAGGACGTGGCGATGATGTTGTGACCGCAGGCATGGCCAACCTGGGGGAGGGCGTCGTACTCTGCACAGATCACCACCCGGGGTCCTGTCGTGCCCGAGTTTGCCTCGAATGCCGTGCTCAGTCCGTAGGCGGGGTATTCGACCGTGAACCCGTTCTCGGCGAGGAAGGAGGAGAGACGTGCCGATGCTTCGAATTCTGCGTAGCCGAGCTCCGGGTTCTCGTACATCCATCTTGAGATCTGCTGGAGTTCCGGTTCGACGGCCTCGAAGGAAGCAGTAGAGCGCTTTTTCAGGGACATGGTTCCGACGGTACCCGAGCTTCAGTCTCCTGAGCCGGCCAGGACCTCCCGGAACGTGCGGGCGATGATCCGAAGATCGAGTTTCATCGTCCGTGCCGACACGTATTCCTCGTCGAGCGATGTGCGCTCCTCGATCGTCAGGTCGTCCCTCCCTCTTACCTGCGCGAGCCCTGTGATCCCGGGTTTCACGGAGAAACGAGTGCTGTCGACACCCACGAGCTCGGCTTCGGCTTCAACGAGTGGTCGGGGTCCCACCAGACTCATCGAGCCCTCCAACACGTTCCAGAGGTTTGGCAACTCGTCGAGCGACCACTTCCGCAGGAAGCGACCGACACGTGTGATGCGATCGTCGTCGACGATCCGCAACTTGGACTCGAGCTCCCCGTGACGCGAAGCCTGGAGTCTGGCGAGATGTTCGGCGAAGACGGATTCGTCAGCCTCTGCTCTCATGCTCCTGATCTTGAGCATGCCGAAGGGTCTCAGACCCCGTCCCACCCGCACCTGACGGAAGAAGATCGGCCCGGTGCTGTCGATGCGGACCGCGATAGCGGAAAGGATCACCACCGGGAGGCTGAGCACTCCGAGGACGAGGGCAGCGGCGATGTCCAGGGTTCGCTTGGCCACCAAGTAGGCGGCTCGTGAGCCCTTGCCATGGTGGCCAGCCTCGGACCGGGAGACTGCACCCGTGACCAGTGCGACGAGAGCTATCACTTCCCCGACGGTGAACGCAAGGGAGACCCGGGCGACCGCGTCCATGCCCAGCGCCAGCACCACGGTGGTAGCCGCGGCGACCACGCCCGATAGCCATGCGACGCCAAGGCGGGCCGGATGATTGCGTGCAACGAGGATCTGACCGACGAAGAGCCCGGATCCGGCGAGGATCACACCTACAGCCACGGTCGCCGCAGTGAAGGCGCTTGGCCCGAAGTCAGCACCAAAAGCGACCGCCACCACCCAGGGACCGAAGAACCAGCCGAACAGACCGGCCATCACAGACAACCCGACGGCGGCCCACGCCATACCGCGCGCCCATGACCTCAACTCGTCCCGCTCCCCCCGGGCAGCCATTTCGGTGAATGGCGGCAGAACCCGGGCCAGGAGGTTGTACCCGAAGGTGACGGGGGCGCGTCCCAGGGTGAAAGCCGCGAACGCGATGCTGATTTCGACTGCCGAACCACCTATCAAGCCGACCAACAAAGGCCCTCCGAGCAGGAGTGCCTGCGAGGCCGCGGCAGCCAACACCAGCCCTGCGAGGAGACCCCGGTCGGTCATCGCCTTGCGTTCTGCTTCGTCGAGTTCCCGGCGGTCCATCTCGACGGTGCGGAACGGTCTCCACACCATGACGATCGCAGGCCCGATGATCAGCCCCAATGCAAAGCCCGACGCCGAGGGGTGGATCAGCGTGACGAGGATCGCGATGCCGAGACGCAACGCAGATGCCGCGCCCGAGGACAGACCGTATGCCCGGAACCGTCGCCAGCCGGCGAGGTGCCCGCGCGCCGCTGAGAAGAAGAAGTGCCCGGTCACGGTAAGAGCGGTGAACCAGATGAAGCGGCGGTCTCCGTTCAGGTACTGGTCGGCACCCCACCAGGCGAAAACAGTCGCCCCGACCAGCGTGGCTACCCCCAACCACCAGGCTTTGGCGGGTAAGCCGCGGTCACGACGATTGATGGTGAGACGTCGCACCACCAGCTGCTCGATTGGCATGAGCAGGACGATGAGAGTGAGGAAGTGGATGGTGAGTAGCACCGAGACCGGAGCGAAGGCCTCTGGGCCCAGAGTGCGTCCCCCGATCAGTTGATACGCATAGGCGGCGATGCCGGCCACGGCGCTGCCCCCCACGATGTAGGCGGTGCCGTCGCTGCGCATGTAGGCGTAGCGGGTCTGGGGCGCGGGTCTGACTTGGCCTCGCCCTGAGTCGACTGTCCTCCGTGTTATGGATTCGATGAGCCCGATGGCCGAATTCTGATACTGGCGCCCGTGGATTCCTGGCTTTGGGATCCACCGATTTCGAGACTCATTTCATAGACTTTTCATCCCGTGGCCAGCCTTGGTTCTCATTCGCCGCAACCCAGACGCGGCTCGATTGCGGCACTTGCCTCTGCCTTGTTGCCGGGGTGGGGTCAGATCTACGCCGGTCGGCGTCATCGTGGTCGTCGGCTGCTGGTCATCGATGGGGCAATCGGCGTTCTGATGTTGGTGATGCTCGCCTGGCTCCGACTCGATGTCCTCAAGCTGTGGGTCTCACCGACAGCGTTGGCGCTGATGATGGTGGTCAACCTGATGCTTCTCGGTTACCGGTGGCTGGCTGCCACCGACGCCTATCAACTGGTGTCGGACGTGGTGACCCCACGCTGGCGGAGCAACCTGGCGATAGGGCTGGTTGCTGGGGTCCTGCTGATCCCGCATGTCGCTTTCGGCTACATGGCGGTCACCCAGCACAGTCTCATCAACAGCGTTTTCGGCGGTGGTGGCCCCGCCGGCCCGGTTGCGGCAGATGCCGACATCACGACGACCACAGTCGACAACGGAGTTGGATCGCCGGCCCCAGCGAAGGACCCAGTTCTCTGGGATGGCATGGAGCGTCTCAACATCCTCCTCCTCGGAGCTGATGCCGGTGAGGGACGGTGGAGTACTCGCACCGACACGATGATCGTGGTGAGTCTCGACCCGCAGACGGGTGATGCCGCGATGTTTTCGATCCCCCGCGATATGTCCGGTGTTCCCCTACCCGATGGCATGGGCATTTGGGACTGCAACTGCTTCGACGACCTGATCACCAACCTGTACGTCGCTGCAGAAGAGAATCCGGAGGCTTTTCCGGGGTCTGCCGAGCCGGGTATCAATGCGCTGGTGGGTGCGGTCTCCGAGATCTTCGCTATCCCGATTCACCACTACGCCATGGTGACCCTGGACGGTTTCGTCGACATCGTCGACGCCCTCGGTGGGGTGACGATCGAAGTACCCGAGACCGTCACCGACAACGAATACCCGCACGAGAACGGGTCGATCGAGAGCATCACCATCGAAGAGGGAACCCGCCATCTCAACGGTCACGAGGCGCTCGCTTATGCGCGAATCCGCCGGCAGTCGGACGACTTCGCCCGAATGCATCGGCAGCGATGTGTGATCGAAGCCGTGCTGGAGCAGTCGAGCCCCACGGAGATCCTGTTTCGCTTCGGGGCGATCGCCGAGGCTCTGAAGAGAAGTCTTCACACCGATATTCCCGAAGAGCGACTTGCTGACTTCATAGACCTGCTGCCTGTCTTGTCGACGGACCGCATCGCCAGCCTTCGGATCACCCGAGCCGACTACAAGATCGGTGAGGGCCCTGGAAAGGTCTACTACGACATCGATCAGCTCAGGGCGGACGCTCATGCTCTGATGAACGATCCCGCCGCTGCCGCCGCGGCGCTCGGTCTCGACGACCTCGATGGCACGTGTGGGGACGAGGCGGAGTCGGGTTTCTGATCACCTTCGACCCGGTAGCGTCGGCAGGGTGAGCAATGTCTTCGAGATCGCCGATCGTCTCGTCGACGACCTCTGTGCCGTCAGTCCGGTGTTATCGACGATGCTCGGTCTTCCCGGCTCCGACGACCGATGGGGCAACGACTTGGGCCTTGCCGGTCTCGACGAGCGACGAGCGATACGGGCGCGGTATGAGCCGCAGCTGACACCTCATCTCGAGGATCCGGACCCCAAAGACCGTCTTGCTGCCAGGGTGATCCTGGGATCGTTCTCAGAGGCCGAGGAGGCGGATCGGTCAGGCGACCACTTCCGCGACCTGAGACACATGGCTTCCCCGTTTCATCGGATCAGGTCGATCTTCGACATGATGCCGACAGGCACGGCTGATGCCCGGGACAACATCGTCAAGAGGTTGGAGACGATCGCCGAGCCTCTCGCCGACTATCGGACGCTGCTCGGGGAAGGAATTTCGTCGGGTATGACCGTGGCGAGACGACAGGTCGAGTCGGTGATCGCTCAGACCCGTCGCATGTCGGAGGATCCCACGTCGCTTGGCGTCATCGTCGACAAACTCGACTCGGAAGGTCTGAAGAACAATGCTCTGGCTGAGGCAGTCGTGTCGGCGCGTGCGGCGATCAGTGAGTTCGGCGACTGGCTGGAACAGCACTATCTGCCAAAGGCCGTCGAACGTGATGCCGTGGGGCGGGACGTCTACCTGCGCGCCGCCGACCGCCTGGTCGGGATGGCGATCGACCCCGAAGAGGCATACGCCTGGGGATGGATGGAGTTCGCAAGGCTCCACGCCGAGATGGAACGGGTCGCCGAAGAGATCCGGCCCGGTGCCGGGTTCGAGGCGGTCAAGGATCATCTGGAGACAGACCCCGAGGTCACCGCGGCGGGGACCGATGAGCTCGTCGCTTTCGTCGAGGAGCGTCTTCGTCAGGCCGTCGACGATCTGGCCGGGTCACACTTCGATGTGCCCGACCTGATCAAACCGCTCACCGTCTCTATAGCCCCACCAGGAACCCCCTTGGGGGCGTACTACACACGGCCGTCGGAGGACTTCGCCAGACCGGGTGGGGTCTGGTACTCGATTGGCTCCCAGGACGTGTTTCCCCTGTATCAGCACGTGTCGACCGCCTATCACGAGGGTTTCCCAGGTCATCATCTTCAGATCGCGACCGCGATGATCAGGAAACAGCAGATCAGCAGGTTCCAGCGGCTCATGACCTGGTATCCCGGCTACGGGGAAGGGTGGGGGATGTACGCCGAGGTGTTGATGGGTGAGCTCGGGTACCTGTCGAACCCGCAGCACTACTTCGGGATGCTGGCCAAGCAGATGTACCGAACCGCCCGGGTGGTCGTTGACATCGGACTGCATCTCGAGAAGGAGATCGACGGCTCGTCCCCGATCGCTCCCGGTCATCCCTGGTCGTTCGAGAGCGCCGTGGAATTGATACGTGTCTACGGCTTTCGGACAGCAGATCAGGCCCGTGACGAAGTGCTCAGGTATCTGGGGTGGCCGGGCCAGGCCATCGCCTACAAGCTCGGTGAGCGGGAGATTCTGGAGATCCGGACCGAAACGCGGAACCGCCTGGGCGGGGAATTCGATCTGAATGCATTTCACTCCACGATTCTCGACAACGGTGCGATGCGTCTCGATCTCCTTCGTGAGGTCGTTGCCGAGCATCTTCCCGGATGAGGGATCCCGCGGTCCGCCGTTGGTCGCGCTTTCACACCCGTCTGTATCGGATGACCAACGGGTTGGTCGGACGTCGGCTCGTGAACAACGACATGTTGTTGCTGACCACCAAGGGTCACCGCACCGGAAGACCACACACTGTCCCATTGCTCTTTCTGCGAGAAGGTGAGCGTCTCGTCGTCATCGCCTCTCATGGCGGTCGACCCGACCATCCCACCTGGTACTACAACCTCGTGGCCGACCCCGACGTCATGGTGCAGATCGACGGCACCGAGACCCGGATGACGGCACGGACCGCCAGTCCGGAGGAACGGTCAGGCTGGTGGCCTCTGATCGAGGCGGCTTACGACGGGTACGTCGTTTATCAGTCACGAACCGACCGGGAGATCCCGGTGGTGTTCCTCGAGCCAACGGATTGATCGATCAGGAGTCTCGACTGCGAGCGAGGCGGTTGATGCTCACTCCAAGGAGGACTGACAAACCGGCCAACCACCCGACCACCTCATCGACACCGGTGAACGGAAGTATCGGGGGCTGACCGCTTGGTTCCCCCTCAATGCCGAGCACGGCATCGATGCCGGGTGTGGTCGACCCGAGTCCGACGACGACCGGGGTTCCGGCGTCCGGCGGAAAGTCGGTGATCGGCACGTCATCCCAACACTCCAGAGGCCAGACGGTGTCGAAACAGATGAGATATGCACCCGATCGGAGACCGAAGATCCGAAAAGCCCCGTCGCTTCCAATCTCGACATACCCGCCCGCTTCGCTCGGCGAGTAGGACCCATCGGGTTTGGTCAGCCAGTACGCAATCAGGGCGTCCGTCATCGGGTTGCCTTC
>DASTBQ010000117.1:0-40275 GCA_035711995.1 Acidimicrobiia bacterium | reverse complement strand
CCGCCCGGGTGAGGCATGCCTCGGTGTATTCCTTGGCCGCGTCGAGTACCACCCCGTGACTGGCCAGTTCGGGCGTCTCGGAAATCGCCTCGTTGATCGTGGCGAGCCGGCCCCCAGACTCCTCGATCAGGACATCGGCTCCCTCACGCTCGGAGCGATGCAGACATCGAATTGCGTTGGCAGCGGCCCTGATGACCTTGCGGGATTCGGTGATTGCACGTTCGCGCGCTTCGAATCTGGCGTCGAGGATCGATCTGACCTCGTCGGGGAGACCCGAGGTCAATTGGCGATGACTTTGACCTGCGGCTCTTCCCACTCGGTGGGACGTTCGGCCACGTGAGTCACCTTGAGACGCTGCAGGCGGCGCTGCTTCATCTGGGCGAGCGCAACGACGTAAAGGACGACCAGCGATGTGAAGAACAGCCCGGCGAGGAGCCATGGCATCGAGCCGGTATAGACGCCAGCGCCGAGACAAGCAACGGCGACGAAGGCGAGGAGGACCAGGATGCGACGTCGTCTCGTGCGGATCTGGTCCTTGTGGCTGGCAGCGAGGTCAGCGGCTGACTTCTTCTGAACATGAGCGATCGAATGCGACCAACGGTCGAACTCTTCGGTGGAGTTCATCGATGTGCTGCCCCGCTCACCGAAGACGTTGGGTAGCAGATATACGGCCCAGACGGCCACGATCACCAGCGCCGCAATGATGAGGGGTGCATCCATGTTACCTCAGTTACTCCGTCCGCTCTCGAAGCGTAGCCAGAGAGTGGCTCGTCAATCAACGACCTTCCAGTCGTTCCCAAGAACCGGTGCGACCCCCCTCCTTCTTGCGAAGGCGAACCGACTCGATTGTCACGCCACGCTCAACACCTTTGACCATGTCATAGATGGTGAGCGCCGCCGTCGAGACGGCGGTCATTGCTTCCATCTCGACACCGGTTTGGCCAGTCGTTGAAACCGTAGCGGTGATGACAATGCCATGCCCACCCGGCTCGAGGGAAATCTCTACTGACTCGATCGGGATCGGATGACAGAGCGGGATCAGGTCAGCTGTCCGCTTGGCCCCGATGATCCCCGCGACCCTGGCGATAGCAGCGGCGTCACCCTTGGGCAGATCACCGCTCACAAACCTCTCGACGAGGTCCGCGGGCATCGCCACCACAGCTTCGGCGACCGCGGTGCGACGGGTGCTGTCCTTCCCACCCACATCCACCATGTGGACTTCGCCCGCCTCGTTGAGATGGGTCAGGTCACGTTCCGACATCGACGCTCCTCGTCTCCAAGGAGCGGAACATCTCGACGATGACCGGATCCTCGACATCGACTCTGTCGACTCCGACTTCCATGACGACAAAAGCATCGGCATTGGCCACCCCAGAGAGGACATGGGAGCCTTGACCACCGGATGGTGCACAGCGCAGGTTCGGTGAGTCGGACTCGAACCGAACCCTGATGAACTCCTCCTTGGCAGGATCGGACTCGAAGGTCTGTCCGGCCACACCCATCACCCTGGGACGGAGCAGGGAGGTGGCTCCCTGCATGTGGAGCAGAGCCGGTCGCACGAACTGCTCGAACGAGACGAACACCGAAACAGGGTTGCCGGGAAGGCCGAAGAAGGGCTTGCCCCCGACTTTGCCGAAACCCTGCGGCTTGCCAGGTTTCA
Source organism: Acidimicrobiia bacterium (assembly GCA_035711995.1). Taxonomy (GTDB): domain Bacteria; phylum Actinomycetota; class Acidimicrobiia; order Spongiisociales; family ZC4RG35; genus JANQRA01. Next base: position 38,615 of record DASTBQ010000117.1, on the reverse strand, counting down.
TCGCCACCGGATAGAAGTCGACGTCCGCCTCTTCGCGAAGGACCATCTTGGTGACGTCGTACTCCCCCATCGACACACCACCAGAGGTGACTATCGCATCAGTGGTGGCAGCGGCCTCGCCGAGCGCCGCCCGCAGCGAGTCGGCGTCGTCGGGAATCCTTCCGAAGTCGACCGCCTCGGCACCGGCGTCCGCCACCAGTCCGAGGATCATCGGCCTGTTGGAGTCCCTGATCATCCCCGGTTCCAGTGTCTCTGTAGTTGCCGGGACCAACTCGTCGCCGGTCGACATGACCGCAACTCTCGGACGTCTCGCCACCAAGGGAGAAACGACGCCGATCGTTGCGAGTGTGCCGACGTGTGCCTCGGTGATCCGCACCCCCGGTCCGAAGACCATGGTCCCGCCCTTGACGTCGCCGCCCGGTGGCCGAACCGACGTGCCCGCTTCGACCGCGGTGACGATCCGGACCTTGCCGTCGTCCTCCTCGGTGTCCTCCACCCTCACCACCGTGTCGGCACCGGAGGGCATCGGCGCTCCGGTCATGATCTTGACCGCCTGGCCTTCACCGACCTCGACGAGAGCCACCTGACCGGCGGCAACGTCATCGACGATTTCGAGGACGGCATCGGGGGAGGCCACATCGACGGAGCGAACCGCGAACCCATCCATCGCCGAGTTGGAGAAACTGGGGACGTCGTGCGTGGCAACCACAGGAGCGGCCAGCACACGACCCACGGCTTCGTCGAGACTTACCGATTCGACGCCCTTGCGGCGCACCGAGCCCAGGATCTGGCCCCGGACATCCTCGATCGTTCTCACGTGTCGAAGACGTCAGGACCGAACTGATGCGTGCCCAGGATCCGGGTCGCCTGCAGCAAGCCCTCGGGGGTGCCCGTGTCGAGCAGGTCTGTCTCGGCCACGAACCCGCGCAAACGTCCCCGCTGGCCCAGTTCATTGATGGCGTCGGTGAGCTGGATCTCCCCTCCGACTCCGGGGTTTGTCTTGTTGAGTATCGAGAAGACCTCGGGTGTGAAGAGATATCTCCCGACCAGGCCGAGACGGGACGGGGCGCTGTCGACTCCCGGCTTCTCGACGGCGCCACCCAGGTCGAGGTAGGCGTCGACCGTCTCGGAGGTGGGCACCACGACGCCGTACTTGGAGAGGAATTCGTCTGTGAGCCGGCGAAGACACATCACCGACACTTCGCCGTCGTTGCTCCCCGCCGCCATCTCACCCAGGACATCCTGGCCGGGACGTACGATGTTGTCGGAGAGGAGACAGAAGAAGGGACGGTCACCCACCATCTCTGCGGCCTCATAGACAGCGTGGCCCAGACCGAGCGGCTCTTCCTGCACCACAGGTCGAACCCTGATCCCTTCGAGACCGGGTAGTGGGCCGCCCAACTTGAAGTGCTGGGCGATGAGATGACCGGCATCGAGATCGACGACGACGATGGCCTCCTTGGCGCCGGCCCGTGCGGCCTCCTCGACCGCATACTGTATGGCCGGTCTGTCCACGACCGTTATCAGTGCCTTTGGCACCACCCTCGTTGCCGGCCGCATACGGGTTCCCCTGCCTGCAGCGGGTATGACCGCGACTTCGATGCTCACGCTTGCACCTTCTGCTCGTTACCTCTGAACACCCTCTGAATATTCCCCCGATGTCGCCACACGATCAAAACGACTGTCACGAGCAGCCACACGAGAGCCATTCCCCTGACCCCCTGCCACAGGGCCAGCGGGATGGTTGCGAACACGACTATCAGAGAGGAGATCGAAGCGGTCTTGGTCAGCTTCACCAGAACCATCCAGCTGATGACGATGATCAACCCGACGAGGGGCATCGTGAAGAAGAGGACGCCGAGCCCCGTGGCCACCCCCTTGCCACCCTTGAACTTGTGGAAGATGGGATAACAGTGGCCCACCACCGCGGCAAGACCGGCCAGAAAGGCCCATTCGACCTGAGGATCGGCGGTGCCCGAAGCGATCATTCCCATCGCTGCGCCGATCACACCCTTGATCGTGTCCAGGACCAGCACCATCGCCCCCGGGACCCGTCCGATCGAACGCATGACGTTCGATGCGCCGGGATTGCCGCTTCCGACCTCGCGGATGTCGACGCCGTGCATACGGGCGACGATCACCGCGAAGTCGATACTTCCCACCAGATAGGCAGCGATGACCGCCACTGCGATGTTGAGTGTCATCTGCTCCGATCTTATTGGCTGGGGTTGGAATGGAAGAGACCACCGCTCGGTTCTAAAATTCCTCGCCTACCCCTACGAAAAGCGCGGTCAGCTTCGAAATGCCAACCTACGAGTATGTCTGCAAGAACTGTGGAGACACCTTGGAGGTGTTCCAATCGTTCTCCGACAAGCCGCTGAAGAAGCACAAGGCGTGCGGCGGCGACTTGCAGAAGGTGTTCCACGCTCGTGGCATCGTCTTCAAGGGCGGCGGTTTCTACGCCACCGATTCCAAGAGTTCCTCGTCATCCAAAGACGGGTCGGGTGGCGAGAAGTCCGAGCCCAAGCCGGAGAAGAAGAAGGAGAAGAGCTCCACGAAGGCAGCGGCCGGCACATCTCCTTCGGCCGAAGGCGCCTGACGACACTCTTCTAACCCAGCACCGATGCACGTAGCGTCGGAAGCGTGCTCTGGTTCGAGCCACTCCCCCTGGGCCGTTGGGCTCTTGTCCTCCTGGTGTCCGTGGTGGCCGGGTATGTCGAGTTTCGGCCCGAGCCGACAGTCGACCAGACGTTTGCAGTCGTGGCCATCGAGCCCGGGGACACGATCGACGGGACCAACACCGAGATGCGACCGGTTCCCGCCGGTCTCATCGACACCGCCGAGCCGGGAGCCGTCGCCAGCCGGCCGGTCGAGGCGGGCGATCCGGTCCTCGCCTCAGATGTCGTCGAGGAGGGTTCGATGATCCCCCACGGATGGTGGGTGGTCGGGGTCGAGTTGCCCCGGGGTGCAAGGAGCGGCGACCGGGTTCGGCTCGTCGTCCTCGACGACGGCACCGAGGTGGAGGGCGTGGTGGCTCATGTCGGCTCTGCGGACCCGTTCGACGTCGCAGATGGCGGAGTGGCGATCCCGTCGGACTCCTCCGCGAAGGTCGCCACGGCCGCATCCGATGGGCGGCTAGCAGTCCTGATCTCCACCGGGTGACCGCTAAGTTGCCCCAGTGCTCAACGCCATCATCTGGGGGCTGGTCCAGGGTCTGACCGAGTTCCTCCCGATCTCCTCCTCAGGCCACCTGGTGATCATCCCCGAACTGCTCGACCAGATGGGCATGGACATCCAACCCCCAAGTCTGGCGGTGTCGGCAGTGCTCCACCTCGGGACCTTGATCGCGGTGGTGGTCTACTTCCGATCCGACCTGAAGAAGGTGGTCCGCCTACGGGAAGACCCGGAGGGACGTCGCATCGCTCTGCTGGTGCTGGTGGGGACGATCCCCGCTGTCGTCATCGGGCTCCCCTTCCGTGACACCATCGAGCAGATCCAGGAGGACGTGACGATGGTCGGGCTGGCGATGATCGCCACCGGCATCATCCTCGTCATCGGTCAGATTTTCGCAAAGGGCATGAGACAACTCCTCGACGGGAAGGTGCCCGACGCCATCGTGGTGGGCATCGCCCAAGCCTTCGCCCTGATCCCCGGCATTTCACGGTCCGGTACCACCATCTCGGCCGGGAACAGCAGGGGGTTCGAGCCGACCCAGGCGGCCAGGTTCTCGTTCCTGCTCGGGATCCCGGCCATTGCCGGGGCGGGTCTCCTCTCCCTGCCCGACCTCGTCGGGTCGGGGGAGTTCGGACTCGACCTCCTCGTCGGCATGGCGGTTGCGGCAGTGTCCGGTTACTTCGCCATCGCCTTCCTCCTCGCCGCACTGCGACGTATCGGACTCATCCCTTTCGCCATCTACTGCCTGATAGTGGGCACCCTGACAATGGCGTTTCTCTGATGCCAGATCGCAACGTCCTCGGTGGCGAGCTCGAAATCTGCTCGATCGACCCGGTCACCGGCTGGTTCCGTGACGGGTCTTGTGTCGCCTCAGAGAGTGACGTCGGCAAGCACACACTGTGCGCCGTAGTCACCCGCGAGTTCCTCGAGCATCAAGCTCGGATCGGAAACGACCTGGTGACACCGATGCCGCAGTACCAGTTCGCCGGTCTGCAACCCGGGGACCGTTGGTGTGTCACCGTTGCCAACTGGCTGCGGGCTCACGAGGACGGTGCCGCCGCCCCCGTAGTCCTCGCCGCCACCAACCAATCCTGCCTTGACGACATCCCCCTCGACGTTCTCCGCCAGTACGCCGTCGACGTCCCCGACGACCCCGGGGCGTTGGATTAGTCGTTCTGGCGGTGTAAACCGCCGGATTCCGCTCGTTAATACGCCCAGAACCAGAGTCACTGGCTGTAATTGGAGGACATCCGCATCGTCTCGGCGATGTGGACGTTGATCAGGGAGGGGAGACCCGAGGCCTTGGCGCGTTCCAGGGCTGGACGAATCTCGGCGGGATGGTCGACGTACTCTCCGTAACCACCGAGACCCCGAATCATCTCGTGATAAGGGCGTACTCCGAGGTCGGTGGCCACCAGACGCTCCGGGTAGGCCATGCGGTGGAAGGTCTTGATGTTCGACCAGACTCCGTCGTTGCCAATCACACCGATGATGGGCAGATCGAGTCGGACCATGGTGTCGTACTCCATGCCGTTGAAGCCGAAGCCGCCATCACCGAAGACGATGCCCACCGTCTTTTCGGGAAAGACGGTCTTGGCGGCGATTGCGTAAGGGGCGCCCGTACCCAGCGTCCCAAACGGCCCGGGGTCGAGGACATGACCTGCCGTCGAGGTCTGGAGCCAGCGGGCGGTGGTCGAGACGATGTCGCCACCATCGACCGAGACGATTGAGTCGGGCCCGAAGAAATCGGCAACCTCCTTGGCGAACCTCTGCGGCATCACCGGGGAGGAATCGTCAACTGCCGCGGTTTCCGCCTCAGCCGTCTTCGCCGATTCGGCATCCATGATCTCTTTGGTCCATACAGGTGTGTCGGCCCGCTGCAGCTCGTCTGCTCGATCCACCAACTGGGCAACGACTGTCATCGGGTCGGCGACCACTGCCACGTGTGCCGGCCGATTCCACCCGACCTTGCCGGGGTCAGCATCGATCTGGATCACGGTGGCATCGGTCCCGATCTTCTCGCCGTAGGAGGTTCGGAAGTCCCAGTCCACTCCAAGTGCCAGGACCACGTCAGCCTCGGCCATGGCCCTGGTCCTCAGGTGATTTCCCAACAGGTCGTGACCGTATGGCAACGAACCACGAGCCCGACTGTTCACGTAGGTCGGGGCTTGCATGATCTCCGCAAGATCGGCCAGACGGTTCTCCGCACCTGAGCGCGCACCCGCACCGGCGAAGATCATGACCCGCTCGGCACCCGCCAAGGCCCGGACGATCTGATCGAGCGTCCCCGCATCAACGCCGAATCCAGCCGACTGACGGTATGACTCGGGGAACCGGACGGCGGTCTCCTCGACCATGTCGAATTGGACGTCCATCGGCACGTCGAGGAACACCGGTCCGCCCCGACCGGCGAAGGCGTGTCGGGACGCGGTAGCGATGTAGTCGGCGAGACGGTCGACCTGCCATGCCGTGGCCGACCATTGGGTGATGGAATGGAACAGCCGGGTGTGGTCCATCTCCTGAAGACCACCCTTCAACTCCTGTCGAATCAGGTGACGGCCTCCGATCACGAGCATCGGTGTGCTCCCGTAGAAGGCAGTGGCCACGCCGGTGATGGTGTCGGTCACGCCGGGACCGGCCGTGACCGCGGCGACCCCGAGTCTGCCCGTCAGCCTGGTGTAAGCCTCAGCAGCGTGGGCCGCGGTCTGCTCGTGACGGACGTCGACGATCCGCATCCCCTCCTGGAGACAGCCGTCGAGGATGGGGACAATGTGCCCGCCGGTGAGGGTGAATATGGTGTCGACGCCCTCGTTCTTGAGCGCCTTGGCGATTATCTGGCCACCGTGGATCTTTGCCATGGACGGAAACCTATTGGAGGACGGTGTCCAGGCCCAGGTGGACCCCGCCCGCCAGGGACGATATACCCCGCACCGCTGTGATCGCACCGGCAGCGAACGACTCGTAGCTGGTCGAGATGTGCTCGATGCTGAGAACCTCCCCCGGATTGGAGAGGGCCACCTCCTGTTGGGAGATGAGCCCGGGAAGCCGCAAGGCGTGGACCCTGACTCCTTCCACAGACGCACCTCGCGCTCCGGGTACCAATTCCTCGGAATCTTCGGCCGAGCTGCCACCGCCTCGGCTGACACCGATTGCTGTGGCAAGAGCGGTTCCACTTGGTGCGTCAGGCTTGGTGGAGTGGTGTCGCTCGATTATCTCGATCGCTTCGAACTTGCCAGCGGCCTCCTCGGCGAAACGCATCATGAGAACTGCACCTATCGAGAAGTTGGGGACCACGAGACATGGTGTTGCCTCGCCCCACATCGACCGCAACCGGTCCAGACGCTCCGGAGTGAACCCGGACGTACCCACGACTGTCGCCATTCCTGCATCACGCCAAATCTCGAGATTCTCGAAGACCACATCAGGATGGGCGGTCTCGACGACGACGTCGGCGGCAACCGCCGAGCGGTCCCCGATGATCGTCATCCCGGCGAGCTCGTGACCCTCCCGGTTCGGGTTGTACAGAGCGGCGAGCTCGAGATCCTCGGCGGCGTCGAGGGCAGTGATGATCGGTCCGGCCAGCTTGCCACCGGCACCGGAAACAGCGACAGAAATCATGGGCTCACCCTAAGTGCCTTCGGCGAGTGCCTCCGTCAGCGACTCCTCGAACACCTGCAAGGTGGTGGCGACGTCCTCGTCGGAGTGGGCGGCACACACGAACCACGGCTCCAGAGCGTCAGGACACGGCATGACACCTTTGTCGATCATCCTGAAACACACATCGTCGTAAAGCTCGTGATCATGGCCGCTGGTGTCCCGGAACTCTTTGGGCTCACCTTCGCCCATATAGATCGAGAACATCGAGGGATGCCCCGTCACCTCGGACTCGACACCCTTGTCGGACAGGATCCCTTCCAGACCCTCCATCAGCGAGCGCCCCACCTTCTCCACACGGGCCAGTGGCTCGCCTGTGAGCAGCTGGGTGACCGTGGCGGTGGCCGCGGCGGCAGCGACGGCGTTTCCTGAGTACGTGCCGGCCTGGGCGATGCCACCTCTCTTCCACCCCTCGGCCACAGCGGCGGTGGTGGCGATAGCGGCCACCGGGAAGCCGTTGCCGACGGCCTTGGCGTAGGTACCGATGTCGGGAGCGACACCGAACACCTCGTTCGCTCCACCTACCGCCACCCGGAAGCCGGTCTTCACCTCGTCGAAGATGAGCAGCGCGCCGTACTCGTCGCACAACGAGCGCAGACCCTCCAAGAACCCATCTACCGGCATCAGCCCGAATGCGTTTCCGAGCATCGGTTCGACGATCACAGCGGCGATGCGCCGACCCTCGTTCTCGAAGGCACGTCGCGCCAGTTCGAGGTCGTTGAATGGCAGAGTCCGCACGTATGTCCGGATCGCCTCGGGTATCCCGGAACTGGATTGAAGCGGAACGGGTGCGAAACGAGATCCGAGCCCGCCGATCGGAACTCCGGCCGTCGAGAAGAGCACGTAGTCGTGCATACCGTGATACTGGCCTTCGAACTTGAGGATCACCTCACGTCCGGTGAATCCGCGGGCGAGACGAATTGCGTGCATCGTGGCCTCGGTGCCCGTGTTCGTGAACCTCATGCCGTCGGCCCACGTGAGGGCCTCCATCACCTTCTCGGCGGCTTCGACCTCCCGGCGCTGGGTCATCGCGAATGACGTGCCCCCGGCAGCCGCCTCGGCGACCGCAGAGACGACTGCCTCGTCGCCATGACCGAGGATGATCGGGCCGAACCCGCACTGGTAGTCGATGTATCGCTTTCCGTCCATGTCGTAGACATGACCACCTTCGCCCCTGTCGATGACAAGCGTGTCTTGGTCGCCCCAATACCGGAACTGGCTCGATACACCGTTGATCAGGTTCGCCGATGCGCGCTGGAACCATTCCGCGGTCTTGTTTCCCTGCAGACCCATGTCTCTCCTTGAAGGTGGGCCGTGAGGATACCGGTGCGCCCACAACCCCGGGTATGCCGATCGAGTGTCAGACGGTCGGCAGGGACTTTTCCTGCGCAAACCCATCCTTGTCGGACAGGCTTCAGCCCCTCCGGGCCCAATCCGCTCATCGGTCGTCCTGGGTAGGGCTTGGAGTTTCCGACGGAACCTCCTCACCTCTCTAATTTCACTGGAGAAGCGGTAACTTTCGAGCATGCCCCAAGACCTCAAACTCTTCATCGCAGGCGAATGGACCGAAGGCACCGGTGAAGGCCACTACGAGGTGTCATCACCCGTGACCGGCGAGCACATCTACAACGTCCCAATCGCCAGCCGGGCTGACATGGATCGCGCGGTGTCGGCTGCCCGCCTGGCGACCGACGAGATGCGTCACTGGACTGCGTTCGAGCGCGCTGAGCTCTGTCTCCGCATCTACGAGCTGTGGCAGCACAAGATCGAGGAGGTCGCACGCATCCTCACGATGGAGCAAGGGAAGCCGTTCACTGCCGAGGCAATCGACGACATCAGCGAGGCCAGTGACTACTTCCAGATCGCCGCCGAGGATGTCAAGCGTCTCTCCGGGGAGGTGATCCCGACGACCGAGCGAAACCGCCGAATGTTCACCATGCACCGCCCGGTCGGTGTGTGGGTGGCGGTGACACCGTGGAACTTCCCGGTGATGATCCCCATGGAGTACGTCGGGCCCGGTCTCGCCACCGGCAACGCTCTGATCGTGAAGCCACCGGAATTCACCTGCTGGGCATTGCTCGAGATGGCCAAGGTGTTCGAGGAGGCCGGCGTGCCCAAGGGCGCGATCTCGGTCATCCCGGGTGCCGGTGAGATCGGGGAGGCTCTGGTCACCCACCCGGGTGTCGACGCCATCGGCTTCACGGGTTCGTCGGCCACCGGTGCGCGGATCGTCTCCAAGATGGGTCTGAAGCGTTCGATCATGGAGATGTCGGGAAACGGACCCACCATCGTGACCGCCGACGCCGACATAGAGAGAGCCGCCGAGGCTGCCGTTTACGGGGCATATTTCAACGCCGGACAGGTCTGTGTGGCCACCGAACGTCTGATCGTTCTCGACGAGGTTCACGACGAGTTCGTCGAAGCGGCTCTCAAGGCAGCAGAGGTGGTTCGTCTCGGTGACCCGTTCGACGACGACACCAACATGGGGCCGCTGAACAACGAGCCGACCGCCCAGAAGATGGACCGCCACATGGCCGACGCCGTCGAGCGGGGAGCCGAGGTGCTGGTCGGGGGGAGGCGGGCCGAGGGATATGCGACCGATCTGTACTACGAGTTCACCATCATCGACAAGGTCCCCGAGGATTCAGAGGTCTCCCAGGAGGAGTCGTTCGGCCCGGTCCTACCGATCCTCAGTGCCCGTGACGACGAGGACGCCATCGGAGTGGCCAACCGGACGCGTCTCGGCCTCCAGGCCGCCGTGTTCACAAACGACCTGACCAAGGCTTTCTACTACGCCGATCGGATCCGATCGGGCACGGTGATCGTCAACGACTCGACCGACACCTGGGAGACGTTCCAGCCGTTTGGTGGCGCCGCCGGAACCGACACCGGATGGGGTCGGCAGCGCATCCACGAGTTCACCGACCTGCAGACAGTGGTCTTCAGCCTGCGGGAGGAGTGACCTGCGCTCGCTGCTCAGCCGCCGTCGCTATCGCCTGCGCCATGCGCCCGAAGATGAACACATGGAACGGGAACATCGCCCACCAGTAGACCCGACCCCATAGCCCGCGCGGGCGGAACAACGCGGTCTGGCTCAGATGAGAGCCTGAACCACGCGGTGATACCTCGAACACCAGCCAGGCGTCCCCGGGCAACCTCATCTCCGCGTAGAGCTGCAGGGATGCCCCTTTGTCGACCTCGACCACACGCCAGAAGTCGACCGACTCGCCTTTTCTCAGCTCGACCGGATGTCGTCGGCCCCGACGCAGACCAACCCCTCCTACAACCGAATCGATGACCCCGCGGATCCTCCAGGCCCAGTTCATGGTGTAGTAGCCGACATTGCCCCCGAGTTGGCTGACCGCCCACCAGAGATCGTCGCCTGGTGCGGATGTCTCGACCTCCTGGACGTCTGTGTACTCGGTGCCACCCGCCCAATCCGGATCGCTCGGGTATGGAAGGGCGGGCCAATAGGCGACCCCCGACCATCGCGTCGGCACCTCCAGCTCCTGGGATCGCTGCAGGGCGCGTGCGACCGCTTCTCGATAGCCGGTCAGCGGCGCCGCCGCCTTGGATGCGAAACTGTTGTCAGTGACTGTCACCTCGACAGACAGGCTCTCCACCAGAGGGCGGGCCACCCCGGTAGGCAGCGGAGTCACGAGCCCGATCCAGAGACTGGAGAGACGAGGGGTCAGCAGGGGCACGGCGAAGATCAGACGACGGGGTAAGCCGGCCACCTCTGCATAAATCCTCATCATTTCCTCGTAGCTGAGCCGGTCGGGTCCACCGATCTCCCTCACGTGGGAGCCATCGACGTCGTCCAGAGCAGCGACGAGCACCTCGAGAACGTCACGGATCGCAATCGGTTGACACATAGTCCGCACCCAGCGAGGGGTCACCATGATCGGTAGGACCTCTGTGAGATACCGCAGCATCTCGAAAGACACTGATCCCGAGCCGATGACCACGGCGGCGCGCAACTCGGTCACCGGGGTATCTCCGGATGCGAGGATCCGGCCCACCTCCTGACGGCTCTCCAGATGGGGGCTGAGACTGCCCTCCCCCAGCCCTCCGAGATAGACGATCCGACGCAAGCTCTTGCCGCTGGCTGCCGTGGTGAAGTTCGAGGCAGACTGACGGTCACGCTCGCCGAAATCTCCTCCATCCATCGAGTGGACCAGATAGAAGGCGTAATCGCAGCCCTCGAGAGAAGCGGCGAGAGTGTCCGCTTCCAGTAGATCACCCTTGACAACTGAAACGTGCTCACGCCAGGGCTCGGAATCCAGCTTCGAAGGATCCCGGGCGAGACAAACAACGTCGTGTCCAGCTTCGATGAGTCGGGGGACGAGTCGACCACCCACATAGCCGGTAGCACCGGTGACCAGGACTCGTGCTCGTTCTCTCATCACGTTTGCTTCGTTGACACCGGTGCGGACGGATCAGTTCCCTGGCTTCTTCAGACGCTCCAGTGCCGCCCACATGAAGGGGCTCTGCAGGTCAGAGGGTCAATCCATGGTGGTGGCGATGCCGGCGAACCCGCCCGCAAATCCACCGAGAAGGATGCCGGGAAGAAAGGCTGTGAAGAACGCCTCCACTATCGACAGGTCGGTGATCAGCCAGATCGCCCCGGTCAGCCCGATCATGCAGACCGGAAAGCCAATCGCCACCCCTTTGAGGATGGCCTTGCCCATCCGTGCCGCGTGAGCGGCCTCTGCCTCGTCTGAATATTCGGCCATGTCAGATCATCTTGCCAGATCCTCCGGTGGCGCTGCGCTCACCGGCTTGGCGACTCGATCGGCGGAGCGACCAAGTCTTCTCACCGCCCATATGTACGGGAACTGTATGAGGCTGATGATGCCGGCGACGATGTAGCCGATACCCAACGAGTACACGTCCGCCACCTTTCCCAGGGCGGGCTGGATCACAACACCGCCGGCGCTCCCCATCAAGGAGGAGAAAGAGAGGACGGTCGCCCTCTGCGCCGACGGGATCACCTCGTTCATGTATGCCTGCTGCATGGGCGCCGCTATCGACCCGGAAAGAGCGATCCCTCCCAGAAAGGTGATCGCCACCCAGAAACCGATCGGAACGTCGAACCACTCGGCAAGACCCACGATCACAAGACCAAACGCACCGAACGCAATTTGGCTCAAGATGACGGCTGTACGTGTCTCGAAGCGTCGTCGGGCCCAGTTGACAGATGCCCCGCCGATCATTTGTGCCACCGCGTAAACGGCAGCGGCGATACCTGAGAGATAAACGGCCTCCGGATCACCGAAGAGTTCGAGGACATAGGGCTGGAATGCGTAAAAGACCCAGATCCCGACTCCCGTGGCAAACGGTGCCGCCAGCATGAAGAGCCGCACCGGGCGGTTTCGCCAGCCGTGCTCGACAGAGGCGCTGACGATGTGGGTGACTGCGGCCCTGACGGACGCACCACGAACCGGCGTATACCCGATGTCGTGCATCCAAAGATAGGCGGCGACGATCAGAGCAAACAGAAGCACAGACCTGGCGATGTATGGCACTCCGAGGCTGATCTGGGCAAGAAAACCGCCGCCGATGGTGCCCAGGAGAGTGGCGAATCCAACCGCGGTCTGTCCTTTCCCGAACACCTCTTCGATGGCCCCGCTGTAACCGGTTGCCGTTAGGGCGTCGACCAGCCATGCCTCCGTGGCGCCGGAAAAGAACGTGAACCCCAGCCCGATGAAGGCCGAGGTGACAATCCACCACCCGATTCCGGCGTCGATGTACCAGAGCCCGAGATAGGCGACGGTCGAAACGAGGAGGGTCCCAGCACCCAGGAGAAATGAAGCACGACGGCCCCATGCGTCGGCGATCACGCCCGTCGGAACCTCGAAGATCATCATCCCGGCGGTGAACGCGGCATTGGCCACGAACGCCTCGGTGATGCTGAGACCCGCATCGAGGAGGAACAAAGTGTTGACACCCCAGATCAGGGATGCTGCCAGAGTTTGCAGCAAAATCAGGGACAGATAGGTGCGCTGGACCCGCTCAGGGGTCGTGCCTTCAGGATTGTTCAACTCCAGTTAGCGTAACGCCCAAGGTGTACACCCCCTACGAAGACCGGAAGTCCGAGATCCCTTTCGCGTCAGCCGAGTACATCTCATTTGCCTCGCGCAACTCATTTCTCGGATGTCCTGCGGTCACCATGGACGCTCTCGGTGATGGGGACGTCGTGATCCTCGGAGCGCCCTTCGACTGGGGAACCACCTACCGCCCGGGAGCTCGGTTCGGCCCGTCGGCGATCCGCAACGCGGACTACGGCGCAATGGACGGATATCGCCCCCACCTCCCCACCGGTCTCGATCCTTTCGAGGTGCTCGGCGTAGTGGATATCGGAGACGTCTATGTGCAGCCGGGCCAACTCGAGGTCTCGATCGATCGCATCGCCGACGTGGTCACCGAAGTGGCGCGCGCCGGGAAGGTCCCGATCATCCTCGGCGGCGACCACACGATCACCTGGCCCGACGCCCTTGGTGTGGCCCGGGTTCACGGATTCGGCGAGGTCGCATTGATTCACTTCGACGCCCACGCCGACACCGGATTTACCCAGAACGGAGGTCTGATCGGGCACGGGACTCCGATGCGTCGGCTCATCGAGTCCGGCGCCGTCCCCGGGCACCGGTTCGTCCAAATCGGTCTTCGCGGCTACTGGCCCGAGCCCGAGGTGATGGAGTGGATGCGGGAGCAGAAGATGCGCTACTTCATGATGAACGAGATAGTGGACCGCGGTCTCCAGTCCGTTGTAGACGAGGCCGTCGAGTATTCGTTGGACGGTGGGGCCAAGGGTGTCTTCATCTCGGTGGACATCGACGTCGTGGACCCTGGGCTCGCCCCCGGTACCGGGACACCTGAGCCGGGGGGTCTCAATTCGAGGGAGATACTGGACACGGTCCGTCGTCTATCCAAGGAACTGGTTGTGCTCGGCGCCGACATCGTCGAGGTGTCACCGCCCTATGACGGGCCCGGTGAGCAGACCGCGTATCTGGCGAATCGGGTTGTCCTCGAGATCCTCAACGGCATGTCGGAGCGAAAGACAGGCCAGGCGGGACTCTGAGCGGACCGGGCCATATCCGGTCTGCGCCGTCCTGGGGACACGATGGAGCCCCACTGGAACTCCCCTCCGATCAAATGACACTCGATCGGCATGCCCTTTCGCTCATCCCGGGCCTGCCGGTGTGGTCCTGTTCCTGATTTTCACCCAGGCGCGACGGACGAATTTCCAGAGCCAGATGGTGAGGGCCGTGGCCGCGATGACCAGGAGGACGACGACGATGATGGTGACCACCGGGTAGGTCACCGCCAGGGTCACCAGAAGGGCCACCCCGGTGTCCTCGGCAAGGGAGACGGCCACGTTGCTCACAGGCTCCGGTGAGGCATTCACCACCACCCTCGTGCTGGCCTTGGCTGCGTGGGCGTCGAGGGCGAGAAGCCCGGAGATGATGCCGCCCATGGCGGCGCCGATGCTCCCTGAGTCACCGGCGATCACCGCTCCGATGGCGGCGGCGCCGATTGGCCTGATGAAGGTGTGCAGGGAGTCCCAGAAGCTGTCGAGGAATGGGACCTTGTCGGCGAAGAACTCCACGACAAACAGCATGCCGGCGACCACCATGACATCGGTTCGCTGCAGCACGTCGGGGATGTCGGCCCAACCGGCGCGCCCGCTGAGACCCAGCATCAGAGTCACCAGATAGAGGTTGATGCCGGAAGCCCATCCCGATCCGCTTATGAGAGCGATTGTTTCGGTCATGACCGGTTCTCCCAGACGATGAGTGCGGCCCAACCGTCATCTGCCTCATCTTCCAGATACCCCTCCAACATGGCCCGGACCTCGAAACCCTGAGAGATCTGAAAGCTCAGCGTGGGATCCCGCAGGTCGCCGCTCACGACTCGATCGACATAGTCGGCAGCCGATATCGCGTGTTTGTGCTCGAAGTACCCGGGCAGTGAGGCCCCGGCGATGATGCCCATCTTCTTGGCGGATACCACGAGACCTTTTCTGGCTTCGTAGAGCATCGCCCCGATCCCCCTTCCCCGGAAGTCGGGGTGGACACTCATGTCGGTCCCGTAGTACCAGGCACCATCGGGATCGTGGTTGCCGCACTGGTGCTCGCCTGTGATGCCGGCGATCGTGTGCTGAGGGTTGTCGAAGTCGAAATCGAGATAGATTCCGGCGCCCTGTCCCACGGGTCTTCCCTCGTGAAGAGCGACGAAGTAGCCCTCGGGGAACACCTCGGCATAGGCCAGGATGTCGTCCCTGGACAAGAGATCATCAGGGTTGGCCATCGGGAACGAAAGCAGCTCGATCTCCTCCAGCTCCGAGGCCATGGCCGGGTCGAGGTTGACGATTTCGATGCTCAGAGCTGGAAGATCTCCCAGGGGTGATCGCCGGGGATCCCCCAGACCGCTCGCATCGTCCGGGTGGCAGGCTCGACGATTATCGCACCACACGTGGCGACTTCGTGTCGTTGTTCGGCGCGTCTCGATATCGCCGGGTCGGCAAAGAACGCCTCTAGATCGTCGACGTTGGCATCGGCGATCTCGAGACGCACCTCGCTGTTGGCCACCCAGTCAGCAGGCCGCTGCGCCTCCTCCGCCTTGGCCTCAGGATAGAGACAGTTGTTGGCATGAACGAGCGGCTTGCCGTTGGCACGTGTCACTCGTTTGCTGCGTGGCATCGCCTCGACGGTGGCCCCGTCCCCGTCCGGGCCCATCACGAAGAAGTTGTGGCCTCCCGCCAGGTCGGCGTCGAGAACTACCTTCACCGCGTCGTCCAGGTCGGTCTGTTCCAGAACCTTGCGCACCACGAAGGGCCAGGTGACCCCTGGTTTACCCATGGCTGTGAGATTGTTGATGCCGACGGTGATCCCTGCCTCGTTCATCCCCATCTGCCCGAGACATCCCGCCGTGGTCTGTACGAAGGCATCCGGCCCCATCAGAGGATCGATCTTGAGCATCAGCACGTACTCGCCGGCCGAGGCGTGCATGTCCCAGGTTTGGGCGAAGTAGCCGCGACCGGGGTTGATGATCCCTGTGCAGTTGTGCTCTTCGGGTGCCGATCCGACCCTGACCCGGACAAGATCAACGAGGTCGGTGAAGCCTCCGACCGCGACCGCCTCCTGTGGTGTTATCCCAGCGGCATCGGCCATGGCCAGCATCTCTGTGTACAGACTCTCCGAAAAACGTTCGTGATGACTCAGCGTCTCGTCAGCACACGAGAGGATCAGGTCCCGGTCCGCCCGACCACCACTCCAGTCCTCCTGAGCGGAGAGACCGATGCGATCCTCGACGTACTCTCGGATCATCTCGGCGCATGTCGAGCCATGGCCCCGGCCCAGATCCTCCGAGTCGCCGAAGACTTCGAGAACTCGCATCTCGCCACCGAACATGGCAGAGATCGTACCCGGCGTTCGTCAGTTGATCGGAGTGTCGGTCAGGAACCCGGTGATGACCGCCACCGCCAGCAGGATCACGACCTCGGCCGTGATCGTGCTTCTGGATCGGGGGAGGTAGATCGGATGCGCGGGGTCGGTCTCGAGGGCCGGGACCACAACGAAGTGGTTGTACGCCCCGATCCCCACGGCGCCGCCTACGAGAGCCACTTTGACCAGGAGAATTCGACCCCACGCCGTACCGAGGTAGTCACCGAGACCGTCGACGATCGTCAGCGACATCCCGATCCCGGCTGCGGCGACCGCCACTATCGCGAGCGTGGCGACGCCTGAGAAACGCACGACTTGGGGCGCCATCGACCCGGCGTTTGGTTGTCGGCGTCGTATCCTGGCCATCAGGATCAGGGAAACCAGACCACCGACCCAGATGGCTGCTGCCGTGAGATGGATGACATTCATCGCAACGTGGAGCAGCAGATTGCCTTGGGTGACTGTGTGACCCGTCGAGACCACGGCTGTGGCACAAATTGCGAGCCCGGCGACGCCGATCCACAGCGCCCCGTACAGACCGGTTCGCTCAGAGTGGCTTCCCGCTGCGAAGCCCACCGCCATCGAGATTCCCCCCGCCGTCCGTAACGACGGTGCACGGGCCGTTCCACCCAGTAGCTCACCGGTCCAGTCCGACCCGAGAATCAGCGCCGCCCCGTAGACGCCGACCAGACCGCCGACCATCAAGAGAACGCCACAGATCGCCTCGAGACGCCAAATCGCCCTCAACTCTGCGATGCCGCCGTCGTGCACTGCCAGGATGAAGACCAGGGCGCCAAGTGCCACCACTGTGACGGGCAATGCGATCAGCGTCCCGACGGTGGCCAATTGCTCGCCGAACCGCGTGCCGGCGCCAGCACCCTCGAGGAACTCGTCGAGCTCGGTGGCCAGCTCGAGCCAGATCATCGAGACGATCGCGTGTTCAGCCCGGCGATCAGCCCGAAAGTGGCAACGGCGACCAACCCTCCTCCGAGCAGCCAAGGCGCCATCGAGCCCGACTCGGGCTGCGCTCCTGTGGTCGTGGTGGTTTCCAAGACCGTCGAGGTAGTGGCGATGGTGGTCGTGACACTGCTCACCGCCGTCGTCGCAGGTGGCAGCGTCGTTGTGGCTGCAGCGGTGGCCACTGTGAATGAGAAGCCCCCAGCCAGGACATGCCCGTCCTCGGCTGTCACCTCGTAGCGAACGCCCACGACACCTCCCGCGAGTGGCTCACTCATCAACAGCCGGAACACCGTGTTGTCGTTCGTCTCGACCGTGGGCTGGTGGATCTCGCCTTCGGGATCCAGCACGTCGAAACCGTTCCCGACCGGGGTGACTGGGAGGGTGAAGGCGACGAAGATCTCGGAGACCGCCTCTGCCACCTCGGCATCGGCGGAGGGCTCGGAGTACTCGAACTCGGTGTGGGCCCATGCCGGCACAGAGATCATCAAGACGAGAGCCGCCACAGACAGCGAAGCGACCCGCGACAGGGCCTTCATTCCCGCGGTCGGGGAGGAGGGATCAACAGAACCCCTCCTCCCCGATCCCGGTTAGCTCTTGGCTTGGGCCAGGTAGTCGGTGAATTTGATCTCGTAGTCGCCGGTGTCCTGGATGATCTCCAGGTTCGGAGCGGTGAAGGTGTCCGCGTAGAAGTCGACTACTTCTTGCTCTATCAGACCCGCGTCGATCGCAGCCTTGTTCGGGCTCCCGTAGTAGTTCCAGTTGGTGAGAGTCGCACCGTTCTCGGCATCGAGGATGTAGTTGATGAACGTGAACGCTGTGCACGGGCTCTCCGCCGTGGTCGGGACAACCATGTTGTCGATCCAGAAGGTCGCGCCTTCTTCGGGAAGTACGTACTGGAAGTCATCAGGGTTCTCGGCGTCGGCGAAACCGATGATCATGTTGCCCGAATAGCCGTGGGACACCGCCACCTCACCGTTGGCGAGAGCCTCGTCGTACTGGTCACTGTCGAAGGTGGCGATCCCGTCCTTGGCTGCTGCGATGAGGTCTCTGGCCTCGGCGAGATGCTCCTCGTCGGTGTCATTCAGCGAGTAACCCAGATACTTGAGTGCCGCGCCCATCGTCTCCCGGGGGTCGTCGAGCACCGAGACACCGCCGGGGAACGTGGTGGTCAATTCCGGGTCGAAGATCAGAGCCCAGCTCGGGGTGAAATCCTCACCGACCAATGCCGTGTTGACACCCAGCCCGGTTGTACCGAACTGATATGCCGCCGAGTACTCGGGCCCCGGATCGTACGGCAGCTCGGTGAACTTGGGATCGAGGTTGGCCAGGTTGGGGACCGCCTCGTCGGGAAGCTCATGGAGAAGCTCTTCCTCGATCATGATCCCGACCATGTAGTCGGAAGGAACGATCAGGTCGTAGACGGCACCTGATTGCAGCTGAGCCAACATCGCCTCGTTCGACTCGTAGAAGCTCTCCACGACGTCAACGGAATACTGCTCCTCGAAGGCCGTGATGAGTGCGGGATCGATGTACTCCGACCAGTTGTAGAGCTGGAGATCGCCATCGACCTCGTCCAGCGCGCATGCCGATGCGTCCGCCCCTGACCCAGAATCGCTGCCGCAAGCGGCGATCACCAGCACCAGGGCGCCGAGGACGGCGGTCAGTCTCATGATTCTCTTCATCTCTAATTCCTCCCAAAACGACAAGGGACCCCGGCCATAGCCGGTCAGGTGAGATTAGGCACGGTCAACTTCAAGTGACCCGTCCAAGACCACATCAGGATCAGTGGCTACTTTCTCCCGAGCCGCCGCCCCCCTCTGGAACCCGAGCGAGATCCCTACCAGAACCATGGACGCCACCAGCATGACCACGCTCACCGCGTTGATCAGCGGCGTGACTCCACGACGCACCAGACCGAAGACGTAAACCGGCAAGGTCGTCGATCCCGCCCCAGAGACGAATTGGGTCACGACCACGTCGTCG
Organism: Acidimicrobiia bacterium; assembly: GCA_035711995.1. GTDB lineage: Bacteria > Actinomycetota > Acidimicrobiia > Spongiisociales > ZC4RG35 > JANQRA01. The sequence goes on along the minus strand of DASTBQ010000117.1, from coordinate 19,398 downwards.
AGTGACAGCGTCAGCGACAGAAGTGCCCCGCCCGCCACCCCCGGTGCGATCAGTGGCAGCGTGACTCTGCGAAACGTCTGCCAACGGCTGGCGTAGAGGTCGGCAGCGGCATCTTCCAGGGCGCTGTCGAACTGGGCGATGCGTGCCCTGACCACAACTGCGACGAATGAGATACAGAACGCGATGTGAGCGAGGACAATCGTGTGCAGACCCGAAGTCATCCGGATCCCGAACCACGACTGGAGGAGGTCGAACCCCTGGAAGAAGAAGATCAGGAGCATCACCGCCATGGTCACATCGGGGATGATGATCGGCAGGTAGGCAAGACCGTCGAGGGTGCCCCTGCCCCGATAGCGATACCGCTCCAGTGAGATGGCGAGGGCGGTGCCGATGACAGTTGCGACGACAGTCGAGAGCAGCGCAACTATCAGAGAGTTGCGCAACGCACCCATCACGTCGTCGTTGCGGAACATCTCTCCGTACCAGCGGAGCGAGGGCTCGGTCCAGATCGACACGTTGTTGTTGTCGTTGAACGAGAACACGACGAGCAGCAGGATCGGGGCGTAGAGGAAGACGAAGACCAAGACGGCGTTGACCGCGAGCAGACGCTGCATCCACCCGCGAGGACCGGTGCCCTCGTTCACAACGTCTTCGCTCCCGCCCTGAAGTAGAAGATGGTGGCGAGCAGCATCACGAACATCACGGCAAACGAGAGTGCCGAACCGAACGGCCAGTTGCGGGCAGCGAGGAACTGATCGACGATGTAATCACCCATGAGCACGGTGTTCGCCCCTCCCAGGATGGCGGGCGTGACGTAGGCTCCGAGTGACGGGATGAACACCAGGATCGAACCGGCCACTATCCCCGGCATCGACAGCGGCAACGTGACCTTGCGGAAGGCCGTGAAACCGTCCGCGTAGAGGTCGCGTGCTGCCTCGACCAGACGCCAATCGAGACGCTCGATGGCGGCATACAAGGGCAGCACCATGAAGGGAAGGAACCCGTATACGAGTCCGATGAGTATCGCCGTGGGGGTGAAGAGCACCCGAACTGCCTCACCACCCAGAACCTGGCTGATCTGAGAGGCGATCCCGTCGGATCCGAGAATCACCCGCCAGGCGTAGGTGCGCACCAGGAAATTGGACCAGAACGGGATCATCACCAGGATCAGCAGGATGTTGCGGAGGCCGGGACCGCGAGTGGCGATGTAATAGGCGAAGGGGTAGCTGACCAGCAAGCAGATCACCGTCGTGATCAGTGCGAGCAGGAACGAACGCAGGAAGATCTCGACGACCAGGGGGTCGATGAGTCGCTGGTAGGAGTCGAGGTTCCAGTTCTCCAGGACGGTACGTCCTGTGGATGACCTGCTGGCGAAGGAGTAGACAAGGACGAGTACGAGCGGGATGGCGAAGAAGAGGACCAGGTATACGTAGGCGGGCAGCCCGATCAGAAAGCCGCGTCTCGACTCGGCTCGCTCCGCCGCCGCCTCCAGTTCAGGGGTCACTGGAGCCTCTTCATCGATGCGCGGCGGTGCCTGCGTCATGTCAATCGGTCACCAGATTGGCCGCACCCGGAGACCAGCTGACCACCACTTGATCACCCACCTCGTGGGTATCGAGATCGGGCCGGTTTTCCTCCTTCACCTCGATCGGCTCGGGGAACCCAGCCTCGACGTCATAGAAGTAGACGTCGCCGAAGTAGGTGCGTCGGGTGATGGTGGCCGGCATCCGGTTCCGCCCTTCGGCCACCGCATCTACCGACTGGCTGACCATGAGCCGCTCCGGTCGCAGGGCCAGAGTCACCTTTCCCGTGGCGGGATGACCCGACGGGATCGCCACCTCCACGCCGTTGGCGAGTCGGGCTGCGCCCGAAGCAGTGACCTCCCCTTGCAGGAGGTTGATGTCGCCTATGAAGTCGGCGACGAAGCGGGACTGTGGTCGCTCGTAGATCTGATGGGGATCGCCAACCTGAAGTAGCTTGCCGTGGCTCATTACTCCGATCCGGTCTGACATGGTCAGCGCTTCCTCCTGATCGTGGGTGACATAGACGAACGTGATCCCGACCCTGGACTGGAGATCCTTGAGCTCGTACTGCATGTTCTGACGGAGCTTGAGGTCGAGCGCCCCCAGAGGTTCGTCGAGGAGCAGCACCTCCGGCTCGTTGACGAGGGCACGGGCCAGGGCGACACGCTGCTGCATCCCACCGGAGAGCTGGTTGGGCTTGGCGTCGGCGCGATGGGCCAATTGCACCTGATCGAGGACCCGACGCACCCTTGTCTCCACGTCGGCCTTTGACACCTTCTTCATCTCGAGCCCGAAGGCGACGTTGTCGAACACCGTCATGTGAGGGAAGAGCGCGTAGGACTGGAACACCGTGTTGACAGGCCGCTCGTTTGGGGGTTTCAGCCCCATCTCGTGACCATGGATCCGAATACTGCCCTCTGTGGGAAACTCGAATCCGGCGATCATCCGCAGGGTCGTTGTCTTGCCACATCCGGACGGGCCGAGGAGTGAGAAGAACTCGCCGTCACCGATGGTGAGGTCGAGGTCGGCGACCGCCACGACGTCGTCGCCGAAGCGTTTTGTCACGTCGCTGAGCTCCACCGCCTCGTTGCCCATCAGACCTCCTCGTAGACCACCTCACCGCCGACAATGGTCGCCTTGACCCTCACGTCTCGGAAGGGAGCGTCCGCCAGTGGGTCGCGATCCAGAACCGCCAGGTCGGCGAGCATACCCACGGCGATTCGACCGGAGGTCTCCTCGGCATGGTTTATGTAGGCCGATCCGGCCGTGAACGCGGTGAGGGCATCGATCGGGTCCATCGCCTCGCTCGGGTTCAACGTCTTGCCGGTGTCACCGGTTCGGGTGACGGCGACATCGATCTGCTCCATGACGTTCGCGGTAGACACTCCCCAGTCGCTCCCCATGCCGATACGAGCTCCGGCACGGACAAGGGAGCCAAACGGGTATTGCCACGAGGCACGCTCGGCGCCGAGGAACGGAATGGTCAGGTCGGTCTGATACTCGTCCTCACACGCCCACAACGGCTGTGCGTTCGCCACCGTGTCCAGTTCACGGAAACGGGGCACGTCGTCGGGATGGACTACCTGGATGTGTGCGATGTGGTGCCGGTTCTCCCCACGCCCGTTCGCATCGATGGCGGCGGCGATCGCGTCGAGTGCGTTGCGCACCGCCCCATCGCCGATCGCATGGAAGTGACACTGGAATCCGTCGGCGTCGAGCCTGGAGACGATTTCACGCAACTCCACGGGGTCGATGAAGTCGATGCCAAGGTTGTCGGTCGGATTGCGATCTGTGTCGAGATAGGGCTCCAGCATCGACCCTGTGAAGTTCTCTGCCACACCGTCGAGCATCAGCTTCACCGACGTCGGCGCGAACCTCGGCCCTGAGCTCTGTCTGCGCTCGATCAGCTCCTCGATTTGTTCGAGCCCGCGATCTCGATCCCACCACATCGCAGCGACGACACGTGCCGTCAGTTCGCCGTTGTCGGCAAGACGCAGATACGCCTCGTGCAATTCGGAACCGACATTTGCGTCCTGCCAGCCCGTGATGCCCCATCTGAGCAGCTCCTGCTGACCACGGGCCAGACCGGCAGTGAAGTCGTCGACCGTGTTCGGCGGGGCGTGCTGCAAGACGAGATCGATGGCCCCCTCGTGCAGCGTCCCCTGCGGTGAGCCGTCGGTGAGTCTCTCGATCCTGCCATCGGGTGGATCGGGGGTGTTTGCGCCGATCCCCGCAATCTTCAGTGCCGTGGAGTTGACCCATGCGCCGTGACCGTCCGAATTCTCCAAGAGGACAGGTCGATCGGAGACGACTCGATCGATCAGTTCCTTGGGCGGACAACCCCGCTCGAACCAGGACTGACGCCAGCCCGCACCCAAGATCCAGGGAGCATCGTGGTTTGCGGTTGCATATTCGGCAATCACCCTCACCGCTCCCTCGGCGTCGCTGTGATCAGGGAAGTGGCACCTGAGGAGATCGAGACCGCTCGTTCCGGGATGGACATGGGCGTCGATGAAGCCCGGAGTGGCCATGCCACCGTGGAGCTCGATGATCCGCGTGCCCGGCCCGACCAGGTCCTCCGCCTCGGCTCCTAGAGCCGAGATCGTCGCCCCGGTGACGGCCACTGCGCTCGTGAAGGGGTTGGGGCGGTGCGCTGTGAAGACACGGCCACCACGGATCAACAGGTCTGCGCTCATTCGTTGCGGCAGTATGGCGGCTCGTCGGGACAGACGAGTTTGCAGTCAGGTCCCGTGACGGCGACTACGTCCACGACGGACCAGCGACTGAGATCGAGTGTGGCACCGGGTGCAGCGGTGGCACCAGTTACACACCCCAAGATGCCAGGGCACACCCCCCGACCCATCACTAGCCTCCCGCGCATGGGATCTTTCTGGCACCCCTTCGCCGACATGACCAAGGTTCAGCATGCGCCGTTCGTGGTCGATCGTGGCGATGGTATCTATGTCTTCGACGAAGAGGGCAACCGCTATCTCGACGCCGCCGCCTCGCTCTGGTACATGAACGTTGGCTTCGGGCGTGACGAGATAGTCGACGCGATGGCGGACCAAGCCCGCCGGATGCCGGCCTTCCACACATTCATCGATTACGCCACCCGGCCTCCAATCGAACTCGCAGAGCGGATCGCAAACGTCGCCCCAGACCCCGCCTCCAAGGTCTTTTTCGGATCCGGCGGATCTGACGCTGTCGACACCGCCGCCAAACTCGCCCGGCGTTACTTCAACGCAATCGGCCAGCCGGATCGCACCGTGTTCATCGGTCGGGAATGGGCGTATCACGGGATGCACACCTACGGCACCACTCTGGGTGGGATGGAGCCGAACCGCAGTGGTTACGGAGGGGAACTCGTGTCCGACATCGTGCTCGTCCCCTACGACGACGTCGAAGCCGTCGACAAGGCGATCGACCACGCCGGAGCTGACCGCATCGCTGGGATCTTCGTCGAGGCCGTGATTGGCGCTGGGGGCGTGCGACCGGTGAGTCCGGACTACCTGAGCAGCGTCCGTTCCTCGATCCGTGACGCCGGTGGCCTTTACGTCTCCGACGAGGTCATCACCGGTTTCGGGAGAGTCGGAGATTGGTTTGCCGCGAACAAGTACGACCTCGACCCCGACCTGATCACCTTTGCCAAAGGAGTGACCAGCGGATACGCCCCATTGGGTGGTGTCGTGGCAGCTCCGAGGATTGCCGAGCCCTTCTTCGACACACCCGGTCTGATCTTCCGCCACGGCTACACGTACTCGGGGCACTCGACCGCGTGTGCCGCCGGTCTGATCGTGATGGACATCTTGGAGCGGGAGGGTCTCCTGCAGAGGGCGGCCGAGCTCGAAGATGAGATCTACGACGCCTTGGTGCCGCTCGAGGAACTCGACGTCGTGGCCAACGTCCGCCGAGGTGTGGGCGCCCTCGCCGCGATCCAGCTCGAACTCGGAGAGGACGAGACACTGCCGGCACGTGCCGCCGCTGCCTGCCGTCAGGCCGGTGTGCTCACCAGGGCCGTGGGCGGAGGCGGTCTCCAGGTGTCACCGCCGCTGACGATGACACGGGAGCAGGTCGACGAGATGGCATCGCTGTTCGAGGCCGGCCTGCGCGACCTGTGAAGCAGACGCCCTTCTGGGTGGACGACCACCCCCGGCCCGAAGGGCTGACATCAGAGCTGCCTGCCGAGACCGACTACCTCATAGTCGGCTCCGGTCTCACCGGACTATCGACGGCCCTTCGTCTCGCCGAAGCCGGCAAACAGGTCACCGTCATCGACGCAGCCGAGATCGCCGGTGGCGCCTCGTCCATCAACGGGGGAATGGTCTCCCCAGACGTCAAGGCCGGCGTGGACACTGTGTACGGGATCTACGGTCCCAAGATCGGATACGAGATGTGGGCGTCGACAGTGCGCTCAGTCGAGTTGGTACGAGAACTGGCCACCCGACCCGGCATCGATGCACTGATCCACGACGCAGGCATGACCGCATTGGGATACGGTGCCAAGAGCCTCAAGAAGTTCGACGCCACAGTCGCTTGGTACCGGGAGAAATTCGGGGTCGACTGGCGCGTCCTCGACGCCCGGGACATCGGCTCGGTAGTGGGCGGAGCGGCGTTCAACGTCGGGCTCTTCGAGCCGGAGGGGTTCGGCATACACCCGGCGAGGTTGTCCTTCGGTCTCGCCGGTGAGGTGTCTCGAAGAGGCGTGGCGCTCGTCGACAACTGTGCTGCCACAGCCATGGAACGGACCGGGGCTGGCCTGCGTGTCGAGACGACCCGAGGACCGATATCCGCAGGAGAAGTGGTCCTTGCCACCAACGGATACACCACGCCGCAGCCGAGCAAGGAACTGGCCCGTCTCGTCGTCCCGATTGGTTCTTACATCATCGTCACAGAGCCCCTCGGATCCGAGCGCGCCGGGCGGATCTTCCCGAGCGGGTCGATGACTTACACCAAGAAGCGTCTCCTCCACTACATGCGACGTACCCACGACGACCGGATCCTCCTCGGGGGACGACGCAGCCTCCATCCCCACCTCGACCTCGTGGAATCAGGTGCCGACCTGCGCGCCGCACTGGTCCGCTACTTCCCGGAGCTCGCAGACGTGGCGATCACCCACGTGTGGGGTGGTCGGCTCGGAGTCCCATTCGACCTGATCCCCCACATAGGTCGGATCGACGGAGCCTGGTACGCAATGGGGTACGCCGGTCACGGTGTCGGTCTGGCCTGCCAGCTCGGATACGAACTCGCCGGGATGTTGCTCGGCGAGGACCCGCCCAGTGTCTACAGCCTCATTCCTCACAGTGGACGCATCTATTACAGCGGGAAAAGAGCCTGGTTCCTCACCCCTGCCTCTTATCTGTACCGAAGTCTCGACAAAGTCGGGATGTGAGCGAGCGGCTTTGGTTCAGCGACTGAGCGCCACAGGGCGCTCGTCGGTGTCTTCGAAGACACCTGTGCCACGCCGAGGACGACGCCTACGCCTCAACAGATACGCCACAGCGGCGAATACGGCTGCGACGACGGCGATCTGAAGCGGGATCAGCCATTTCGACTCGGCGAGATTCGACACCGTTTGAGGTACCGGGGCGCGTCCGCCCGAAGGGTCGATGACCCAGGCACCGAGACGCAGAAACACCGCGAAGCTGAGCGCACCAATCGAAACACGTTGGAGCAGGGAGCGCAGACCAGCAACCCTGTCCACGCTCAGGGCCAGAAAGCCCCAACCGAACACGAGCATGGCTACAACTGCGAGAAGGGAGGCGGTGCCGAGCCGCGATGCCGTCTCCGAGGACGGGCCGACCCATGCCGGTTGATCCGGAGCGCGGATCGCCAGCGGCTCCAAGCCCTCGACCACCCCACGTACCTTCGCCTCGTCGATCTCGATGCCGAGACCGCCAAGCCCCAATGCCACCTCAGGCACCGCTGGGACGAGTAGTGCCCTCACGTCGATATTCGAACCCCCTGGATCTGTCGAAGCCGCCGCGGCCACGACTTCGGCGGCGAGTTCGTCAGCAGCCTGGCCCACGGCTGAGGACTCGACGAAGTAGCGAACGGTTGGCTCGACGATCTCGGGTGCGATGCCCGACTCCACCATCTCGTCACCCATCCAGTCGGCGACGAACTCCACAACAGCGTCGGTCTGAGCCAGCGGCGCCAGCGACTCGGCGAGCGTGTCCGTGTCAGCCACCACGGCGCGACCCCAAATCGAAACCAGGAGGACCGAGAGCGATATCCCGAAGGCCCAGCCCAACGTGGCTCGTGACATCGATCGAGCCGTCAATTGATCACCAGAGCCGGGTTGGTCCTGATCCTCGGCCGTTTCTCTATCACCGCAGAGGCGAGAGAGTCGAATGCGGCAGCGGCCTCCGAACCGGGTGCGGCGATCGAGACCGGCTGACCCTCATCGGCGCCACGCCCCATAGCTGGCAGCAGCGGGATCTGGCCCATCAGAGCAACACCGAGTTCCTCGGCTAGGGCTCTACCGCCGCCGGCGCCAAACAATTCATAGCGGGTGCCATCGTCGCCCGTGAACCACGACATGTTCTCGACGACGCCGATCACTTCCTGGTCGACCTCTGCGGCCATCAGTGCGGCACGTCTCGCCACCCTCTGAGCGGTGGGCTGTGGAGTGGTGGCAACGATCACCTGCGCTCTGGGGAGGAACTGTGACATCGATATCGCGATATCTCCGGTGCCAGGGGGCATGTCGACGATGAGGAAGTCGAGGGCATCCCAGAAGACGTCCTTGAGGAACTGCTCGATCGCCTTGTGGAGCATCGGCCCCCGCCATATGACCGCTTTGTCCTCTCCGACGAAGAAGTCCATCGACATCACCTTCACCCGGTGAGCGACCGGCGGCACGATCATCTCGCCGACCATTACCGGCGGGTTGACTATGCCGAGCATCGCAGGGATCGAGAACCCCCAGATGTCACCGTCGACGATCCCGACTCTCTTGTCGGCGCGCGCCAGGGCGACGGCCAGATTCGCCGAGATCGACGACTTTCCGACTCCGCCTTTCCCCGAGGAGATCGCGATGACCCGAGTTGACGACCCGGGCTCGCCGACACCGGGACCAGCTTCCTGTTGGAGCCGTTGCATCCAGGCGGTCAGTGCATCGTCGTCCATGATCTCGACATCGACGTCGGCACCACTCGCATACGGGGAGAGTGCCTCTTGAAGTCTCTCTTCGAGGACACCTGGCGGTGTCGGGGTTGGGAGAAGTAGTTCGACCCTGACCTTCCCCGTCAGTTTCTTGGTGACCTGCTTGACCAGCCCGAGCTCACCCAGGTTGCGACCGACGAACAGCGGCGACTCGATGGACGCGACTGCATCGTGGAGTTGTGTTTGTTCGGCCATCGAATCCCCTACGCGGGCAGTGGTTAGAAGACATTGAAACTATAGTTTCGAGCAGCCAGTACCCCAGATGGACATCAGCACACTCGACAGCAGGATCTCCGATCTCACCGCCTCGCTTGGTGATCCGACACGACGCGCCATCTATATCGCGGTCCGGGAGTCGCCAGACCCGATGACCACCTCGAAGGTCGCCGCGCTCTTCGACATCCACCCGAACGTTGCCCGTCATCATCTCGACCGTCTCGCCGACGACGGCTATCTCAAGGTCGGTCACCAACCTCGCTCTGGTGGCCCGGGAGCCGGGAGACCAGCAAAGATCTACGAGCCGACCAACAAGGAAGTGAGTGTTCACTTCGCCCCGAGGCGGTTCGAGATGCTCACCGAGATGTTGTTCAAGGTGATCGCAGAGCTCGACCCGCCGAACATCGCTGAAGTGGCCGAGCGTGTCGGTCGTGCCTACGGCAAGGAGCTGGCGGCCGAGATCGGAGCCCCGGACGACCCCGGGTACGACGAGGCAGTGCAAGCCGTCGCCAGCGCCATGACCGGTCTCGGCTTCTCGGTCGACCCCGACATCGAGGGTCAGAGGCTCCTCACCTCACATTGCCCTTTTGGGGAGACCGCGACCAACCACCCCGACGTCATCTGTTCGCTCGATCGGGGCATAGTCGCCGGACTCTTCGGCGCACTCTCGGTGCCCTGCAACCCGGTGGTCTTCCCCCACACGGCACTGGACGACGAATGTGTCACCCAGGTACCGGTCACGATCGGTCGCTGAGCTGGCAATTTTCGTGGTCTGACCATCTGAAGAAGACCCTTCGAATTGGTCGTTTGGCGTGGTCTCGGCTCGGGTTACCCATCGCCGGGAATGGCGGACACCGGCTGCCTCGTTAGGCTCAATTGCAAAGGTTTGCTAGACCCGAAAGGTTGAAATGAGCACTGACCCATTCGGGGCCCGAGCGACTCTCGAGACTCCCATCGGAGCGCGCGAGATAGCTCGCCTCGACGCCATCGAAGGCACTGAGAGGCTCCCCTACTCGATAAAAGTCCTCCTCGAGTCGGCATTACGCAATCTAGATGGCGTCAGCGTCACTGAGACCGACGTCGCCCAGATCGCCGCCTACGACGCCACCGACGTGGGTGAGGTGGAGATCCCGTTCATCCCGGGCAGGGTGGTCCTCCAGGACTTCACGGGTGTTCCCGCGATAGTCGACCTCGCTGCCATGCGAGCCGCCATCGTCCGAATGACAGGAGAGGAGGGGTCGGCACAAAAGGTGAACCCCCTGATTCCCGCCGACCTCGTGATCGATCACTCGGTTCAGGTAGATGTATTCGCCCGACCTGACGCTCTCATCATCAACTCGACAAAGGAGTTCGAGCGCAACCAGGAGCGGTACGAGTTCCTCAAATGGGGCCAATCGGCCTTCGCCAACTTCAGGGTGGTGCCGCCGGCAACAGGCATCGTCCATCAGGTGAATCTGGAGTATCTGGCCAAAGTGGTCTGGGACGATGGCGAGCATCTCTACCCGGACAGCCTCGTTGGCACCGACTCTCACACCACCATGATCAACGGCTTGGGCGTGGTCGGTTGGGGTGTTGGCGGAATCGAGGCCGAGGCGGCCATGGTGGGTCAGCCCATCTACATGCTGCTCCCCGAGGTGGTTGGTTTCCGTCTGACCGGCAAGCTTCCGGAAGGAGCCACTGCGACCGACCTCGTGCTCAGGGTCACCGAGATGCTGCGGGAACATGGTGTGGTCGGCAAGTTCGTCGAGTTCTACGGACCAGGCCTGGCCGACATGCCCCTGGCGAACCGGGCCACCATCGCCAACATGGCTCCCGAGTACGGCGCCACAATCGGCTTCTTCCCTGTCGACGAGCAGACACTCAACTACCTCCGGCTCACAGGTCGGGAGGACAAGCTCATCGACACGATCGAGCAGTACTACAAGACACAAGGGATGTGGCGGGACGACACCCACCACATCGTGTACAGCGCATACCTGGAACTCGACATGTCAACGGTCGAGCCGTCCCTGGCAGGCCCGAAGCGGCCCCAGGACCGCATCGCCCTCTCGGCGATGAGACAGCAGTGGCAGTCCGACCTCACCAACACCTTCGGCAAGAACGGCGGCGCTCAGACCTCGACAGTCGTCAGCTGGGAGGCAGAAGGCGGCACCGCCGAGGACGCTCTCGAGGCACAAGCCACCGCACTCGTGGAGTACGACGACCAGACGTTCACGCTCAAGGATGGGCACGTGGTCATCGCAGCGATCACCTCGTGCACCAACACGTCGAATCCCGACGTGATGGTGGCTGCTGGGCTTGTGGCGAAGAAGGCGCGTGAGCTCGGACTACAACGCAAGCCCTGGGTTAAGAGCTCGCTTGCACCCGGGTCGAAGGTCGTGACCGAGTACCTCACCGAATCCGGTCTGCTCGACGATCTCGAGCACCTCGGGTTCGGCGTTGTCGGTTACGGCTGCACCACCTGCATCGGAAACTCGGGCCCGCTCCCCGAGCCCATCTCCGAAGCGATAAACAGCCACGACCTGGTGTCTGTCTCGGTGCTGTCCGGCAATCGCAATTTCGAAGGGCGCATCTCACCTGATGTCAGGGCCAACTATCTCGCCTCCCCGCCCCTGGTGGTCGCATACGCTTTGGCGGGGACCGTCGACTGGGACCCGATCGCCGACCCGTTGGGCACCGACAAGGACGGCAATCAGATCTTCCTCGAGGACGTCTGGCCGTCGCAATCTGAGATCGCGTCGATCGTGGGGACGAGCGTCAGGCAGAGCCAGTTCATCGACAAGTACAGCGACGTGTTCGCCGGATCCGAGGAATGGCGAGCCATCGCCACGACGGGATCCGACCTCTACGCGTGGAATCCCGAGTCGACCTATGTCCAGGAACCCCCGTTCTTCACCGACCTGACACCAGAGGTACATCCCATCCAGCCGATAGTCGGCGCCAGGGTGCTGGCGAAGCTGGGCGATTCGGTGACTACCGACCACATCAGCCCGGCAGGGTCCATCGCAATCGATTCGCCCGCGGGCAAGTACCTGGTCGAACAGGGTGTGCAGCCGGCGATGTTCAACAGCTACGGATCTCGCCGTGGCAACGACAGGGTCATGACCAGGGGAACGTTCGCCAACATCCGGGTCAGAAATCATCTTGCGCCGCTCACCGAAGGCGGGTGGACGCTGGACTTCACCGACGGGAACGTGAAGTCGATCTTCGAGGCCGCTCTCTCATACAAGGAGCAGGGCACACCGCTCGTCGTGCTCGGGGGGGTCGACTACGGCATGGGCTCCTCCCGAGATTGGGCTGCCAAAGGAACCTTTCTCCTCGGAGTCAGGGCGGTCATCACCAAGTCGTTCGAGCGAATCCACCGTTCCAACCTGGTCATGATGGGTGTCCTCCCCCTCAACTTCCTCGAGGGTCAGGACGCCGAAACTCTGGGTCTGGACGGAACGGAGGCCTTCAACATCGAGGTCGACGATCGACTGACCCCACGTCAGCTGATCAGAGTCACCGCCACACACGAGGAGGGCAGCACCGTGGAGTTCGAAACGATCGCTCGGGTCGACACCCCTATCGAGGTCGAATATCTCCGAAACGGTGGGATCCTGCACTACGTATTGAGGAGGATGGCATCTGGCTGAGGACAGACCCGGGCCCCTACCGCGCCCGAGCCTGAGACTCACAGGTGTCTTTGTCCTCGTCGTCGCGGTTGGGCTGACACTGGGGTGGATATTCCGATCAACCGACGCGCCGGTCGCCAGGGTCGGCGAGCCGGCGCCCGACTTCACCGTCGAGTTGATCGACGGCGGGACCTTCACACTGTCCGAGGTCAGGGGACAACTCGTGGTTGTCAACTTCTGGGCGTCTTGGTGCGGCCCGTGTCGCGAGGAGATCCCGGCGATCTCGATCTTCGCCGACGCCAATCCCGATGTGGAGGTGATTGGGGTGGCGGTGCGGGATGCCGAAGAGGCGTCCCGTCAATTCGCCGACGAGGTGGCCGCCTCCTATCCGTTGGCACTTGGAACCGATGAGGTGGAGGCTGCCTATCCGGCCTTCGGTCTGCCCTACACGGTGATCATCGATAGCGAAGGAACCGTGGAGCAGATCTACGAGGGCGTCGTGGACCAGTATGTGCTCGACGACCTGGTGGGGTGAACGGCTCCTCTACCGTTCTGTGTCGAAAGACCCGTCTCTATGAACGGTTTTTCGACACAGAAGTCGGATCTGCAGTCGGTCAGGCCGGTGCGGTGAGGCTGACGTAGTCGAGGTTGGGGCCGGCAACCATCTCGGCGACGACGATGAGCCGTTCCCGTGCCGAGAACTTGGGGTTGCATGTGGTCATGGTGAGCCAGCCACCGGGCCGGGGATCGGTTACCCAGACATCGGTGGGAGCAACGATCAGCATCTCACGCACCTCATAGACGTGCGTTCCCGCTGACGACTCGACTTCGACTGTGTCACCCGGCCCCAGCAGGTCGAAGTCGAAGAAGGGTCGCCCGTACGTCGTGCGATGTCCGGAGACCACCGCGTTACCCGGCTGCCCGGGCAATGGGGTGCTGCCCATGTGCCCCGGTCCCTTCTTGAGCGTCTCGGTGTCGACACCCTCGTACACGACGAGATCTTCGATTCCAAGGCTGGGGATCGTGAGAAAGGCAAACGGCTCTCCCACCGTCCCGGGCTCCTCAGGATGCCACGTGACAACCTCTGGAACGTCGGTCTCGCCGGCGTCCACCAGTTCTCGCTCCGGCTCGGACTCCGCCAAGGTGACAGTGAGGTCTTCGGCGGCTTGCTCCTGTACGCCGGCATTGACAAGGTCGGTGCCGTAGAGCTGCCAGCCCAGGTAGCCGAATAGGAACAGACCACTCCACATGAGTGTCCACCCGAGGACTTGGACCTTGTACCGCATCGCCAAAGGCTAAATCGGCGCTAACGACTAATCACTGCAGGCCAGTAGGCCTAACGACCCGACCACTCAGGTGGCCGTTTCTCGATGAAAGCGGATACTCCCTCCGCAGCGTCCTCGGTGAGGGCGACCGCCGTGAGACCACCCTGGAGTCGGTCCAGGGCAGTGTCGATCGAGACGTCCGCCATCGAGTTGAACGAGTCCTTGCCCAACATCAATGTCGCAGAGCTCAGAGCTGAGAGTGCCTCGACGGTCTGATCCACAACGACATCGAGCTCGTCGCGGTCGACGACCCTGCTCACCGCACCCAGCCGCAGCGCCTCTTCAGGTGTGATGAACCGTCCGGTGAGCATCAGTTCGAGTGCCGCCTTTCTCGGCATCACCCGGGCGAGAACCGCACTGATCATCATCGGCCATAGACCGACTTTGACCTCGGTGGTTCCCAACTTGGCGTCGTTCACGCAGATGGTGATGTCGGCCGCCACCGCCAGGCCGAATCCGCCGGCCAGGGCGTGACCATTGACTCGAGCAACTGTCGGCTTCCCGCCACGCCACATGAGTCTGAACAGATCCGCGATTTGCCCACGCTGCCGATGCAGCCCCACCGCATCGTCCACGAAAGAGCCGGAGAGGTCGCCGCCGGCGCAGAATGCCTCCTCACCCGCGCCTGTGTAGACGATCACCTTCACCGCCGGGTCGTCAACAGCGCTACGGGTGTACTCGACGAGACCGGCCATGGTGTCGACCGTCATCGGATTCCGACGCTCCGGATCGTCGATGGTGATCGTCGCCCTCCCCGAATCGATTTCGTAGCGCACAGACACTTTTCACACTCTCGGGTTCTCGAGGCACGTCTATTACCGTCGACATTCCATGTTATGGCTCGCCATCGTCATCTTCGTCGCACTGGCCATCTCAGTGCTGCGCGGTGGTCGTCTCGTAAACCTCGGCGATATCGAGCTGCGTTCCTGGTGGTTGCTGTTCGTGGCGCTCGGCCTGCAGGCCGCCACCGGGTTCCTGCCGGACGCCGGATGGTCCGAGTGGGTCGGGTTGACGATGGTTCTCGTCTCGTTCGTACTGCTGATGATCATGGTCCTTCTCAACCGGTCGAAGGCCGGGATGTGGATCGCAGGTCTTGGGGTGCTGATGAACTTCGTGGTGATCGCGCTGAATGGGGGGATGCCCGTGCTCGCCGGTGCAGCCGAGGTAGCCAGCGGATTCACGGTGTCTAACCCGGACCTCTCCGGCAGCTTCAAACACGTGCCTCTCGATGAGACCTCTCGCCTGACGTTCTTCGCAGATGTGATCCCCCTCCGTTTCGTGGGCATCGGCGAGGTCATCTCGCTTGGCGACGTGTTCCTCGCACTGGGTCTTGGCGTGTTCCTCGAACACGAACTGCGTCGTCCTCGCCGCTACTTCAGGAGAGGAGCCCAGGCTCAACCAGGTTCAGCGAACCGTGGGGACCGCCAGACCTGAGGTCAGCGCGAGAAGGAGAATGTCGTGCTCAGACTCGAACCGGGCGGAGCACACCCCGGGCCTCGAGGAGACGACGCAGAGAGGCGACCACATCGGGGTCGTATTCATAAGCGACGCCGGCATGAAGGTCTTCAAGGGCGGCAAGTGGCGACATCCCACTCCTGTGGACCTTCCAGTCGTACGCAGCGGAAACCTTGATGATCCTGGAGACGATCGAGATGTCCGGGTCGTCCTGTTCGCCTGGTTTGCGATAACTCTCGTATTGGTCCCGTACCTGACCCGCCACCCTCTGCAGATAAGCCGACTCGGCGATTATCTCGGCACTCCATCGCGCGATGTCGTCGTCGGTGTATCCCATCTTCAGGATCTGGGGCTCGCTCAACGAAACCCGGCCAATGTCATGCATCAGGGAGGCGTACTCGACATCCTCTACCTGTGATGGGCCCAGACCCATCTCCTTGGCGATCGATGTGGCGGTGTCCGTGGTTCGGTCGGCGTGACCGTCGATTCCGAGACCGGAGACCTCTGGGATCCGGGCAAGCGCCCTGATCGTCTGCCGGTAGGTGGTCTTGGTCTCCTGGAACCGTTTGAACGCGGAGTGGGCAAACGAATAAGGGAGGAGGGCGATGGGTAACGCCCACCAACCGACCGGGGCAAACAGCTCACCGAACAGAGCGCCGGTCAAGGCCAGACCCATGAAGACATTGAGATCGTGGAGCATCGCTCGAGCCAGATAGCTGCGTGACAGCTCCCTCGGGCCAAACACGATGAGAGCCCTGAGCAGGACTTCGACCGAGAGCCATGCCACCACCGCCACAGCGAACGGAAACAGATCCTGCCAGCCACCGGAGAGATCGGCGAACAGACCAACTCGCATCGCCGAGTACACGACGGCATAGACCACGTAGCCGGCGAATCTTCGGATCATCACCGGAAGAAGGTCGCGCTCTGTTTCTCCGCGAAGACGACGGATCAGCCACACCACCGTCAGACCGAGAGAGAACGAGGCTATGGAGCCTGCAGGCTCGGTGATGTCGAGACCTGAGAACACGAATGGCGTGGCGGCAGCGGCGGCCAGCCCCATGGTGAAGTGATTTCCGGAGTTCGACGTGGCAACACCGAACATCGAACCGATGACGATCGCAATGGCCGCGATGACGATATAGAGCAGCGGTCCCCCGGATGCGACGAGGGCATACACGCCGACCACAACGACTGCCAGGAGGAAGAGCCAGGACACAACGGAGAGAACACGAGGATGCCAGTTAGCCACGTAGGGTCAACTCCGGCTCTTCAGCGAGACGACGTGCCATCTCCTCGTCGTTGACGTGCGGTGCTCCCCAACGCCGGCCAGACTTGCGCAGAGCTCGCTCGAACATGTCGACGACGTCCGGATGGAATTGGGCACCCGAGTGCTTGCGCAATTCGTTAAGGGCGTACCGCTGGGACAGGGCCATCCGATACGAACGGGCCGAGGTCATCGCATCGAATGCGTCGGCGACTGCAACGATGCTCGACTCCAGACTGGGTGCCTTGCCCTCTATGTGTCCCCGCCCGCCGTAACCGTTGCCGTCGTAGTGGCTGTGATGTGCGGAAGCGATCTCCACCATCGGTTGGAGAAAGTCGACCTCGGCGAGGATCTCCTCGACGAGATGAGCGTGCTGCTTCATCTGGGCGTATTCCTCGTCGTCGAGCCGACCCCGCTTCCGAATCAGCTCGGTGGGAACGGCGAGTTTCCCCAGGTCGTGGATCAACGCCGCCCATTTGATCTGTTCGAGCTGAGTGCCGTTGAAGCCATATTCCACGCCGATCATCTCGGCGAACTGGGCCACTCTCTCAGTGTGTCCCCTCGTGTACATGTCTTTCGCCTCGAGGGTCTTCACGAAACCCTTGATCGCGGAGAGATGTGAGACACGGAGCTGGGAGAAGGCGTACAGCGACATGTGACCGATGCCGTAGACCCCGATGATCAAAACGAGGATGGCGTCGACGTCGGCTATCAGGTAGGCGCCACCGATGAGACCACCCAGCAGACCCATCAGAAACTGGCTGACGAACAACATGCCCAGATGGGACCAGGGCTGGAGACGGTCGAATGGGTAGACAACCTGAACGGCGTGTCTCACCAGAACCGTTTGGACAGTTGTGAATGCCAGCGAGGCGACGGCCGCAGCCAGAGCGATGAGATAGAGACTCTGAGGCGTCGGGGTTCCCAGATTCCCGAGGAGCAGATCGAGGATCAGGCCGGCGACGGCGGCGGACACCACAGCCTGCCCGAAGTTCGCCAGCGGCTGAAACCACCGTCGTTCCCTGAAGTCGTCGGGAACGAAGGGTCCTACCGCAGCCATCAGGGCCATACCGAGCGTCGCGCTGCTGTCGGGCTCGATGGCGAATATCACCCCCGCGGTCATGATCACCATGATCGACGACGAGTGGAAGAGTCGATCGTTGACCTCTACCGCGAAGAACTCGAGGGTCACGTAGAGAGCTGTGAAGATCGCCCAAATGATCCAGTCGGGGCTGCTCCCGTAGATTCCGGCGAGGAGGAGCACGAGAACCCCCAACACCGAATAAGGCACAGCGATCTTCAATCTTCGCTGTACCCCAGGCTGGAGACGCCAGTAGCGACGTCTCAGACTCTCCATTCCAAGAAACCTCACGGGACCCCGGTTTGCCTTTGACTTGGTGAGTGGCGTTCCCGATCAGCCGATCTTCTGACCTGCCGAGCCAGCAGCAATCAAGGCTGAGAGGCTGGCGGCGGCAGCGAGAATTCGGACCAAACGGGCTCTCATATCTCTTTGCACGTCCACCTGAGTGTTTTATTTGCACCGGCATTGTGTGCCGGGACAGACAGTTCCGCTCCGCTTGGGTCGATGGGCGTGATGCTTACAGGTCGCGACTAAACGAGGACGCCATACTCACCGTTGTTCCCGAGATCGGGAACACTTTTACATGTCAAAAGGCCCCTGACTCGCCCGCCATATAGAGATTCCAGCAAGCGGTCAAAGACCGTTGCCCCACGCCCGACGAATGTCCTTCCAGCGCTGGGCAATCTAGACAGTAGCGCGGATGTCCACAAGAGAAATCGCCAGGTTGGGGGTATCCGAGAGGAAGACGCCGGTTTACGCTGGCGAAGGATGGATGTTGCTGCGCTCCAGGAGAAGATCAGCCGTATCGATGGAGTCGAGGCGGCGAGGGTGGTGGCTGGCAACGGTCATGTAGACGAGATACACGTCCTGGCAAACCGAACAAAGGCGCCGAAGCAGCTGGTCAGAGATGTGCAATCTCTTGGACAGGCGCTGTTCGGGCTCGAAATCGACAGACGCGTCGTGTCAGTGGTTCAGCTGGCCGATTCGGTGCTCAACACCGGGAGTCGCCCTGCTCTTGCCGACGTCGCCGAGAGCATCGACGGCAACCGAATCGAAGTCACCGTGACCCTCAAGTGGAAAGAACGTCTGCTCGTCGGTCAGGCGACGGGCGCTGCCTCTAGCGCGACACGCTGGCGTCATATTGCAGAAGCGACACTCGAGGCAATACGTCAGGCCATTCATCACGACATCGGTCTCGGAGTGAGCTCGATGGACCTCACGACGCTGGGAAGCCGACGTCTCGCCATCGCCCAGGTGGTGATCGTGACCGAAACCGGGGAACGAATGCTCATCGGTTCGGCGTATGTCGATGACGACGAGTCACGTGCGGTGGTCAGGTCGGTCCTCGACGCAATGAACCGTCTTCTCCCTGATATCAAAGCCCCTTGAGGGCGGTAGCCACACCCCATCATCTCTCGGCACGAGCCGGTCGTCTCATCTTCGAACAAGGTGGCAACGCTGTCGACGCTGCGGTCGCGGCCGTCGCCACCCAGGGGGTGGTGGCCCCCGAGACCTGCGGGGTGGGCGGTGACCTGTTCGCCTTGATCCATGCTCCTGGATGGGAACGGCCTCGGGCTCTCAACGCATCGGGAAGGGCCGGTTCGGGCGTATCGGCGCAACGACTGAGAGACTCCGGACATACGGAGATACCACTCGACGATTCGACCGCCGTCACCGTTCCAGGCTGCATCGACGGCTTCGAGACCCTGATCGGTGAGCTGGGCCGGCTCGATCTGAGCGATGTGCTCTCACC